>JBBRGF010000030.1:0-24310 GCA_038240975.1 Gemmatimonadales bacterium
CGACGGTGGCGGGGCCACCCTTTCCCGCCAGCTCCACGTCGCGCACCTCTCGTTGCTGGTGCTCGCGGGTGCTGCGGCGGGCGGCGCCGTCGCGTGGTGGGCGTGGTCGCCCGCGCAGAGTCTCATCCGCCTGGTCCTCGCCATCTCGCTCGTCTGGGTGGTGGGCGATCTCCTGCCTCGCCTTCTCGCCGTCGTGGCGCCCGAGCTTACCGGTCCGATGCGGCGCGCAGCCACGTCCACACTCGCGCCGTTCTCACCGCTCCTCCGGCTGGCTGCATGGGCCGACGCCCAGACCCGCACCGGTCCGCGGCTTCCGTCTACCCGGCACACCGGGGTGGTGGAGCGCGACATGTTGCTGGGCGTCTTCTCGCTCGCCGACACGACCGTGGCTGAGGTGATGACGCCACGAATCGACATCGTCGCCGTTGATTCCTCGGCCACGCTCGACGAAGTCGTGGAGACGCTCCGCAATTCCGAGCATGCCCGCCTGCTGGTCTATGACGGCCATCCCGACGCGGTCGCCGGTGTCATCTACGCCAAGGACGTCCTCGCCTCCAGTGGTGCCCAGGCCGGGCCATGGCGGGCGCTCATCCGACCCTCGGCCTTCGTGCCCGAGGGCAAGACGCTCGATCGCCAGCTGCGCGATTTTCAGCGCGGTCCGATTCATCTGGCCGTCGTGGTCGATGAGTTCGGCGGCACCGCCGGCATCGTGACTCTCGAAGACATCCTGGAGCAGATCGTGGGCGAGATCCAAGATGAGCGGGATACCGACGAGGTCGCGCCGATCCAGGAGGTTCCCGGCGACCAGCTGCGTGTCGATGGTGGAGTCGCTCTCTCCGAGCTCGAGGCCACGCTCGGCCACAGCTTCGACCGCGAGGACGTGAGCACCGTGGGCGGCCTCGTGCTCGCGGAGTTCGGCCGGGTACCGAAGGTGGGGGAGGCGATCGATCTGCAAGGGTATCGCCTTGTCGTGGAGCACGTCGTGAGGCGTCGGGTGCGCCGTGTTGCCGTGCGCCGGCCGGTGGTCCGTGCATCGCTCGACAACGCGGAGCGGGTGGTCTCGTGATCTGGATCGTCGTCGCGGTAGGCCTCGCCATGGCGGCCTTCGGGGCCACGGCCGGCGCGGCGCTCGTGACCGTGAGCCGCGCGGAGCTGACCCGTGCGGTTGGGCGGCGGCTCCGCGGTGCCACGCCGTCGCTCGCCTGGCTCAACCAGATCGACTACTACCTCACGGCCGCGTCGGCTACCACGTCGCTCGGCGTGCTTCTCGTGGGCGCCGTCATTCCCGCAATCCTCGCGAGCGCCGGCGCCGGAACTCCGCGGGTGGTCGTCATGCTCGCCTTGCTCGCCGTGCCGGTAGTGCTTGTCACGGCGTATCTCGTGCCGCGCTGGCTCACCCGTCCGCGCGCGGAGTCGGTGGCGGACCGGGTCACGCCGCTGCTCCGACCCTGGTCGCGCGTACTCGGACTGCTCCTTCCCGCGCGCACGGCGACCCGGCCCACGGACTTTCGCGCCATCTGGCGCGAGGGTGCGGCGGTGGGCCTCCGGCCCGATGACGAGATGGCCATGGTGGGCGGTGTGATGGCGTTCAGCGTGCGCCCCGTGCGCGAGGTCATGACGCCGCGCACCGAGATCGTCGCCATCGAGGAGCATGCGCCGATCGACGACATACGACTCGTCTTCGCGCAGAGCGGCTACAGCCGTCTTCCGGTGTTCCGCGGCACGCTCGACGAGATCGTCGGCATGGTCCACGCCTTCGATCTCTTCAAGCTCCAGCCGGGCGATCCGCTGCCCGTGCGTCCGGTGGCGGTCACGCCAGGCAGCCGGAGCTGCGGCGACCTGCTGCTCGACATGCAGCGCGAGCGCCGGCATCTGGCGGTCGTGCTCGATGAGTTCGGCGGGAGCCTCGGCATCGCCACGCTGGAGGATCTTCTGGAGGAGCTGGTCGGCGAGATCTTCGACGAGCACGACGACGGCGTGGTGGCCCCGAGGACCGCCGGCGGCCCTCTCATCGAGACCGACGGCAACCTGGGGCTCAAGGCGGTCGAAGACGCATTCGGAGTGCTGCTCCCGGCCGGCCGCTCCACGACCGTGGCCGGGCTCCTGGCCGAGTGGGCCGGCCGGATTCCCGGGTCCGGTGAGCGCTTCACGCTTCGGGGCGTCGAGTTCGACGTGCTCGAGGCCTCGCCGACCCGGGTCGAGCGGCTGATCATCCGGTCGGCGTCGCCGTCGGCGGTGCCACTCCATCCCGGCACGCAATGACCGATCCCAACGAGAAAATCGATCGCATGGTGGAGCTCGTCCGCACCGGTGAGATCCCCGCCTTTGTCCGCCGGGCGCACGACTTCGAGGCCGCCGACCTGGCCGACGTGCTCTCCGCGCTCGACGAGCAGGAGCGGGTGACGGTGGTGCGGGCCCTCCCGGTCGAGTTGTCGAGTCAGGCGCTCGCGGAGATGTCCGAGGAGGCGCACGCCGAGGACACGCTCGCCGCGCTCGACGCGGAGCGGGCCGCGGAGATCGTCGAGGAGCTGGAGGACGACGATGCGGCCGACATCCTCGGCGAGCTGCCGATCGCCGAGCAGGAGCGCATCCTCAAGGAGGTCGAGGACCGCGCCGACGTCGACCGGCTCCTTCGCTACGACGACGAGACGGCCGGCGGCCTCATGACCACCAACACGGTGACCGTGCGCGACACGGACACCGTGGTTCAGGCGCTCGATGAGATCAGGCGGCAGGCCGAGGAAGCCACCGACTTCTACCAGATCTTCGTGGTCGACGACAACCGGCGGCTCGTGGGTATCCTGCCGTTCAAGGATCTTGTCGTCAGCAAGCCCGACCGGATGGTCGGCGAGTTCATGACCGACGCCGACATCTCCGTCCGACCCGATCTCGACCAGGAAGAAGTGGCCCGGCTGATGGCGCGGTACAACCTCGCGAGCGTCCCGGTCGTGGATGAGAGCGGACGCTTGCTCGGGCACATCACCTTCGACGACGTCATCGACGTGGTCGAGGCGGAAACCACGGAAGACCTGCTCAAGTTCGGCGGCGTCTCCGCCGACGAAGAGTTGGCGGCCGGCTGGAGCGTGGCGGTGCGAAGCAGGCTGCCGTGGCTCTACGTCAACCTCCTGACGGCGTTTCTGGCCGGGGGTGTCGTCTTCCTGTTTCAGAGCACTATCCAACGAACGATCGCACTCGCGGTCTGGATGCCGGTCATCGCCGGGATGGCCGGGAACGCGGGGACCCAGGCGCTCGCCGTCACCGTGCGCCGCCTGGCGCTGGGTCTCATTCCCGGCCACCTCTTCGCCCGCGTCGTCGGCAAGGAAGTCATCGTGGGGATGATCAACGGCGTGGCGATTGGTGTGGTGGTTGGCATCGTCGCGGCGCTGCTTGGCGAAGGCACGCGGCTCGGTTTTGTCGTCTTTCTCGCCATGTCGGGAAATCTGCTCGTGGCGGGCTTCGCCGGCGCCTTCATTCCCATCGTTCTCGAGCGGCTCGACATCGATCCCGCCATCGCCTCGTCGATCTTCGTGACGACGTTCACCGACGTCTGCGGCTTCATGCTTCTGCTCGGACTGGCCGGGGCGCTCCTGCTCTAACGATACGCCTTACCCCCAAAAAGGAAGGCGCCCCTCCTTGCGGAGGGGCGGAAGGCATCAGACACGGGGCCGCCGGTCTGCTGCCTGAGGTGGGATGTTGGTACGACGGGGTTACACCGACTTCAGTTTCACCAGCACGCTGTCGCTCAGTCTGCCGGTCGCCGGCAGGTTGTTCGCCTTCTGGTACGCCTTCAGCGCCTTTCGCGTATCTGCATCCATCTGCCCGTTCGGCTTGCCCTTGTAGTAGCCACCCTTCGCCAGCTCGGTCTGCGCCACCTCGATCTGGGCCTTGGTCCACTTCATATGGTGGGTGGTGTCGGACGTGGCCGTCATTGCGGCGGCGCTCGACGTCTTCCGGGTGCTCGGTGCGGACTTGGCAGGCGCCGATATCTGTGCGGCCATGCTTCCGGCACCCGCGGCGCAGGCGAGCAGGGCCGTGGCAAGGGCGATATTGCGGAACATTTCTCTCCTCCTCGGTTAAGTGCGGCGGCTCGGAGCTTCCGGACGCCGATGTCGCCACGCCAGAAGGCAATCGATGTGCCACCCCACCGTCGTGTGGCCGGGCCGCGTGGAGGAGAGATAGAAGTTCGAAACCGCAATTCGGAGCGAGTCTGGCGCGCCACTCTGTCGCGGCAGGGACAGAGTGTCCCGCCGGTCACTGCCGCGGAAGGCTCCAGCGCTGGATCATACGGGTGAGCGTGCGGCGCGAAATGCCGAGAATGCGTGCCGCTTCCTCGCGACTGCCGTGCACGGCCTGGAGCACCATTGCGACGTGGCCGCGCTCCAACTCTTCGAGCGACAACAGCGGACCCGAAGGATCACCATCGGACACAGCGGAGGCGGAGGGCGCCGCAAGCGCCGAGGGGCGCACGTCGGGCGGAAGATGCTCGGGACCGATCACATCCTGCTCCGCGAGCAGCATCGCGCGCTCCAGCACATTCTGCAGCTCGCGAATGTTTCCCGGCCAGTCGTAGCCGAGCAGCCTTCGTTGCGCGTCGGGGTCTACCGCTACCGGCCCGCGCCGGTGACGGGCCGCCAGTGAGCGGAGGAAATGGTCGAGCAGAAGCGGTATGTCCTGCCTGCGCTCGCGGAGCGGCGGCAGCGTGAGCGTCACGACGTTGAGCCGGTAGTACAGATCATCGCGGAAACGGCCCTCGCGAACCAGCGCGGGCAGATCGCGATGCGTCGCGGCGAGGATCCGCACGTCCACTTTGACCGGTGTCTCCGATCCCACGGGCACGATCTCGTGCTCCTGCAGCGCGCGGAGCAGCCGGGCCTGCAGCCCGGGAGAGATGTCTCCGATCTCATCGAGGAAGAGCGTGCCGCGGTCGGCCTCGCGGAAGAGCCCGGGCCGGGCCGTACTGGCTCCGGTAAACGCCCCCCTCACATGCCCGAAGAGCTCGCTTTCGAGAAGCCCTTCCGCCAGCGCGGAGCAGTTGACCGCGACGAACCGCCGGTCGGCCCGGTCAGAGTAGTGGTGGACCGTCCGCGCTACCAGCTCCTTGCCGGTTCCCGTCTCACCGAGGACGAGGACGGCCGCCTGCGAAGGGGCAACCCGGGCGAGCGTCTTCATCACCTGGATGATCGCCGGACTGTGGCCCACCAGCGTGAGCTCTCCTCGGACAGGAGCGTCGCCGGGCGGGCGGCTCACGCTCAGCATTCGCCGTCCGAGCGCCCGGCCGAGCGTCTCCCGCAATGAGGCGATGTCGTACGGCTTACTGATGAAGTCGTAGGCTCCGGCCCGGATGGCCTCACCGGCCGCGGCCGCGTCCCCGAAGGCCGTCAGCACGAGAACGAGCGCGCTCGGGTCCCGTTCTCGCGCGACACGGAGAAGGTCGAGCCCGCTCGAGCCTGGCATGCGAAGATCGGTGAGGATGGCGTCGAAAGGCCCGTTCTCGCCGAGCGCCTCGATCGCCTCCCTTGTCGACAGCGCCGTGACGACCTGGTAAGCCTCCCGTTCCAGGACCTCGGCGAGCAGTCGGCACGCGGGCTCGTCATCGTCCACCAGGAGAAGCCGGCGGACCGGCGGCGGGCGGTCGGCGTCGGTCACATCGCGTCCGCCGGCGGCAAGCTCAGCCGCCATCGCACGCCGCGTGGCGATGGCAGGTGCACGAGATCGCCGCCGAGCGTGCGCGCGAGTCGCAGGCTTACCGCGAGGCCGAGGCCGGTTCCGGCCGGACCCTTCGTGGTGGAGAAGGGACGGAACAGATTGGACTCCGCGTCGGCGTTCAGCCCCGGTCCGTCGTCGCACACGTCGATGAACGATTCGCCGTTTCCCCGGCCGGCGCGGACGGTCACGCTGTTGCCGGACGCCAGCGCCTCGATCGAATTCTTGAGGAGGTTGAGGAGAATTTGCTCCACCATCGATGGGTCGCAGGTGGCCAGCGCCGCTCCACGGTGTCCGTTCGCCGGACCTTCGAGCCTGACCATCACTCCGGCGTCGGCAAACGAGGGCTCGAGAAACCGCGTCATCCTCGCCGCCACATCGTTCAGGTCGACCGTGCGCACGGCCGGCTTGGGCCAACTTCCCCGGTCGAGTCCGGCCCGCACGATCGCCGCGACCCGCTCCACCTGCGCCAGCAGCAGCCGGATGCGCTCGACACCGCGCTCGTCGCGCTCGGCCTCGAGGTCGTCGCGCAGGAGCTGCAGGTGACCGCTGACGGTGTTGAGCGGCGTGCCGATCTCGTGCGCGAACCCGGCCGCCGTCTCGTGCATGAGCGCAAGCCGCTCGAACCCGCGGGCACGCTCCTCGAGCGCCAGCAGCATCGCTCGTGAGGTATTCTCGCGCTCCCGATCGGCCAGTGCGTCGCGCATGCGGTTGTAGCGACGGGCCAGCTCCCGAAACTCCGGTGGTCCGATCTCCGGTGCGCTAGGCGCGTGCTCCGCTCCCCCGTGGGCTCCGGCCATCGCGCCGCCGATGGCGGCGAGCGGCCTGCCCACCCAGTGCGCCGTGATCGCCGCGACACCGAGCGAGAGCAGCAAGGCGGAAAGTATGGCGAGCAGGTAGGCGCGGCGGCGTTCTCGCGAGGCCCATTGCTGGAGCCGGCTCGTGGATACCCTGACATCGAGCACGCCGTAGGCGCGCGGACTCCCCAGGGGCAGCACGACCTGCCAGCCGGGATCGGCACCCGAGTGAAGCAACACTTGAGCCGAGTGCCGGTCGAGCGCCTGGTACGCTTCCGGACCGGGTGGCAGGGAGTCGCTGGCACCGCTGGCAGCGGCAAAGGCGAGCTGCCGGCCATGCCGCACGTAGACTGTCGCGCGCGATTCGTTCAGGCGGTGGCGCGACCATCCCTCCAGCCCCTGTTCGAGGGCCGAGGGCTTACCGGTGGGAGCGAAGCGGACGAGCAAGGAGGCGAGTGTGTTCGCCAGGGAAACGGACTCGAGGCGAAAGTCTTCCAGCCGGGTCCGCGCCGACCATGAGAGCGCGATCTCGGTGGCTCCGAGCACCAGCAATACGGCCATGGCCGCCGTCAGGAAGGCGAGCCGGCGGGCGAGGCCGAGCGGAGGTCCTGATTCGGTGTCTGTCATCTGTGTCTGCACGCTCTCCCGGCTGTGCGCCCTTTGCTCGGGTAAGATAAGGTGCTCCGTGGGCAAGAACGCTGCCAGCACTCTATCCGAGTACATTCTCCCGACATGGGCCTCGAACAACTCCTGATTCGACATGGCGTGGCCGCCGTCGTGGTCGGCGCCGCGTTCGAGGGAGACTTCACCCTCATTCTTGCCGGTGTGGTCGCCCACGTGGGGATCTTTACCTTTCCGGCTGCGGTGACCGCCGCGACGGCCGGCAGCTTCGTCGGCGACTGCTGCTGGTATTGGCTGGGGAGGCTGCGAGGGCCAAAGTTCCGTGCGGGCAGGATCTACCGGCGCGTCGGACCTCGCATCGAAGACCTGGCCCGCCGGTTCGGGGTCTGGGAGCTTCTGCTCGCCCGATTCGTATACGGAACCAAGAGCGCCAGCATGCTATTCTGGGGGCTCCAAGGCCTCCCGTTCGGCCGATTCGCCGCGGTCGATGCCTGCGGGTGCGCGCTCGGCGCGTCGGTGTTCGTCGGGCTGGGATACGTCGTGAGCGGCAGCGCCACGGCATTGCTCGGGCGGGTGCGCCGCATCGAGCTCTGGCTCCTCGGCGCCGTGGTGATCGGTGCGGCTCTCGTGCTGATCATCCATCTGACCGCCAAACGGGAGTTGCACATCCATGACAGAGGTCCGTCATCGGACTCCTGACCGCCGCAGACTGTGGCGCGGGCGCGTCGCTTGCCTCCGCTTCGGGGCGTGGCGACCTTTCAGCATGGATCCCGACCTCCTCCTCGCGGAGCTGCTGGCCGGCAATACGGCCGCGCTGGCGCGAGCGATCTCGGTGGTCGAAAACGCACGTCCCGGCTTCGAACTGCTCCTCGCCAAGGTGCATCGCTCAGTGGGCGGCGCACGGCGCATCGGACTCACCGGCCCTCCGGGCGCTGGCAAGTCCACTCTGGTGGAGCGACTCGTCGTCGCGTACCGCGGCGCCGGCCTTCGGGTCGCGGTCGTCGCGGTCGATCCAACCAGCCCCTTTACCGGCGGCGCCCTGCTCGGCGACCGCATCCGCATGGAATCCGTCGCCCTCGACGAGGGGGTCTATATCCGCTCCATGGGCACCCGTGGCTCGCTCGGCGGACTCGCCACGTCCACCCGCGAAGTATGCGACCTCCTCGACGCCGCGGGATTCGATCGCATTCTCGTGGAAACCGTCGGGGTGGGACAGTCCGAGCTGGATGTGGCTCGAATCGCCGATACGACGGTTCTCGTACTCGTTCCCGAGTCGGGCGATGGCATCCAGACGCTCAAATCGGGAGTCATGGAGGTGGCCGATATCTTCGTGGTCAACAAGGCCGACCGCCCGGGCGCCGACAAGCTTCGCCAGGAGATCGAGATCACGCTGGGGATCCGGAAGGGCAACGCATTCCGCCACGTGCGGGCTCACCACGGCGCCCGGGGAGACAAACGGGTGGGGGGAGTGACGGAGCCGACGCGCGGCTGGGAACATCCCGTGCTCCTCGCCAGTGCGGCCAAGGGCGAGGGCACCACCGAGCTCATCGAGGCGCTCGGCCGCCAGTTCGAGTGGCTGGAAAGCACCGGCGAGCTGACCCGGCGGCGCCGGCGGCGGTTGCTCGACCGTACCCGCGAAGTGGTCGATCGCGCCACCCGGCGCTGGCTCTGGGAGGAGACGAGCGCCGAGCAGCACGTCGCCGGGCGGCTCGATGACGTCGCGGCCGGACTCGCCAGTCCGTACGACGTGGCGGCCGAAGTGGTCGACGGGCTCAAGCAGGGCGCGCGGTCGTGACGGCCAGGCGAGGCGACGCCGGCGAGCTGGAGCGACTCCGGGCCGAGGTGGCGGCATGGCGCGCCCGCGCCGCCGGATTGCCGGTGCGAGACGACGGCGAGTTCACGTCGGTATCGGGTCGTGAGGTCGAACCGGTCTACGCCGACACCGATCTCGCCGCCGATCCCGCCGCCTCCCCGGCGCTCCCTGGCGAATACCCATTCACCCGGGGAATCCATCCGACCATGTACCGAGGTCGGCTCTGGACCATGCGACAATTTGCCGGGTTCGGCACCGCCGAGGATACCAACGAGCGGTACAAGTTCCTCCTCGATCGCGGCCAGACCGGTCTGTCCGTCGCCTTCGACTTTCCCACACTGATGGGCTACGACTCCGATCACCCGCGCTCCGAGGGAGAGGTCGGCAAGTGCGGTGTGGCGGTGTCGAGTCTCGCTGACATGGAAACGCTGTTCGGCGGCATTCCGCTCGACCGGGTCTCCACGTCGATGACGATCAATGGTCCCGCGGCCATGCTCTTCTGCTTCTACGTCGCCGCGGCGGAGCGTCAGGGGGTGTCGATCGAGAAGCTCCAGGGGACGATTCAGAACGACATTCTCAAGGAGTACATGGCGCAGCACGCCTGGATCTATCCGGCGGAGCCGGCGCTCAAGGTCATTGTGGACCTCTTCGAGTGGGCGTCGGAGCACACGCCCAAGTGGAACACCATCTCAATCTCCGGCTACCACATTCGCGAGGCCGGGGCCACCGCGGCCCAGGAGCTCGCGTTCACGCTCGCCAACGGGTTCTGCTATGTCGAGCACGGGCGCGCCCGCGGGCTCGACGTCGACCTCTTCGCCCCTCGCCTCTCCTTTTTCTGGGACGTGCACAACGATTTCTTCGAGGAGATCGCCAAGTTGCGCGCGGCCCGCCGCGTCTGGGCCCGGCACATGCGCGAGCGATACGGCGCCCGCGACGAGCGGAGCTGGCGCATGCGCTTTCACTGCCAGACCGCCGGCGTGACGCTCACCGCGCAGCAGCCCCACAACAACGTGGCGCGTGTGGCGTATCAGGCGCTCGCGGCGGTGCTGGGCGGGACCCAGTCGCTTCACACCAACGCGCTCGACGAGACTCTGGCGCTACCGACCGAAGAATCGGTTCGTATCGCGCTTCGCACGCAGCAGATTCTGGCATACGAAACCGGCGTGGCCAACGTCGCCGACCCGCTCGGCGGATCGTACTATCTGGAGGCGCTGACCGACGCGCTCGAGCGCGAGGCCGAGGAGCTGTTCGCCGAAATCGATGTGCAGGGCGGGGTGGTGATGGCCATCGAGAACGGGTGGTTCCAGCGGCAGATCGCCCGGTCGTCGATGCGCTTTCAATCCGAGGTCGAGCGCGGCAAGCGCACCATCGTCGGAGTGAACGACTTCGTCGAGGAGGCCGAAGCCCCCGTCGAGATCCTGAAGGTGGCCGACACCGCCGAGCGGACGCAGCTGGAGCGAATGGCTCGCATGCGCGCCGCGCGCAGCACGGCCCTCGTGGACGAGCGGCTGGCCGCGCTGCATTGCGCGGCGTCGGAAGACCGAAACATCATTCCGGCCATGATGGATTGCGCGCGTGCCTACTGCACGCTGTTCGAGATCCGGCATGTGCTCGAGGAGATATATGGCAGCTATCGGGAGCCGGTCTTTTTTTGAGGGCCGCAAAGTGGGGAACGGGCGTGGACGGGCGCGGATGGAGGCGCCGGCGGTCGGCGAGCGGCTGGCGACGCTCACCTCGGTGCGGGCCGGACGGCACCGGGTGGTCACCTGTTACCTCAAGCTGGAGCCGCGCGACCGGAACCGCGGCAAGTATCTCATCAAGGTCAAGAACCGCGTGCGCGAGGCCATCCGGTCCCTTCCGCGGCTCGGCCTTCCGCGTGACGTCCACGACGAGGTCGAGCGCGACCTCACGCGCATCCATCAGTATCTGCACGATCCCGACCTCCTCCCGCCCACCCACGGCGTGGCCATCTTCGCCTGTGAGGGTATCAGGCTCTTCGAGTCGGTTCCGCTGCCGTCGGTGCACCGGTCCCGACTCGCGATCGATGCCACGCCGCTCGTGCGCGAGCTCGCTTCGGTCGAGGACGAGTTCGGACGCCTGTTGACCGTGGTGCTCGACCGGACCAGCGCTCGTTTCTTCGAGGTCACCGCCTATGAGGCTGTCGAGCTCCCGGGACTCCGCGCCGACAGCACCCGGGGCAAACGGTTCCATGGCAATCAGGATGGGCCGGGAGTCGGCGAGCATACCTACAACAACCGCATCCGGCAGGAGAAGCAGCGGCACTACGAGGCCATCGCACGGCAGCTCTTCGCCGTCGATCGGCGCCAGCCGGCACACGGAATCGTGTTTGCCGCCATCGGTACCGAGGCCGGTGCCGTCGAGCCGTTCCTCCACAGCTATCTGGCCGAGCGGCTGATCGGGACGGCCAAGCTCAATCCGAAGGAGGCGACGCCGGCGGTGGTCCACGCCACCACCCTCGCCGTTCGTGAGCAGTGGGAGCGCGCGTCCGAGCGCATCCTCGTTCAGGAGATGCTCGAGAGCGAGGGTGGCGGGTGGGCGGTGAATGGGGTGGACGCGACGCTCAAGGGGCTCTCCCGCGGCCAGGTGCGCGTCCTCCTGGTCAACGCCGATGCCGCCGAGCCAGGCTTCCGCTGCGGCGACTCGGGGCGGCTCGCCCGCACCGAGCGTGAGTGCCGGGGCGAAGGCGAGCCCGTTCCCGTGCTCGATGTCGTGGACGACGCCATCGAGGAGGCGCTCCGCCAGCACGTGGTGATCAATGTGATCTACGAAGAGGAGGCCCGCACATCCGTGCAGGGCCTCGCCGCTCTCCTCCGATTCAGGTGATATGACATCTTCCCGCTCGCTCCCGCGCCCGATCCGCGTCCTCGTCGCCAAGCCGGGTCTCGACGGCCACGACCGCGGCGCCAAGGTAGTCGCCGCCGCGCTTCGCGACGCGGGCATGGAGGTGGTGTACACCGGATTGCACCAGACGCCCGAGATGATCGCCACGGCCGCGGTGCAGGAGGACGTCGACGTCGTGGGCCTCTCGATCCTGTCAGGGGCGCACATGACCCTCTTCCCGCGGGTCCGGGCTCTGCTCGAATCGAAGGGCCGCCCTGATATCCTGGTCACCGGCGGAGGCATCATCCCGCCCGACGATATGAGCGCCCTGCAGCAGCTCGGAATCGGGCGCCTCTTCGGCCCCGGAACGCGCACGACCGATCTCATCGAATACATCGAGTCGTGGGCGGCGGAGCACATCTCACCCTGAGCAAGGTGCCCCGGCTGCGCGCGCTCACCGAGGAGTATCAGCGCCTCGCGGCCCAGCTGCAGCTTGGCGGCGGCGCCGCGCGTGCCGCCAGGATGCACCAGCAAGGCAAGCTGGCGCCGCGCGAGAGAGTTCAGGGCCTCCTCGATCCGGGCGCGCCGTGGCTCGAGCTCGGGCTGCTGGTGGCCTACGATCAGTACGACGGCCAGGCCCCCGCGGCAGGCGTCATCACCGGCGTGGGAGTGGTGGAAGGGCGCGAGGTGGTGGTGGTCGCCAATGATGCGACCGTGAAGGCGGGCTCGTGGTGGCCGGAAACCATCAGGAAGATCCTGCGCGCCCAGGAAGTCGCGATGCGGCAGCGGATCCCGATCGTCTATCTGGTCGACAGCGCGGGAGTGAATCTTCCGTACCAGGGTGGCGTCTTTCCCGGTCAGTATGGCGCGGCGCGCATTTTCTACTACAACTCGATCATGCGCCGGTACCTCCACGTGCCCCAGGTGAGCGCCGTGATGGGAAGCTGCATCGCGGGCGGGGCCTATCTGCCTGCGCTTTCCGATGTGATCTTCATGGTCGAAGGCACCAGCTTCATGGGGCTCGGCGGCCCCAATCTGGTCAAAGGCGCCACCGGGCAGACCATCGACGCCGAATCCCTGGGCGGCGCGGTCACCCACACCGAACGTAGCGCCGTGGCGCACTACCGCGCGGCCAACGACACCGACTGTCTCAAGCGCATCCGGGAGTACATCGGCCGGCTGCCCCGAAGCGGCGGCCTCGCTCACCGCATCAGGGAGCCCATCGCCCCCGCACGCCCTCCTGCCGATCTCTACGAGCTGCTCCCGCAGGACCACCGACTCTCGTACGACATGCGCCACGTGCTGTCGTGCATCCTCGACGGCGGCGCGCTCGACGAGTTCCAGCCGGACGTCGCCCGCGAGATGCTCTGCGGGCACGCGCACATCGAGGGATGGCCGGTGGCCGTCATCGGCAACCAGCGCGGCGTCATCAAGGCCGCCGCGGGAGAGCGGCCCCGGTTCGGCGGGATCGTCTACACCGGCAGTGCCGAGAAGGTCGCCTATTTCATCGAGACCGCCGGCCGCGAGCGCCTTCCGATCCTCTTTGTGCAAGACGTCAGCGGGTTCATGGTCGGACCCGAGGCCGAGCAGTCGGGGATCATCCGCGCGGGGGCGAGGTTCGTCGAGGCGATGGCCACGGCGGTGGTGCCCAAGCTGGTGCTCACGGTAAATCATGCCTCGGGCGCCGGGTATTACGCGATGGCGGGGCAGGGTTTCGACCCCGACTTTCTCTTTTCCTGGCCCACGGGGCGCATGGGCGTCATGGAGGGCGAAGCGGCCGTGAGTGCCGTGCACGGCCCGGAGCTCGAGCGCGCCCGGCAGGAAGGACGAGAACCGGCGGCCGAGGTCCGGAGTGCCGTCGAGTCGATGCGCGCCGATTACGAAGCGCAGCTCGACGCCAAGTATGCGGCGGCGCGCGGCTTCGTGGATGCGATCGTCACGCCCGAAGAGACGCGGGACCAGCTCGCCTTCGCGCTTCGCGTCGGTGCCAACTATGCGGGCCCGCACATCGGGCCGTTCGTCCTGCCGCCGATCGATGCGGCACAGCCTTCCTAGGAGCCGCATGCGCCGTTTGACGATGGCCACCCTCACCTTCGCCCTCGCCTGCGCGCCGTCGCATCACAACACTCCGCCCGCGCCCAAGCCCAACATCGATCCCGGCCCCCGGAACCCGCCGGCAGCGAGGGTGCCGCCCGAGGCCGTCGCGCCGACGCCGGCAACGCGCGCGGAGGATTCCGTCAAGCGCGTGGCCCCGCCGCAGGCGGCCTACGCTCACGGGTGGATGTCGCTCGCCAGCACGGGCGTCGATCGCTTTCTCCGCGAGCATCCCGATCTCGACGGCCGGGGTGTGCTCATCGGCATCCTCGACACCGGTCTCGACCCATCGGTACCAGGGTTCGGCACCACCACCACCGGGTCGCCGAAGGTCGTGGACGTGCGCGATTTCTCGGGAGAGGGCGCCATCGCCCTCAGCCGGATCACCCCGGCCGGCGACTCGGTGACCGTGGGCAGCCGGCGGCTCGCGGGGTTCGGGCGCGTGGCCTCGCTGAATCCGTCGGGCCCCTACTTCGGCGGCTCCATCGCCGAGCTTTCCCTCGGCAAGCCTCCCGCCGCCGATCTCAATCGCAACGGGAACGGTCTCGACACGCTTGCCCTCGTGGTCACCCGCGCCTCCGACGGCTGGGTGCTCTTCGCGGATACCGACGGGGACGGCTCCCTCGCAAACGAGAAGCCGGTGCACGACTACCTCGCCGGCCGCGAGAGCTTCGGCTGGGCGCCTCGGGGGCTCGAGCCGCGAGTCGGAGTCGTCGTCAACTTCACGGAGTCAGCTGGCCAGCCGTCGCTCGACCTGGTCTTCGACACCTTCGGTCACGGCACCCACGTCTCCGGAATCGCGGCCGGCCACGACATCTATGGCGTGTCGGGGTTCGACGGCGTGGCGCCGGGGGCGCAACTCCTCGGCCTCAAGATCGCGAACGGCGCCAATGGCGGCATCACCACCACCGGGAGCATGCTTCGAGGGATGGACTATGCTATCCGTTTCGCACGCGAGCGAAACCTTCCCCTCGTACTCAACATGAGCTTCGGCGTCGGCAACGAAATCGAAGGAGCCGCGCGAATCGACGTCGTCGTAGACTCGATCCTCCGGAAGAATCCCGACGTGGTGATGGTCATCGCCGCCGGCAACGATGGGCCCGGGCTCTCCAGTCTAGGCTTTCCCGGGTCGGCAGAAGCGGCCATCGGTATAGGAGCCACGCTCCCGTCCGCCTTCCTGACCCCTGGAGCGAACGGCGCGCCGCAGTCCGATCAGCTCGCCTATTTCAGCTCGCGAGGCGGCGAGGTCGCCAAGCCCGATATCGCCACGCCGGGGATGGCTTACAGCACCGTGCCATTATGGAATGCCGGTGACGAGGTCGAGCAGGGCACCAGCATGGCGTCACCGCACGCGGCCGGTCTCGCGGCGTTGCTCGTGTCGGGCCTGATCAAGGCGCGGAAGCCGATCGAGTCCCGCTCCGTCAAGCAGGCGCTCATGACGACGGCGACGCCCACGGCGGGGACGACATTCCTGGACGAAGGCACCGGAGTACCAGATGTGGGCCGCGCATGGAAGTGGCTGGAGGAGGGGCACCAGGTGGAAGCGGTGCGCGTACGAGCCATTGGCGCCGGCGATGTAACCGGCGCCCTCCGCCGGACCACCGCCGCGGCGCGCGACACCGTACAGAGCTTCGAGCTGATCCGGCCTGCCGGCGCCCGCCCCGCCACATACACGCTCCGACGCGATGCGTCCTGGCTCACGGCTCCCGCGACCGTGACGCTCAAGGGAGAGCGCACTCGCGTCCAGGTGCGATATGCAAAGGCGGGGCTGAGCGCGGAGGGCGTGCACGTAGCCGTGGTAAGCGGCTGGGGCAAGGATACGCTCTCCGGCCCGGTTTTCAGGCTCGTGAACGCCGTCGCCGTCGCCACGCCTGTGGTCTCGGGGTCGCGTGACCTCAGGTCGAAGGAGCAGATCCCGGCTGGTGGTGTCCTGCGCACGTTTTTCGAGGCCGACAGCAGTCGCCCGTTTGCGCTCACCGTTTCAACCGGCGCCATGGCGGAGCACGCGCTCGCCTTTCTGCATGAGCCCGACGGCATGCCGTTTCGCGACGAGGCGGCGCGCCAGGCCGGCTTCGACCAGCAGTCGGCCGAATACGAGGCGGACGCGCGAGACGTGGTGAGCGGAGTGTACGAGTCGATCGTGGTGGCGCTGCCCGGTCAGTCTCCGTCGGCTTCGGTGACGCTCACCCAGTCGCCGCTCTCGCTGCGTGCATCACGCCGCGGGTCGCAGGTGCGCGCCACGCTCGCCAACCTCACCAGGGCCGAGGTATCAGCCGAGGTAGGAATGCACCTCGGTGGTGCGGCCCGCGAGGAGACCGTGACATCGGCCGGGTCCGGCCCCGTGCGCATTCCATTCGTGCTTCCCGCGTGGTCGCACGGCGTCGTGGTCGACGTCACCATGGATCGCGCGCAGTGGGGACGGTTCACCGATTTCGGCCTCACGCTTCTCGACTCCATGGGCGGCCAGCTCGCCAAGCAGCCTCTCAACTACGCCTTCGGGCGCCTGCAGGTCGAATCCGAGCCCGGGCACGGCGATATGCCCGTGACCCTCACGTTCCTGCCCGGCTTCGCGGACGCGGCCGACAAGCAGAAATGGACGCTGCACGCCTCCATCCGCATTTATGCCGACAGCTCGAAAGTGCTTGCCTCCGCGTCCACGAAATCTGGCGAACTCACCGTTCCTGCCGGGAAGTCGGCGGCGGCGGTGTTCACCATGCCGGCCGATTCCTGGCCTCTCGGAGAGAAATTCGTTCCGCTGGGCCTGCTCGTCGCGCGCGTCGACGGGAGAAGCTGGACCAGGGAAGCCGCGCTGATCTCCGCCACGGCGTCGACCACCCGGTGAACGGGCGCGTCGTTCGTATCGCGGCGGGACAGGGGTTCTGGGGCGACTGGCTCGAGGCTCCGGTACGCCAGGTGCTTGGTGGGCCCATCGACTACCTGATGATGGACTACCTCGCCGAGGTGACGATGTCCATCATGCAGAAGCAGAAGTCGCGCGATCCCAAGGCCGGGTACGCGCGCGACTTCGTTCCCCTGATGGAGCGCATTCTTCCCGACATCGTCGAGCGGGGAATCCGGGTGACGTCGAATGCCGGCGGCGTGAACCCGCGCGGCTGCGCCGAGGCCGTGCTCGATGTGGCACGGCGCCTCGGCTTGAAGGGCAAGCTGCGCGTAGGTCTCGTGAGCGGCGACGACATCCTCGACCGCCTCGACGGCCTGATCGCGCATGGCCATGCCTTGAGCGACATGGAGACCGGCCGCCCGCTGTCCGACGTCCGCGGCCACGTGCTCTCGGCGAACGCCTACCTCGGGATGGGCCCCATCGTTCAGGCGCTCCGTGGCGAAGCCGACGTCGTCGTCACGGGGCGGGTGACCGATACCGGCCTCACCCTCGGGCCGATTTTCCACGAGTTCGGCTGGTCGCCGGAGGACTGGGACAAGGTCGCGGCAGGAACGGTGGCCGGGCACATCATCGAGTGCGGAGCGCAGGCCTCCGGAGGCAACCTCCTCAAGGGCTGGCGCTCGGTCAGGGGAATGGAGAATCCCGGCTTCCCGATCGCCGAGGCGTCGGAGGACGGGAGCTTCGTCATCACCAAACATCCGGGAACCGGAGGACTGGTCTCGGTGGCTTCGGTGACGGAGCAGCTCGTCTACGAGATGGGCGATCCTACGAGCTACATCACCCCCGACGGCGTGGCCGACTTCACGAGCATCCGGCTGCGCCAGGCGGGCAAGGACCGGGTGCAGGTCAGCGGCATCCGCGGGCGTCCTCGCACCCCCATGCTCAAGGTGTCGATCGCGTACTTCTACGGCTACAAGGCCGTCGGGACGCTGGTCTACTCGTGGCCCGAGGCGTACGACAAGGCCAGGGCCGCCGACCGCATCCTGCGCGCCCGCCTCGACGATCTCGGCCTCCGGTTCGAGCAGATCCTCACCGAGTTCGTCGGAGTCGACGCCACGCACGGCCCCTTGAGCGGACCGCCCGATCCCGACATCCCCGAGGTGCAGCTTCGCATCGGGGTGCGGGCCCGCGAGCGAGCACCGGTCGAGCGTTTTACTCGCGAGATCGCGCCACTCGTCCTGACCGGCCCGCCGAGCGTGACCGGCTTTGCCGGTGGGAGACCTGCCGTGGAGGAGGTCGTCGCCTACTGGCCGGCGCTGATCGACCGGCGCGAGATCGAGCCGTACGTGCAGGTCGAGATCCTGGAGGCATGAGCGTGGCGAAGACGAAGAGACGTGCGCGCGAGAAGCCGGTGCAGCTCCGCTTCCTGGCCCACGCCCGGTCGGGAGACAAGGGCAACACGGCCAACGTCGGTCTCATCGCACTGCATCCCGAGTACTACATGCTGCTCGAGCGCGAGGTGACCGCGCGGAGGGTCGCCCGGCACTTCAAGGGCATGGTGAGCGGAGTCGAGCGCTTCGAGTTACCCAACCTTCGCGCGCTCAACTTCCTGCTCCACGACGCGCTCGACGGCGGCGGCACCATCTCGCTCAAGACCGATGCCCAGGGCAAAGTGTACTCGACCGCGCTGCTGCGAATGGAGATTCCCATTCCGCTCGCCCTCGCTCGCCGGTTGCTCCCAAAATGAGCGCCGCCGATGGCGCACTTCGCGTTGCTCTCGACGATGG
Source organism: Gemmatimonadales bacterium (assembly GCA_038240975.1). GTDB lineage: Bacteria > Gemmatimonadota > Gemmatimonadetes > Gemmatimonadales > GWC2-71-9 > CAVVWJ01. The sequence goes on from JBBRGF010000030.1 coordinate 18,499, forward strand.
CGTGCTCACCCTCACGCTCGATCGCGCCGCCAAGCGAAACGCCCTCGACTCGCGGCTCGTCGAGGCGCTGCACGCCGGGTTCGAACGTGCCGATCTCGACGCCGGCACTCGCGTCGTGGTGCTCCGCGGGGCGGGCCGGGATTTCTGCGCCGGTGCCGACCTCGACGAGCTGCTCGCTTCGGCCGATCGGACCCTCGCCGAAAACGAAATGGAGGCGCGCAGGCTCGGCGCCGTCTTCGAGCGGATTCGCGCGCTGCCCAAGCCGGTGATTGCGGTAGTGCAGGGGCGAGCGTTTGCCGGCGGCGCCGGACTGGCCACGGCGTGTGACATCACCATCGCCGGCGCCGGTGCCCAGATCGGCTACCCCGAGATCCAGCGCGGGTTCGTTCCGGCCATGGTCATGGCGTTGCTCCGACGCCTGGCAGGCGAAAAGGTGGCGCTCGAACTGGTGCTGACCGGCAGGGTACTGTCGGCCGAGGAGGCCCGCGTCTCTGGGCTCGTCACTCGCGTCGTGCCGGATGCCGACCTCGACCGCGAGGCCGACGCCATCGCGCGTAAGCTGGCCGGCGCCGGCCACTCCGCCCTGACGCTTACCAAGCGGCTCTTCTACCAGCTGGACGCCGTGCCCTTTTCCGAAGGGATCGCGCTCGGCGCCAAGGTCAACGCCCTCGCACGCCAGACCAAGGAGTTTCGCGAGGCCATCTCGCAATTCCTTGCCCGGTGAAATATCTCCACCTCCTCGCACTGAGCGGCTTTGCCGCCGCGGTCGTTGCTGTGGTCTGGGGCGACCGCCGTGCGGGCTGGCTCGCGATCGCTCTTCTCGTCGTCTACCTCGCCGTCAGGGTCGTGCAACGAAATCGCGCTCCTGCTCATCGGGGGGACGAGCCGGAATGACCGGGCGTGACCCGGCTCACACCCTCTTAGCCGGGTCCAGGCTACCTTCCGTGCGCACGCCTTGTGGCGGGCGAGCGGGCGACGAACGGGGCAATCAGCCCCGGAATCCCGGCTCCATCGTGAACTGGAACCAAGGAGAAGGTATGCGAAGGGTAGCAGCAGGGGTTGCAGTGGCCCTCGTTGGCATGCTTGCGACCACATCCGTGGCTCGTGCGCAAGGCGCTGAGTTCTCGCTGGGAGCAGGGGCGACCGTCCCGCTCGGCAACTACAAGGACTTTGTCAAGACCGGCTATCATGGATTAGTCGGTATCTCTTTCGCGCCGTCATCGTTTCCCCTGGGAATCCAGATCGACGGCCAGTACCACCGTCTCAAGTTCAAGTCCAACGGAAATCTCAAGAATCAGCTGATCATGGGCACGGCAAATCTCATCTACAAGTTCAAGACGTCGGAAGACAGCAAGTTCCGGCCGTATCTCATCGCGGGCGGCGGGATTTACAACTCCAAGGTGGTCGGCGGAAACGACGTGGCGGGGCCCGGTGTCGGTAATACGGGCAATACCTCCACCGACTTCGGGATCAACGCCGGCGCCGGATTCGACATCAAGGCGCGCGGTATCGGCTTCTTCGTCGAAAGCCGGTTCCACGACGTGTTCAACGCCGGTTCAAACACCAAGTTCCTTCCCATTACCGTGGGTGTCCGTCTGGGCGGCAACTAGCTTTCTGCCGCGTGCTCGAGGCCGTCGCGTACGCGCGGCGGCCTTTTTTTGCCTTGCATCCGCGTTCGCCGGTGCCGGTTCGCACACACTGAGTGCTACGGGTTCGGGGCTTCGGGTGAACGTTTCGACAATGCCCGACGCCATGGCCCAAGCCCGCCGAGTCCTCCAACACCATTTCGGCTACGCCGACTTCCGACCCGCGCAGGCAAGGGTCATCCGCTCCGTCCTCCAGGGTCGCGACACGCTCGCCATCCTGCCCACGGGCGGCGGCAAGTCGATCTGCTTTCAGGTACCGGCTCTGGTCCTCGGCGGCCTCACCATCGTGGTTTCGCCTCTCATCGCGCTCATGCAGGACCAGGTAGCCGCCGCCCTGGCCCGGGGTATACCGGCTGCCGCCCTGAATAGCTCGCTCGACGACGCCGACAAGGCCGGCGTCTGGGAGGCGCTCCGCGCGGGCACGCTGCGGCTGCTGTATGTGTCGCCTGAGCGCCTGTCGAAGCTGGCGCCCGAGCTTCAGCGTGCCGCCATCCGGCCCTATCTCCTTGCGATCGATGAGGCGCACTGCGTCACCGAGTGGGGGCACGATTTTCGTCCCAGCTATCGCACCCTCGGCTCGTCGCGCTACCGGCTTGGCCGGCCTCCGTGTCTTGCGCTCACCGGCAGCGCCACGCCCGAGGTTCGTGCCGACATCGCGGGCGTCATGCGCTTCAGGAATGGCCGTTACGCCACGCACCTGGGCTCGTTCGATCGCCCCAACCTCTGGTTCGGAGTCATGCCGGTGCGCACCGAGCGTGAGCGGCTGGGCGCGCTCCTGGATCTGGTGGGCGGCGACGATCACATGACGATCGTGTACGTCCCGACGCGCGGCCTCACCGAGGCGGTGGCTCGTGCCCTCGTCAGGGCCGGGCATCGGGCAGCTCCGTATCATGCGGGGCTCACGAAGTCGCGTCGCGCCGCCACACTCGCAGACTTTCTCGAAGATCGTGTCGATCTGATCGTCGCCACCTGCGCCTTCGGGATGGGCATAGACAAGCCCGACGTTCGCCTCGTCGTTCACTGGACGCTACCAGCAACACCAGAGGCATACTATCAGGAGGCAGGGCGTGCCGGCCGCGATGGAGCCTTTGCGCGATGCGTCCTCCTCGCACGTCCTGGCGACGCCGAGCTGCATCGGCGGCAGCTCGACGTCACCTTTCCGCCCAGAGAGACTCTCGAGAAGGTCTGGGCCTCCGCCGATTGCCGCGAAATCCCGGCAAACGTCCGTGCATCGGCGGATCGACTGAGACGTGAGCTTCGGCCGGATTCCGGGCCGGCACGCTGGGCGCATGTGCGCGAACGTCGCCGCCGCGCCGAGGCACGAATTGCCTCGGTGGAGTCGTACGCGATGACGCGGTCATGCCGCAGGCGTGCGCTGCTCGGCTACTTCGGGGAGCGACTCGACCGCTGCTCGGGTTGCGACCGGTGCAGTCGCGCGCCTTGCCGGTCCCGTGCCGCGCCGCTGGTGCTGGAACGTCTGACGGCTCTTCGGAGCGCTCTGGCAGGGCGGCGCGGGCCGTGGGGCGGCAGCCTGCTCGAGCCCGACGTGTTGCTGCGGCTCGCCGAACGGCCCCCGGCCAGTGTTGCGGCGCTCGCGGGCATTCCGGGCGTCGGCCCTGCACTCGCCGACCGGTTTGGCGGTGCGATCTTGCGGGCGCTGAACCAGGGTACCGCGTCGCCTCATCCAGTGGCGCCGACGTCGCCGCTTCGGGAGTTACTCGAGCAATGGCGAACCCGCACCGCAAGCGCCATGGCGGTACCCTGCTACCGTATTCTCAGCGACGCTGCCTTCGAAGCGATCGCCTCCGGCACCGTGTATGATCGCTCGTCGCTGGCGAGGCTGCCGGGCGTCGGGCCTCGCACTCTCGCCAAGTTCTCAGAGGAGATTCTGCGTTTGGTGGTGGGTGACCCCGGCTAGAGCCGGTGTATATTGCCTCCGGCCGCACCCGGCGGGTACGCCGGCTCGCTCACCCGAACCCCACCGATCGCTTCTATGGACGACTCTCTCTATTTCACCGAGCACCACCATCAGGTTCGTGAGATGGTCCGCGAATTCGCCAGGGAGCACGTGGCGCCGGTGGCTCGAGAGCTGGACAGGACCTCGACGTTCCCCTGGGAAAACATCAAGGCCATGGGCCAGCTCGGTCTCCTCGGCGTGCCGTGGTCCGAAGACCTTGGCGGCGCGGGAATGGACCAGCTCTCGTACTACATCACCATCCACGAGCTGGCCAAGGTGGATGCGAGTCATGCACTTACCATTAGTGCGCACACCAATCTGGGTACATCCCCGATCGTCGAGTTCGGCACCGAGGAGCAGAAGCGGCGGTACGTCCCGTTGCTCGCCTCCGGTGCCGTGCTCGGTGGCTTCGGCTTGACCGAGCCGGGAGCGGGCAGCGATGCCGGCGGCACAGCCACCACCGCGGTCGACAAGGGCGACCACTACCTGCTCAACGGCACCAAGATCTTCATCACGCACGCCGGCGTCGGCGAGATTTTCTCCGTCACCGCTCGCACGGAGCCGGGCCGCAGTGGCAAGGGCATCACCAGCTTCATCGTCACCAAGGACACGGTCGACATGGAGCAGTGCGGCCGGCTCGGCGTCGGCCACGCGAAAGATCTGGCCAAGACCAAGGGCGTGCGCGCGGGCAAGAAGGAAGACAAGATGGGCTGGCGTGCGAGCGATACCCGCGAGCTGGTGTTCGAGGATGCCGTGGTGCCCAAGGAAAACCTGCTGGGACAGCCGGGACTCGGCTTTGTGAACTTCCTCAAGACGCTCGACGCGGGCCGAATCGGGATCGCGGCGCTCTCGCTCGGCATCGCGGAGGGCGCATACGAGGAGGCCCTCAAGTACGCGGGCATGCGCAAGCAGTTCGGCCGGCCCATCGGCAGCTTTCAGGGCGTGAGCTTTCAGCTGGCCGACATGGCGCTGGAGATCGAGGCCGGCACCCATCTCCTCTATCACGCCGCCTGGCTCAAGCAGAACGGCAAGCCGTTCAAGAAGGAGGCCGCCATGGCCAAGCTGTACTGCTCGGAGCTGGCCATGCGTACCACCACCAAGGCGGTCCAGGTATTCGGCGGATACGGCTACACGACGGACTATCCGGTCGAGCGGATGATGCGGGACGCCAAGGTCTGCGAGATCGGTGAGGGCACCAGCGAGGTGCAGCGGATCGTCCTTGCGCGACACATTCTCGCCGGGCTGATGCCCGCGGAGGCCATAGCCGCCGACTGACGGCGATTGCCGTAAGCTTTGCCGCCGCATATAATTGCCTTCAGGGGTCGTCCTTTCCCCGCCGACGCCAGTGCCTACGATTGCCGGGGAGGCCGGCCCGAGCGGCCCGGTCCTTTCGGGCGCCGCACTCTTCTTTCAACAGCCCGTCGCGGAGCCACCGCGACCGAGGTCGAGACTTGAAGCGCGAGATCCTGATCAACGGGAGCCAGCGGGAAACCCGTGTGGCCATCCTGGAGGACGAGCGGCTCGTCGAGTTGCTCGTCGACCGTCCGGATCACCGGCGGACCGTCGGCGACATCTATCTCGGTCGCGTCGAGGCCGTCCTTCCCGGGATTCAGGCCGCGTTCGTGGACATCGGGCAGGAAAAGAGCGCCTTCCTCCACGCGTCGGATCTCCTGGAGCCCGACGAAGATGAGGAGCCGGAAGAGGAGGCCGACGAGGCCGAGCCGGCAGCCGACGGCGTCGCGGCCGCCGAGGCTCCTGCGACGGAGGAGCCCGGCGGCGAGCGTAAGAGCGGCTGGCGTGACCGCGACCGGCGGCGGAGGGGGCGCGGCAACGGCGGCACCGGGGGCGGTGAACGGCAGCCGGGCGGCGAAACCAGGCAGCGGGAAATCTCGTCGCGCCGTGCCGTTCCGAACATTCAGGACATCCTCAAGAAGGGTCAGACCCTCCCCGTCCAGGTCACCAAGGAGCCGATAAGTACCAAGGGGTGCCGCGTCACCGCGCAGATCTCCCTGCCCGGACGCTTCCTCGTTTACATGCCCTACGCCTCGAAGGTCGGGGTAAGCCGCAAGATCGAAAGCCGCGAGCAACGCGCCAAGTTGCGTGAGATGGTGACCAAGCTGCTCCCGAAAGATGCCGGGGGCGTCATCGTACGCACCGTGGCCGAGGGAGTGACCGAGGACCATTTTCGCCGCGAGATCGACTCGCTCCT
>JBBRGF010000031.1:0-24149 GCA_038240975.1 Gemmatimonadales bacterium
ATCAAGTTCCCCGACATCATCCACGCGGTGAAACCCGAGCCCGATCGCGAGATCCCTCAGGCGCAATCGGCGCACGACACCTTCTGGGACTTCGTCGGGCTCCAGCCCGAGTCGTCGCACATGCTGATGTGGGTGATGTCGGATCGCGCCATCCCCCGCAGCTACCGCATGATGGAGGGGTTTGGCGTCCACACCTTCCGCTTCGTGACCGCCGAGGGCAAGTCGCGCTTCGTCAAGTTCCACTGGAAGCCGCTCAAGGGCGTGAAGTCGCTGGTGTGGGACGAGGCGCAGAAGATTTCCGGGAAGGATCCCGACTTCCACCGCCGCGATCTGTTCGAGGCGATCGAGCGCGGCGATTACCCGGAGTGGGAATTGGGACTGCAGGTGGTGGAGGAAAGGGACGAGTTCGCCTTTGACTTCGACCTGCTCGACCCGACCAAGATCATTCCCGAGGAGCTGGTACCGGTACGGCGCGTCGGCCGGCTCACGCTGAACCGGAACCCCGACAACTTCTTCGCCGAGACCGAACAGGTCGCCTTTCACACCGGCCACGTGGTCCCGGGAATCGACTTCACCAACGACCCGCTTCTCCAAGGCCGTCTATTCTCGTACACCGACACGCAGCTTCGCCGGGTCGGTCCGAACTTCGCTGAGCTGCCCATTAACAGGCCGCTCAATCCGGTTCACAACAATCAGCGAGACGCGATGGCTCGGGTGACGATCAACAAGGGCCGCGTGTCCTATTTCCCTAACCGCCTTGGCGATGGTTGCCCCATGCATTCTCCCGAAGCGGTCGACGCCTTCACGAGTTATGCCGAGAAGGTCGAAGGAACGAAGATTCGGGCCAGGAGCGAGAGCTTCAACGATCACTTCAGTCAGGCGACCCAGTTCTGGAACAGCATGTCCGACTGGGAGCAGGAGCATATCGCCCAGGCGTTCGCCTTCGAGCTCAACCAGGTGGAGAGCGAAGACGTCCGTCATCACGTGCTGAACGAGATACTCGTCAACATTGCCGACCCGCTGGCCCAGGCGGTGTCCGTCCAGACTGGAATCCCGATCGCGCCGGTGGGCACGAAGAAGAATCCGACGCCCTCCGCGCCTACGCCGTCGGGACCGCTTCGCGCGGATGCGAAGAATCTCTCATCGCCGGCCCTGAGTCAGGACAAGCTGGGCGACACGATCAAGGGCCGCAGGATCGCCATACTCGGCGGAGATGGAGTCGATGCGAAACAGTTGAAGGCGATCAAGGACGGTCTGATGGCGAAGGAAGCGGTGGCCGAGTTGATTGCCGATCATGCAGGCACCATCATGGATTCCATGAGCAAGGCCCAGAAGGTCAACCGCGCGGCGGCAAACGCACCTTCAGTGGTCTACGACGCGGTGATCGTCCCGGGTGGTGCTTCGGCCTCGGCGTTGGTGGAGTCTGGACTCGCCATCCATTTCGTGAACGAGGCCTATCGACACGGCAAGCCGATCGCCGCCATCAAAGAAGGGTCGGCACTGCTGCAGGCGTGCGGGCTGGCGGAAGATCGCGAAAACGACGGGGTCATCGTGGGAACCGAGCCGGAAGCGGTAATCGAAGGGTTGGTCGCCGCCTTGCTGCAACACAGATTCCCCCGGCGAGAAATCAGGAGTGTGCCGGCGTAACATCCTGGGAATCCAGGCTCGGCTGCTCCACCTTCCGGGCGAACCCGGAAGCCGGAGCAACCGGCAGGACTGAATTTCTGTCTACTCGACGTCCGTCTCTTCGGCGCCCTGCCCGACCGCGAGGGCCGAAGCGTTGATGCCGCCGTCAGCCAGTTTCGTCAACTTCTGATCGGCCGCCTCTTCCTCCGACAATGTCTTTTCTAGGAGGGTGACCGCCTCATCGAGCTCGAGCAGCTGGGCGTAGGTTCGGAGGCAGCCGTAAGCGGCCATCTCGTAGTGCTCGACCCGCTGCGCGGCGGAGATCAGCGCCGCATCGATCACGCTGCCCTCACCCTCCTCCTCCAGGATCTCCTTGCCCTCCTCCAGCAAGCCTTCCATTCCCTTGCACTTCTTGCCGCGTACGGGCTGGTCGATCAGGCCGAAAATCTGCTCGAGCCGGGTAACGTGCCCTTTGGTCTCCTGCAGGTGATCGGTGAATGCTTTGGCGAGATCGGGTGATTCAGCCGCCTTGGCCATCTTCGGAAGGGCCGTGATAATCTGTTTCTCGGCGTTATACACATCCTTGAGCTCGTTCAGGAACAAGCTGTCCATGCTATCGAGGGCCACGGTAACTCCGGAATTGAGTGTTGAGTTGCGCTGACGGCGAGGGACGCCGTTCGAGACTGCGAGAGGATGGCGAATGTGGGCTTTTTGAACCCACATGTCTGTGACGCAGCCCCCATTCGACTCCGCGATTGACGGCAGAATCTCGAGCCCGAGGTCAAGACGTCCGGATCGGAGACCCTGAGTAGGGATTCAAGACCGCCACTCCCGTCCCTAGGACATCTCGAACATTGCGGGTCACCAACGTAAGGGCGTGAATCACCGCAGTCGCCAGCAGCAAGCCGTCAATGACAGGGAGAGGCCTGCCTTGTCTCTGCCCACGGGCAGAGAGACGGCCGTATTCCAGCGCCACAGGCTCGGTAACGTCCAAGACCCGTCCGGCGAACTGAGCAGGGAGATCGCCGCTGAGCCAGGCCAGAAGCTCTTCCCGCCGCTTCTTACCCGCCGATGCCGGGAGAAGCTCGATTCCCTTCTGTATCTCGGCGAAGGTGAGCACAGACAGATGGAGACCGAGTTGATCCTGTGCTGCAGCCCACTCGAGCAGGCCGGAGTCCGTCTTCCTGGGGATGTCGGAGATGATGCAGGTGTCGAGGAGGTAACTCACAGGTCGACGTCGCGTCCGGTATCGCGCGGGCGCTCAAGATCAAGCTCGACGTGAGCGAGCGGAGAGGCATCGAGGAAGTCGATAAGCCCACGCTCGGGTTGGGTCAGCCGGGCGTACTCCTCGGCCGCCACCACCACCACGGCGTCCCGACCCCCCCGAGTGACTCGCTGAGGCCGGCCCGCCAGTGCTTCGCGGACCACGCGGCTGAACTGATTCTTCGCGTCCTCGAGCTTCCAGGTGTACATGAGTCCCTCCACGGTCTGTCCAGTCTGGCTAGACTCAATCTAGCCAGACTAGATGGGAGGTCAAGACGTCGGTCTCAGGCCGCCCCCTCCTTCCCCGAAGCGGCCGGAAGAACGCATCATTTCGGCCGCGGGCGTTCCTCGCTCGTGGATGAAGTGAAGGTCGACGCCGTCCACCTCTGCGCGAAACTGAGCGAAGCGATTCATGCCCTGCTCATGCGCCCGCCAGTCGAACCCAGCCCCGCGCGGTCGCGGGGATCGTTGGTACCAGTATGTTCAAGATGAGGATGCAGGTGTGGTGATCTGGCGCACTCGAAGACTGGAACTACTCGACGGTGTCCGACGGCGCCCGCTCCCTGCGCGCCAGTAGCAGGAACGGCAGCGCGAGAAGCTGGACGCCCGCACACACGAGATACGACGCCGAATATCCCGCGGCGTCGGCCACGCGGCCTAGTGCCGGCTGGCTGACTACCCCACCGGCGGAACCCATCAGGTTGTCGAACGAGAGCACCGTGGCGCGCTGCTCCGACGGAATGAGCCCGTTGATATACGCCTGGCGCATCGGCAGCGCCGCGGCGAACGCCATCCCCCACACCGTGACGGCGACGAGCGCCACCCAGAAGCTCGACGTCCACCCCATTGCCGCGAGGCTCGCGACGCTCACGGCCGTGGTGACGATCAGCACGTGCGTGCGCCGCGTGAACACGCGTCGCGCGAGCGGCACCATCAGCCCGCCGAGGATCTCCGTGCCCGCCACGAGCGCCGCGGCAAGGCCCGCGACGCCGAACGCGGTCTTGTCGCCATATAGCTGGAGCAGATACGGCTGCAGCGCGTAGAAGGCGTAGATGACGACGCCCATGGTGAACGGCTCGCTCAGCATGAGCCAACGGATCGGCGGCTTGCGCCAGCCATTGTCGAGCGATGCCCGGATGACGCCCTTTACCTCTTCCACCCACCCCTTGCTGGCGCTCGGTGTGAAGCCGAGGTCCTTCATCCATACGAACGCCACGACCAGGGTCAGCCCGAGCAGCACCGAGCGCGCGATGTACGGCATGCCGAGGTTCGTGAGCTGGGCGAGGTAGCCGCCGGCGACCGAGCCGGTGAGCATCGCGACGCCCGACATGACCTGGCCGCGCGCGAAGACCGATTCGAGGCTGCCGTCATATCCGGAGAACGCGAGCGCGTCCACCAGCCACGCCTCAGTCGCACCCGAGAAAAACGTGAAGCCCAGGCCGATGACGGCCGACGCGATCGCCCAGCTCCAGAGCGGCGCGTGCGCGCGCCACATCGCTACGTAGAGGAGCGTCGACACCAGCAGCGTGGCCGCGCCGAGCAGGTACGACATGCGGCGGCCTCGTACGTCGGCCAGCACGCCCGTCGGAATCTCGAACAACACCTGACCGGCGGTGAAGGCGGCGTTGGCCGTAAACGCCTGGGTGTTGCTGAGGCCGGCGTCGAGAAGGAACAACGTGTTGACGCCCCAGATGAGCGACGCCGACAGCGTCGAGAGCAGCGTGAGCAGGAGGTAGATGCGCTGGACCCGCGTAGCAGAAGCGTTCATGGGAATTCATGGCAAACATAGTCGTTCGCGCCACGTGCTCTACCCCGATTATCATCGTCTCCATGTCTGATCCCGCCGAACGTTTCGAGATTTCCGCGGCTGCAACGCCCGGTCCCGAGTCGGTGGGCTTTTGGACCATCGTCAAGGAATCGGTCCGGGGCGATGTGAACCATGACTTCACCCAGGGGCCGATCGGCCGCGCGATCCTGCTGCTCGCCGTGCCCATGGTGCTCGAGGTTGCGCTCGAGAGCATCTTCGCGGTGGCCGACATTTTCTGGGTGTCGCACCTGGGCCCTGACGCGGTCGCGTCGGTGGGGGTGACCGAGTCGCTGCTCACGATGATCTACGCACTCGCCATGGGACTCGGTATCGGGGCGACCGCGGTGGTGGCACGGCGCATCGGCGAGAAAGACAGAGAAGGCGCGGCGCGGGCCGCGGCGCAGGCGCTGATCCTCGCGCTCCTGGTATCGGCGATGCTCGGCACCGCCGGCGCCCTCCTGGCGCCTCGGTTGCTGGCCCTCATGGGCGCGACCCCCGCCGTGATCGCGACGGGACGCGGCTACGCCACGGTCATGCTGGGGGGCGAGGCGGCGATCATCGTGCTGTTCGTGGTGAACGCCATCTTCCGGGGCGCCGGCGACGCGGCGATCGCCATGCGGGTGCTCTGGCTCGCCAATATCATCAACATCATCCTCGGCCCGCTCCTCATCTTCGGTCCGGGACCCTTCCCGGCGCTCGGCGTCACCGGCGCCGCCGTGGCCACGACGATCGGCCGCTCGACCGGGGCGATCTACGCGGTGGTCCGCCTCTTCCGCCACGGAAGCCGGGTCCCGGTCACCCGCCGTCACCTCACGTTCGACTTCGGCGTGATGCGGCAGATCCTCTCACTATCGGGTTCAGCGACGCTCCAGAACGTGATCGGCATGGCGAGCTGGGTCGGGCTGGTCCGCATCCTCGCCGGCTACGGCAGCGACGCCCTCGCCGGCTACACGATCGCGGTGCGGCTGATCATCTTCGCACTGCTGCCGTCGTGGGGACTGAGCAACGCCGCCGCGACGATGGTGGGCCAGGGCCTCGGCGCGAAGAAGCCCGACCGGGCGGAGACGTCCGTCTGGCGCGCCGGGCGCTACAACGCCGTGTTTCTCACGGCCGTTGGGGCCCTCTTTTACGCCGGTGCGCCGCTCATCCTCAAGGCATTCACCTCCGACCCGACCGTAACGGACTACGCCGTGAGCTGCCTCCGTATCGTCGCGATCGGCTTCCCGCTTTACGCCTATGGGATGGTGCTCACCCAGTCTTTCAACGGCGCCGGCGACACATGGACGCCCACCTGGCTCAATCTTGTCTGCTTCTGGATGTTCGAGATTCCGTTTGCCTGGTGGCTGGCACATGGGGTGGGATTGGGGCCGGCGGGAGTGTTCTGGGCAATCATGGGGTCGTTCTCGCTCCTGGCTGTGGCAAGCGCGGTGGTGTTCAGGCGGGGAAAGTGGAAGACGCGAATGGTGTAGCCAGCTCCTCACCCCTTCGCCGCCAGAAACAACACCCCGACCATCATCACCACCCCCACCGCGATCTTGACCGCGGCGGCCGCCGCTCGGCCGAGCACCGCACCCCAACCCGCCATGACCGCGCCCTCGGATTGCCGCGCGCGCGTGTACTCGAAGAGTGCCGCCCCGAGGAATGCCCCTACGAAGCCGCCGATGACCGAGCCGACGATCGGGAGCGGCACGCCGACGACGGCGCCGACGAGACCGCCGACGAGCGCCCCCCACCCCGCCCGGCTCGATGCTCCGTATCGCCGCGCGAAGCGAAAGCCGATCCAGGTCTCCACACCCTCACCGAGCAGTGGAAGGGCGATGGCGAGCGCGACCGCGCCTGTGCTGAGTGTGCGGAAGTCGGTGAGCCAGCCGTAACCGAGGATGGCGAGGAGGATGACCCAGAGGCCGGGCAGGCCGAATGGTATCAGGATGAGCCCGCCGATGCAGACGCCGAACAGGAGGAGGACGTAGGTGAGATCGGCCATGGTGAGCCAATCTAGGCGATTCTTGGGGACCGGGATGCTCCGATTGTCAAGTAATCGACGGCACGCCAGTTTACGACCTGGACACGTCAACCTGGGAGCATCGGACTCATGTGCCGCAACATACGAACGCTGTACCACTTCGAGCCGCCCGTCACCGACGAGGAGATTGAGGCGGCGTCAATCCAGTTCGTCCGTAAGGTGAGCGGCTTTACCCGTCCGTCCGCCGCCAACCAGGCGCCGTTCGACGTGGCGGTGGCCGAGGTATCCGCGGCGGTCGAGCGGCTGCTGGGCGCGCTCGTCACGGCGGCGCCTGCGAAGAACCGTGAGGTCGAGGCGGCCAAGGCCCGAGCCAGGGCCAGGCGTCCCTTGACGCACTAACATTAGGTGTATATGCTCGCATTATGAGCGCCCACACTATCCCCAAACGCAACGGATCGGCTTCGGTGGCCGGCTGCACGTGCTACAACCTCCGAAAGGCCACCCGCGCGGTCACCCAGCTCTACGATGAGATGCTCCGCCCGTCGGGGCTTCGCGTGACGCAATTTTCCCTGCTGTCGGCCGTCGGTCTGTTCGGCACCGTCAGCGTCAGCGCGCTCGCCGAGGAGGCGGTCATGGACCGCACCACTCTCACTCGCAACCTTCAGCTTCTGGAGAGTCAGGGGCTGATCCGGATCGAGCCGGGGGCGGATGCACGGGTGCGCGAAGTTTCGCTGACGCCGGCGGCGCGGGAGAAGCTCGCCGTTGCCCACACCTATTGGAAAAAGGCCCAGTCGCGCATGGCCGACCGGCTCGGCGCCGACCGATTGCAGCGACTCCTCGGTGATCTCTCCGGCGCCGTAGAGGCGGCTCAGGCGGACTGAGCGGCGATCGGAGTGGCGCGAGTCAGTAGACGAACGGAATGAGCGCCGAGGTCTCTCGCCGATACTCTCCGTACTCCGGAAATATCTCCAGCATCCGCTGTTCTTCCGCTCGGCTCTTGACGGTGAACGATACGAAGGCGAGCAACACGGCGAGAAGGCCGCGCCACTCGCCGAACGTGATCACCATTCCGAGAAAGGCGAACAGGATACCGGTGTAGATCGGATGCCGCACGTATCTGTACGGGCCGCTGCGGACCAGCGCATGATCTTCCTTTACTACCACGTCGGCGCTCCAGTTTCGGCCGAGATGGCGGCGGGCCCAGGCGGCAAATGCCAATCCGGCTGCGAGCAGGACGGTGCCCACCATGGGAAAGACGCCGCCGGCAGGCAGGAAGCGCCTCGTCAGCACGCGCGGCACCCAGCCGGGCGCCGCCAGGAGAATAGCGGCAAGAATGAGGGGAACGCGATGCTGGAGCTGCGACTTGAGCGGCTCCTGCAGCCGGGTGGGCTTCACGTTTCTGGCGCTGAGCCACCAGTAGAGCAGCCAGGCGAGCCAGAGCACCGGAATGATGATTCCGATCGTCATCTCGAGCGTCATCCCTGAAATCTACCCGTGGCGCCACGTCGATTTCACCATTCCCTGCCAGTCTCCCGGTGTCATCCCCGTCACCCGCTTGAACACCCGGGCAAAGTGGCTCTGATCGTAGAACCCCGCCTCGACCGCGACCGCGGCCAGAGCCATCGAAGTCTCGGCGAGCAGCCGCTGGGCCCGATGAATGCGCACGCGGCGAACGTATTCTCCGACCGAGCAGCCGACGTGGCGCCGGAACGACCGCATGAGGTGGCGTGGGTGAACGCCGGCGTCTCGGGCGAGTTGACCGAACCCCGGCGCCGGTTCCGTACAGTCGAGCCGCTCGCATACGCACCGTAGCCACGCCGGCCGAGGTGCCGGCGTATCCTCGAGCACGCGCCCGTGATGTGAGTCGCGTACAATACGCCGCGCCTTCGGGTCGCCACCTTGCACAGCATGACACATGGATTGCTCCGCGGCGCGGCCGCCCTTCTGCTCCCTGGTATGTTGGCCTGCGCCCCGCAGCCGACCCCCATCACCTCTTCGGCGGCCAGGTCCGGAGGCCAAGTGGAGTCGCGCGTCGACTCCGCCGTCGCGCCGTACATCGCCGGCAACAACTTCACCGGCGTGATCCTGGTGGCACGAGGCGACAGCGTCCTGCTGGAAAAGGGCTATGGCCTGGCGAACGCCGAGCTCGGCGTAGCGAACACTCCGCGAAGCCGGTTCCACATCGCGTCGGTGACAAAGGCGTTCACCGCGGCGGCCGTGCTGCTCCTCCAGGAGGGTGGCCGCCTGAACGCCGCCGATCCCGTCGCCAAGTTCCTTCCGGGGTATCCGAACGGGGAGAAAATCCGGCTCGAGCACTTGCTTACGCACAGGTCGGGAATCCCCAACCTCGACGGGCCCGACTGGGACCGTGAGGAGCGGCTTCCTCATTCGACAGTGGAATTGGTCGGATTGTTCAAGGACAAGCCGCTCGACTTCGAGCCCGGGTCGAAGACGGCCTACAGCAACTCCAATTACAACCTGCTGGCGCTCATCGTGGAGAAGGTGTCCAGCCAGGGCTACGCCGACTTCATGAGCGGCAGGATCTTCACTCCGCTGGGTCTCCGGTCGACCGTGCTCGACGGCGACATGACTCGCCTCATTCCCGACCGCGCCACCGGCACCGAGCCCGACGGCGTTCGGGGAGTCCGCTTTCCGCGGTACATCGACTGGTCGGGCCGCACAGGCAGTGGCTCTCTCGTCACCACCGCCGGCGATCTCGAGCGATTCGTGCGGGCGCTCTTCGGTGGCAAGCTCCTCGGGCCCGTGTCACTGGCGAAGATCGAGGCCCCGGCCGAGGGGTTTGCCTACGGGTGGGAGCGCGACGAGCGGTTCGGGCGAAAGCAGATGCGGGCGGGCGGGCGCAGCCCCGGGTTCAACGCGAGCATCGAGCACTATCTCGATGACGGAACGGACGTGATCGTCCTGACCAACAGCTACTCGCCGGTGTGTCAGGATTCCGCCTTTCTCGACGGCCTGCACTCCGCGGTGTTCGGCCGGCCCGCGACGCGGCCGTCGATCACGCCGGTTGCAGCAGCGCCGGGCTCGCTGGCCGAGCTGGCGGGCCGCTACCGCATGCCCCACGACTACTTCCTGCCCGACGAGACACTCATCCTCTCCGACCGTGGCGACCATCTCGATGCCCGGTGGAGCGACGGTTCGGTCAACACGATCTACCCGGTCGGTCCCAATCGCTTCATCGATCGGAACTACTGGACGACGGTGACCTTCAGGAGAAATGCCGCGGGCAAGGTCGAGGGATTCGACTACCGGCTTCTTCAGGGATTCGTGGCGAAAAGGGAGGGGCCATAGGCCGGCGATCCCTTGTATCCGCTCGGCCGTCCAGCCAGATTCTGCACGCCCCCCAACTCATCGTCACCGCCGCTGACACGCCGCGTCAGGACCCGCAATGCGACCAGGCCGTGCTCCCCGCCGTCTCGCCTCCGTAGCCACGGCAACCGCCGCCATCTTCTGGCTCGGCTGCGGCGGGGGTGGCGCCGACATTGCCGCCCCGGAGCTGGGCACACTGGAGGTTACCACCACGACGTCGGGCCCGGAGCCCGATGCGAATGGATACGCGATCAGCATCGACGGCGCGCCGGCTACCGCGGTGGCCCCCAACGCGACCTTCCAGGAGGGCGGGGTGGCAGCCGGCTCACACACCGTCGAGCTGTCGGGGCTCGCCGCGAACTGCACCGTGTCGGGCGCGCTTCGCCTCGACGTGACCGTGACCGCCAACGCGGTGTCGACGGCGGCGTTTGCCGTCGCCTGCGTGCCGACCACCGGCACTATTCAGGTCACCACCGTCGCCGGCACTCCGGCCGATCCGGACGGCTATGCACTCATTCTCGACGGGGTCGAGGTGCAGGCGATCGCGACGGCCACCACGGTCTCGATTACCAGCGTGTCGCCCGGCGCTCACACGCTCGGGCTCGGAGGCGTGGCCGAAGGGTGCCAGGTGGACGGCGAGGACGTCGTGACCGTGACGGTGGTTGCCGGGCAGACCGCCGCGGCGACGATCGGGGTCACGTGCACTCCTCCCCCTCCCGAGAGCGGCACGCTCGCGATAACCACGGAAACGAGCGGACCCGAGCAGGACCCCGACGGCTATAGCTATTCGGTCGATGCCGGCGACGCGCATGCGATCGGGGAGAGTGCGACGGCGAATATTCTGGGTCTGGCCGCGGGACCGCACATCATCACGCTGGCGGGTGTGTCGGCAAACTGCGCTGTCGGCGGCAACAATCCACGCACCGTCACCGTGACACCCGGCGGCACAGCCCGGACGACGTTCGGCGTGACCTGCGCCGCCACGACCGGGAACCTGACCGTCACGATCGCGGGACTTCCGGCCGGAACCGATGCGGCGGTGACGGTCACCGGCCCCGACGGCTACAGCCAACAGCTCACCGCCACCCAGACGCTCAGCGGGCTCGTGCGGGGCAGTTACACTGTCACCGCCGTCGACGTCACGAGCGGGAGCACGAAATACACGGCGAGCCCCGCGACGCGAACCATCTCCGTACCCGCGGCGGGCACGGCGAGTGTGACGGTGTCCTACACCGTGCCCGCAGCGCCGACTCTCGATCTGCACATCGATGGGTGGGAGTTGAGCCAGAGCGTTCAGACGCCTGACGGCGACGTTCCGCTCGTGGCCAACCGCGAGGGATATCTCCGGATCTTCGTGGTCTCGAACGAGCGCAACTCGGTAGCGCCGAGCGTGCGGGTGCGGCTGTACAGCAACGGTGCGCTCGCGTCGACTCTCACCGTGCCGGCGCCGGGGGCATCGACGCCTCTCAGGCGCGATGAGGGAAAACTCGCGAGCTCCTGGAACGTAAAGATCCCGCGGGAGCTGATCGGCCGAGGGCTCGCCGTCCTGGCCGACGTCGATCCGGACAACACGATCGCGGAGAAGGACGAGACCAATAACAGCTCACCCGGGTCGGGAACCCCGCGCGTCCAGGATGTACGCGATGCCTCGGTGCTCGGCATCACTTTCGTTCCGGTCAAGCAGCAGGCAAACGGGCTGCAGGGCGACGTCTCCGACGCGAACAGATCGTCGTTCCTGGACCTGGTGAGGAAGATCTATCCGCTCCCCGGGACGGACGGCGACGCCCACAAGGTCTACACTACGACAACCAACGGTGCGCTTCAGCCGGACGACGCGAACGGGGCGTGGGTGACGGTACTGGGCGAGATCGACCTGCTGCGCATCACCGAGGGCACGCCGCGGACGTACTACGGCGTGGTACGAATCGACTACCCATCGGGAATAGCGGGACTCGGCTACCTGGGCACGCCGACCGCGATAGGCTACGACCGCGAGCCGGACAAGACCCGCGTCTCCGCCCACGAGCTCGGCCATACCTTCAATCGCTTGCATTCGCCCTGCGGCAATCCGGCGGACGTGGACCCCGCGTATCCCTACCGCGGAGGATCAATCGGCGTGTACGGCGTTGACTTGCAGACCGGGGTGCTGAAGAACCCGTCCTTCCCCGACATCATGGGATACTGCGGGGACCCCTGGATCAGCGACTACACCTACAAGGGCGTGCAGGCGTTTCGCGCCGCCGCCGGCTCGGTCGCCGCGGCTGCCGCAGCGGCTCAGCGCTGCCTTCTGGTGTGGGGCCGAATCGTGGATGGGAGGGCGGTGCTGGAGCCTGCGTTCGAGGTGGTGACCCGGCCCAGCCTGCCGAAACAGCCTGGGCCCTACACTCTCGAAGGGGTTACTGCCGGCGGGGCACGACTCTTCAGTCTCTCGTTCGACGCCACAGCGGTGGCCGATGACCCGCACCGGTCGCGCCACTTCGCTTTTGCCGTGCCGGTCGGGAACGCGCCGGCCGGCGTCGAGAGCCTTCGCCTGGACGGGCCGGGAGGAGCCGCGGGCCTCTCGCGTCTCCATGTTCCGGCCGCGGCCGCGGCGACACAGGATCTCGTCCAGGCGCGGCGGACCGCCGGTGGCGCCGCGCTGCAATGGGACGCGCGGGCGCACCCGATGATCATGGTGCGGGACCCGGATACCGGAGAGGTGCTGTCGTTCGCGCGCGGAGGGAGCGTGGACATCTCGACCGACAAGAGCGAACTCGACGTGATCCTCTCCGATCAGGTCGGGAGCCGGCAGATGAGGGTGGCGGTGACGCGTTGATATTACCCAGTAATACTGTATATTACCGATATGCCCCGTAAGCCAGCTTACGCTCGTATCTCGATAACCCTGCCCCAGGAAGTCCTGGCCGCTGCAGACAGCGAAGCCAGAAAGCTCGACCGACCTAGAAGTTGGGTCATCGCCGAGGCCATTCGCACCTACGCCGTTGGGGACCAGGCAAAGAGCGCCGCCCCGGCAGGTGCGGAGCAAGTGGCGGCGGCACGAAGGCAACACCTGCTTGCCGATTTCCGTCTCGCCCCCGAAGAGCGGCTGCGGCGTGCGCAGGCGTTACTCCGCCTGGCGCCCGACTCCGGTATTGGGAGGAGTGCCCAGATCATTGGCTTCGATTCCTACGAGGACTTCGCTTCTTGGAAGAAGGCTCGCCGCATCGAGGGTCTGCGCCGGAGCTGATCGCCGCGCAGGTATGTCAGGCGCTCAATGCAGCCGGCGCTAAATACCTCGTGATCGGAGGCATCGCCTGTATTTTGCACGGCTATGTTCGCGCCACCACCGATGTTGATGTCCTGATCGAGCGAAGCTCCGGCAATGCCGAGCGCGTTCTCCGTGGATTGACGAAGATCGGATACGGCTTCGCGCGCGACTGGACGTCAAAGGAGCTCCTCGCACGCCCAATAACGGTTATCGGCGATGATCCCGCTGTAGACATTTTCACGGTGGCGTGGACGGTCAAGTACGACCAGGCAATCGTGCGCAGCAGCACAACTCAGGTCGAGGGTGTCAGTATCCCGTATATCGGTCTCGATGACCTGATCTCCACGAAAAAGACCGGTCGGCTCCAGGACGCCGCCGATATCGAGGTGCTCGAGGAAATCAGAAGCCTTCGCGCCACCCTGCCGCCCTTACCGAAGTCTCCATGAGCTTTCACACCTATTCCGATCCTGGTACCGACTCCTCGATCCGAGGCCTCAGGTGCTCGTTCCGGGTCAGGATCCGGGCGCACGTATTCCACCGCAGGAGCGCGTCGTCGTTTCCAATGGGCCGCTGAGCTTCCGCTTTCTCGTACCACTCCATCGCATCGAGAAACCAGTGGTAGGCCAATTCTCCTGACCCCATCGTCCCGCGACGGAGATGCGCCTTGGCGCACCGTTCGGCGATGATTCCGGCGTAGTACGCCCGCTTGTAGCCGTTCTCCAGCCGCGGTAGCAGCTCCTGGGCCCGTCGAGCGCCCTCGACCGGCGCGTCGGTAAACTGGTCGGTGATCGCGAGGAGGAGAATCGTCAGCGCTTCCTGGTTCCGCGAATCCACCTGCAGCACGTCGAGGCAGATACTCTCCGCCGAGGAGGGGTCGTTGATGATCCGGTACCGCTCGGCCTTGAGCAGTGCCCCCGGAAGGCACTCCCGGGAAATGCGTTTGAGCGGGTACGCCTCCGTCACGGTTGCTCCCTCCTGCTGAACACCTTCAACAGCCTGCCCAAAGGATCGTAGAACTCGTCGACCACCCGCTCCTTGAGCGGGATGATGGCATTGTCGGTGATGGTGATGTGCTCCGGGCAGACGTTCGTGCAGCACTTGGTGATGTTGCAGTAGCCGATCCCGTGGGCCCGGCGGAGCGCCTCCACACGGTCGCCTGTATCGAGCGGGTGCATCTCCAGCGCCGCGACGTACACCAGGAACCGCGGCCCGATGAATTCCTCGTGCAGGTGGTGCTCGCGCAGAACGTGGCAGACGTCCTGGCACAGAAAGCACTCGATGCACTTCCTGAATTCCTGCACCCGGTCCACGTCCGGCTGGGCTATGCGCCAGGTCCCGTCCGGCGCGTCGGGCGCCCGGGGCTTGAACGGCGCAATCTGCCGTTTGACCCGGAAATTCCAAGACACGTCGGTCACGAGGTCCTTGACCGGCGGAAAGGCGCGCATGGGCTCGACGGTGACCGGCTTATCGAGCGGAAGCTCGTTGAGCCGGGTCATGCACATGAGCTTGGGGTTGCCGTTCACCTCGGCGGAGCAGGAACCGCATTTGCCGGCTTTACAGTTCCAGCGGACGGCGAGGTCATTCGCCTGCTCCGCCTGGATCTGGTGGATGGCGTCGAGGACAACCATCCCGGGCGAGACGGCGGTGGTGTAGTCGACGAGCTTTCCGCCGGCACGGTCGCCACGCCAGACGCGGAAGGTGGCGGTGCCGCCGGTCTCCGTCATTTCTGCTCCTCGATTACCCGCTTGAGGTCCGCCGCCATCTCGGGAATCTGTTCCCGCACCAGCCGCATCGCGCCGTCCGCACCCTTACGCACGACGATGTTGAACTTGCCGTACTCTGGGTCTTTGTCGGGGCGGTCCTCACGGAAGTGCCCGCCCCGGCTTTCCTCCCGCTCGATGGCCGCGCGGGCGATCGCCTCCGACACCGTGAGCAGATTGTCGAGGTCGAGCGCCGTATGCCACCCGGGATTGTACTCCCGGTTGCCGGAGACACCGACCCGGCCGGCGCGCTCCCGGAGTCGTGCGATCCCCTCGAGTGCACGCTCCATCTCCGGAGCATTCCGCACGATCCCGACCAGCTCCTGCATCATCACCTGGAGATCCTGCTGCACCTGGTAGGGGCCCTGGCCGTCCGCAGCGGCGCCGCGCTCGAAGGGGGCCAGGGCGCAGCGCACCACCTCATCGCACTCGGCCTCATCGATTCGAGCGGCAGCGGACTCCCGAGCGAACCGTGCAGCGGAATCGCCCGCCCGCTTCCCGAAGACGAGCAGATCGGAGAGCGAGTTCCCGCCGAGGCGGTTGGCGCCGTGCAGCCCGGCCGCGCATTCGCCGGCCGCGAAGAGGCCGGGCACGGTGGTCACCTGGGTGTCTCCGTCGACCCGGATCCCACCCATGATGTAATGCGTCGTCGGGCCCACCTCCATCGGCGTGGTGGTGATGTCGATGTCGGCGAGCTGCTTGAACTGATGGTACATGCTGGGAAGCTTGCGGATGATGTGCTCTCGCGCGCCCGGCAGCCGCTCCCTGATCCACGAGATGTCGAGAAAGACGCCACCATGCGGACTGCCCCGTCCTTCGTGGACCTCGCGGAGGATGCAGCGGGCGACGTGGTCGCGGGTCAGCAGCTCGGGCGGGCGCCGCGCGTTCTTGTCGCCCTGCGTGTAGCGCCACCCCTCCTCCTCGTTGTCGGCGGTCTGGCTCCGGTAATTCTCGGGGATGTCGTCGAACATGAAGCGGCGCCCCTGGCTGTTGCGCAGCACGCCTCCCTCACCCCGCACGCCTTCTGTTACGAGGATCCCACGTACGCTGGGCGGCCAGATCATTCCCGTCGGGTGAAACTGGACGAACTCCATGTCCTGGAGCGCGGCGCCGGCATGGTAGGCAAGGGCCTGCCCGTCGCCGGTGTACTCCCAGCTGTTGCTGGTGATCGAGTACGCCCGTCCGACGCCGCCGGTGGCGAGGACGACGGCCTTGCAGCGGTACAGCCGGAACCGGCCCCGCTCGCGGTCGTAGGCCATCGCGCCTGCGACGCGTCCATCGGCCGTGAGCAACCGGAGGACCGTGCACTCCATGTGGACGTCGATTCCCTGATGGATGCCATGGTCCTGGAGCGTGCGGATCATCTCCAATCCCGTCCGGTCACCCACGTGGGCGAGCCGGGGATACTTGTGCCCGCCGAAATTGCGCTGGAGGATACGCCCGTCCGCGGTGCGATCGAACAGGGCGCCCCATGCCTCCAGCTCGCGCACCCGGTCCGGCGCCTCCTTCGCGTGCAGCTCGGCCATCCGCCAGTTGTTGAGGTACTGCCCGCCGCGCATGGTGTCGCCGAAGTGCACCTGCCAACTGTCGCGGTCGTCCACATTGGCCAGCGCCGCCGCGACCCCGCCCTCGGCCATCACCGTGTGCGCCTTGCCCAGCAGCGACTTGCATATGAGCCCGACCGAGACGCCGGCGCCGGCCGCGGCGATTGCCGCCCGCAGACCTGCCCCGCCGGCGCCGATCACCAGAACGTCGTGCTCGAATGTTTGGAAGTCGGTCAGAGAATCCGCCAGTCGGTCAAGATGCCCATCGAGCAGAGGCGGACGTAGAGATCGGCGAACGCCACGGAGAAGAGGCTGCACCAGGCCCAGCGCATGTGCCCCCGATTGAGGCAACTGGAACAGTCGTAGGCCAGCCGGCGAACCGGATGCCCCGAGAGCCGGTCGAGAAAGCCGCCGATCACATGGCGCATCGAGTGGCAGCCCAGGGTGTATCCGCCGAGCAGGATCACGTTTGCGGTGAGGATCAGAGTGCCGAGGCCGATCCCGAACGAGACTCGCCCCGTAACCGGATCGGCGAACCAGAGAGCCTTCCAGACGTCGTGCGCCAGCACCAGCAGGAAGATCAGCGCGACGTAGAGGAAATAGCGGTGAACGTTTTGCACGATGAGCGGGAATGAGGCCTCGCCCAGATATCGCTTGCGCGGCTCGCCCACCGTGCAGGCGGGCGGATCGGCCCAGAACGCCTTGTAATACGCGCCCCGATAGTAATAGCAGGTGAGCCGGAAGAGTCCCGGAAACGGGAGGATCAGGAGAGCGGGTGAGAACACCAGCCACGCCGGCCACCACCGCGGCTGAGGCCCGAGCCACGCGTGGGGCGAGTTACCGAAGAGCTCCGGCGAGTAGAACGGGGAGAGGTACGGCCCATAGGCGTAGTGCTCGCCCTGGAAGGCGGCCCACGTGGCGTACGCGACGAACGCGGAGAGGATGAGAAAAGCGATCGCGGGCTGTGCCCACCACGCATCGCGCCGCATGGTCGCGCCGAAACGGTTCTGAACGAGCGGAAGGGGCGCTCCTGCCATGAAGTGGACCCAGTCTGGATGAGATGGATGGAGCGAAAGCGCTGCCCGAGCGGAGAGAAATATTGAAGCCCGGGCAGGGATCGTTGTCAATGCCCCGCTGAAACCCGCCGACTCCCCGGGCGTAGAGCCTATAGGCCCCCTTCTCTCACCTCGAAACATCCTGAAACGTAACCGGAGGACCACATGCCACGCGCGTTGCCCTCGACCACTGCCGCGCTCACAGGCGCGGCCATCCTCGCCACCCTCACAGCATGCAGCCCGCGAAAGCCGGGTACCGAAACCGCCAGCGCCACCACCACCACGGCCGCCGCGACTGCCGAGACCGGCAAGGCCGTTCCGCTCACCACCACGTCGGGCGAGGCGAAACAGCTCTATCTACGGGGGCGGACGCTGTCGGAGAATCTTCGCGCCCACGACGGCCGGCAGCTCTACGAACAGGCCGCCGCAAAGGACCCCGCGTTCGCGATGGCGCATTACCAGCTCGCAGTCAATTCCGCCACCGCCAAGGATTTCTTCGATCACCTGAACGAGGCGGTCAAGCTCTCCGACAAAGCTTCGGAAGGGGAGCGGCTGACAATCCTGGTGGCCCAGGCTGGTGGAAACGCGCAGCCCAAGAAGGCCTTGGAGCTGGCCGAGGAGCTGGTCTCCAAGTACCCGGGCGACGAGCGCGCCCACTTCATCCTGGGCAACTCGTATTTCGGCCAGCAGGACTACGAGAAGGCGATCGAGCAGTACCGGAAGTCCATCGAGATCAACCCGACCTTTTCGGGCGCGTACAACTCGATCGGATATGCCTACCGGCCGCTCGAGAAGTACGCCGACGCCGAAACCGCCTTCAAGAAGTACATCGAGCTCATCCCCGGCGACCCGAATCCGTACGACTCGTATGCCGAGCTGTTGATGAAGACGGGTCGGTTCGACGAGTCGATCGCCCAGTATCGGAAGGCCCTGTCGGTCGACCAGCACTTCAGCAACTCGTACATCGGCATCGCGACCGACATGATGCTGCAGGGTAAGCACGACGAAGCCGCGGCGCAGGCGCAGAAGCTGTACGACGCGGCGCGCGACGATGGCGACCGCCGGTTCGCCCTGTTCGCCCGCTCGGTGATCTATGTGGATGCCGGAAGGACGGCCGCCGCGGTCAGAGAGGCCGAGAAGGAGTATGCTCTCGATGCCAAGCTCGGCGACTCCGCCAACATGAGCGGCGATGCCCAGCTGATCGGCAACATTCTGCTTGACGCCGGCAAAGCCGATGAGGCCGCGAAGAAGTTCTGGCAGGCGCTCGAGCTGGTGGAAAAGTCGAGCCTGTCGGCTGACGTGAAGGAAGACACGAAGCTGGCCGACCACTACAACAAGGGCTGCGTCGCACTGGCCAAGTGGGACCTCCCAACCGCCAAGAAAGAGTCGGCGGCATACCTGAGCGGCGCGGAGACGAGGAACAACAAGTTCCGCATCCGGCAGGCCCACGAGCTGGCCGGGATGATCGCCCTGAGCGAGAAGAACTACGATACGGCGATCACCGAGCTTGGGCAGGGAAACCAGCAGGACCCGCAGGTCATCTACAGCACTGCTCTGGGTTACAAGGGCAAGGGCGATGGTGCCAAGGCCAAGGAATACGCCGCTAAGGCGGCCAACGCGAACACGCTGCCGGCGGTGAACTATGCGTTCGTCAGAGGAAAGGCAAAGAAGATGAGTGCGTAGACGGACTTCTGTCTTGTCGCGTGCGGGAGCGTTGCGTCGGCACCCCGGTGGACGACACCCACGCGCTTCCGCGCGACACAGCGGCGATCGACCCGTGGCGGAGGCCGCGGCCGAGGTTAACTTATCCTCCGTCCCTTTCTCGACCACCTCCACGGAGGCCTGTCGCATGGTGACGCTTGGCGCTCTGCTGCTCCCGATTCTCCTCTCCGCCGTATTCGTGTTCATCACCAGCAGCATCGTTCACATGGTGCTCAAGTATCACAGCCGCGATTACAAGCCGCTTCCCAACGAAGATGCCGTGCGGGCCGCCTTCCGCGCCGGCAGCCCCGCGCCTGGACAGTACGTCGTTCCCTACTGCGCCGACATGAAACAGCTCGAGTCGCCCGAAATGAAGAAGAAGTTCGATGAGGGCCCCGTCGGCGTGTTCAACATCAAGCCCAACGGCTATCGTGGGATGGGGCCAACGCTGGGCCAGTGGTTCGTCTTCCTTCTGGTGGTCTCGTTTTTCATCGCCTATATCGCAGCCCACACCGTACCCTCCGGCACTCCATATCTGGAAGTATTCCGGGTGGTCGGCGCAGTCGGCTTCCTCGCCTACGGCGCCGGAGT
The DNA here is from genome assembly GCA_038240975.1 of Gemmatimonadales bacterium. GTDB lineage: Bacteria > Gemmatimonadota > Gemmatimonadetes > Gemmatimonadales > GWC2-71-9 > CAVVWJ01. The sequence goes on from JBBRGF010000031.1 coordinate 19,885, forward strand.
GATCCCCGCGGCCATCTGGATGGGAAAGCCCTGGACGGTGGCGCTCAAGGAGCTGTTCGACGGATTGCTGTACGGACTGGTGACCGCCGGAACGTTCGGTTGGCTGTGGCCGAGATAGGCTTTCCGGGGCGATTATAAACCGAGGTGACCGACCTCAGCGCGGCAGACTTGCCGCCAGCCGGGACGGCGCCGGGGACCATGGATGCACGGTCCCCCGGCTTTTTTGTATTCTGGTGAGGCAACCGTCTACAGAGGTATCCTGAGACCCGCCCTGAAGCGACGCGAAGGGCCATACCGGAAGCGGTTGCCGAGGAACGGGCCGTACCCCCACCATGGATCGTATCCCCACCAACCACCGCGCCAGGCGTACGGATACCGGTCGAGGTACCGGGAGTATCTGGGCGCCGAGACCACATAGGAGACCACATCGTAGTCGAAGTGTTCGGCGGGTGACCGCATGCGGCTAATAAGACTCAGCAACTGCGCTTCCGGGTCGCTCCCGGATTCGGACCGGCCCTGCCCGGTGAACGCCGCGTAACTCCAGTGACCGTCCTTCTCGAACCCGTCGAAGTGGAACGGCGCATTGGAGTAGGCGGCGAGCACGAGGCCCTGGCCGGTGGTGTCTTCCGCCACGAAGGCCTCGCGGCCTCCGCGCCCCTTGATCTCGTACTTCTTGCCGGCGCTCACGCGCTGGTCGTCCTGCGGATCGATGGGAAAGAGCACGCGCACATGTCCGTCCATGTCGGAGCGGAGCACCACGAGGTACCCATCCTCTGCGGCCCTGGCGTAGACCTTGGCGCGGTCGCGATACGTGAAGTCGCCGTCAGCATTGAGCCAGACGTGAACGGGAGGATCTCGATGTGTGACGAGGCCGGCGGCGGGTTCGACTGCGTGGCCGTGGGAAACCAGCAACAGCAATGACATCAACATACAACGCTCCTTCAGTCCGTTTTCGTACTTCGTGATACAGTAACACCGCCCGGCGATGTTGGGTTCCGGTAGATTCGATCCATGTCGGAGCGCTACCTCCTTCGTACCGTTATCCTGGCCGGCGGCCTCGCCGCATGCGCCAGACCATCTGAGACCGTCCCGCGGCCGCAATCGGGCCCGCAGACGATCATCCTCGTCTCCATCGACGGGTTCCGCTGGGACTACCTCGACCGCGGGGTCACGCCCAACCTCGCACGGCTGGCGCGAGAGGGCGTGCGCGCCCGCTCCATGGTGCCGGTTTTCCCGACCAAGACCTTCCCGAACCACTACTCCATCGTCACCGGGCTCTACCGGCTCATCATGGCATCATAGGGAATACCTTCACCGCGCCGGAGCTCGGGCTGGTGTACTCCATGCACGACCGGACGGCCGTGCGTGATGCGCGCTTTTACGGTGGCGAGCCCATCTGGGTGACGGCGGAGCGACAAGGCCAGCGGACGGCGCCGTTCTTCTGGCCGGGAAGCGAGGCAGCCATCGAGGGCGTGCGGGCGACATACTCGACGGCGTACGATCCAGCCCTGCCCGACACCGCGCGCGCGAGCCGCGTGCTCGGTTGGCTCGACCTGCCCGGCCGGCGGCGACCGAGGTTCATCACCATGTACATGAGCGGCGTGGACGACGCCGGCCACCGGTATGGTCCCGACTCGCCCGAGACGCGCGCGGCCATCGCCCATGCCGACAGCGCGGTCGGTATGCTGGTGGCGGGCCTCGCGACACGCGGACTCGCCGACAGCGTCAACGTCATCGTGGGATCATGGCATGGCCGCGACCAGCCCGGATAGCGTGATCCGGCTCGGCGACTACGTCCCGCGAGCATGGATCGAGGTGGACAATCTCTCACCGACGCTCATGGCATGGCCTCGTGCGGGTCTGGAGGACTCGATGTACGAGCGGCTTCGGAAAGCGCCGCACCTGACCGTATACCGGAAGGCCCAGCTTCCGGCGCGGTATCATCTGGAGGGAAGCCCGCGCATTCCGCCGGTGATCGCGATAGCGGATGCAGGGTGGACGATCCGGTGGCGGAGTGAGAAGGGCTGGAACACACACGGCGACCACGGCTACGATGACTCGCTCCCGGATATGCGAGCGCTTTTTGTCGCCCGAGGGCCAGCGTTCCGCCGTGGGGCGTTGGTCCCCGCGTTTCGAAATATCCATCTGTACGCGCTGATGGCCGCCGTCCTGGGATTGGAGCCGGCGGAGAACGACGGGTCACTGGATACGGTGCGGGCGATGTTGCGGTAACTACCTCGGAAACGCCTCGGGCAAGCCGCCGTCCACTGTGAGTATGTCTCCCGTGGTATATCGGAACCGGTCGCTCGCGAGCAGCACCGCCACCTCGGCGACGGCATCGGCAGGGATCAGCCGAGCGCCCAGAAGATTCCGCCGGCGGTACGTCTCAAGTTGCTCCTCGACGGTCACGCCCCGGCTGGCCGCGCGCTCGCCGACGAATTTGAGAAAGAGCGGCGTCTCCACCTGATCGGCATTGATGGCGTTGACCCTGATCCCGTCTCCTCCGAGCTCCACGGCCGCCACGCGAAGCGCCTGCATCAGCGCCGCCTTGCTCCCGCCATAGGCCACCGCGTCTCTCCCCGGCACCAGCGCTGCCTTGGAAACCGACGCCACGATCGAGCCGCCGAGTCCCTGGCGCCGCATCACGGCCGCCGCCCGTCCGACCGCGGCAACGGCGCCGAGATAGTGCACCTCGAGCTGTTCTTGGAGATCTTCCCGGCGGATCTCGGTGACCGGCGCGAAGCGCGGCGGCCGGCCGGCGGTATAGAAAAGGCAATCCACACCGCCGAACTCGAGCACCGTACGGCTGAAGAGCGTGTCGAGGCTCGCGTCGCTGCGCACGTCGGCCGCCATGCCGATCAGGCGTTCGGGAAACTTGGCCGCGATATCCGCGGCGACTCCCTCGGCCAGCCCTCCATCGACGTCCGCCACCACTACGTGTGCGCCTTCCTCCGCGAACCGTCGAGCCGCCGCCTTGCCGATACCGCTGCCACCGCCGATCACCACGACAACGTGTCGGGGCAGCAGCTTGCCCGCGCGCTCCTTCGCGGTCTGCTCCTCTACCTTTCGCCGCTCGAGCGGCCAGTGCTCGAACTCGAACACATCGCGCTCTGGAAGGAACGCGAACTTGTCTACGGCCTCGGCGTTCTCTATCGTCTCCAGGACCGCCCGATAGCAGACGTTCGCGGTCAGGGTGCCGCGTTTGTCATTGAACGCGGTGATGAGCCCGAGTCCGGGGACGAGTACGACCTTGGCCCAGTCGTCGAGCGGTTGCTCCCCTGCCCCGGCATTCCTCCGGTGATACTCCTCGTACTCCGCGCGCGCGGCCACAAGGTGGCTCCTGACCTGCGCCGCCAGCTGCTCCGCCGGAGCGGCGAGATCGAGGTCGAGCCACACGGGAAGCCGCCCGGCGCGCAGGAGGTGCTCCGGCGTGGCCATCCCGCGCCGCGTAAGCTCGGGAGTCCGCTCCGCGCCGAGTCTCCCGAGCACTTCGGCGCTGTCGTCGAAGTGCAGAACGACCCGCTCCGCCTTGCCCAGCTCTCCGCGGACGACGGGCAGCACCACGTGCGCCAGCCGCCGGCGTTCCTCCGCCGGAAGTGACTCACGTGCGGACCTCCCCAGCAGCTTGCGCCCGCGCCGGCACGTCGCGAGGTATTCGTCGATCTTCGCCACGGCTTTCGTGAGGCGCGAGTGACACCGGGAGGCATCGTCTCCCCAGATCACCAGCCCATGGTGCGCCAGAGTCATGCCGATAGCGCCTTCCGGAATGCGGCCGGCCATTTCGGCAATCGAGCGCGCCAGGGGAAAGCCGGGGCGAACGTACGGGACGTACACTACCATGCCCTCGAACAGCTCTTCAACGACGCTTTGGGCCTTGCCGTCGCTGATGTTGGTGATGCTCATGGTCGCCACGTCGTGCGTGTGTGCGATGACGCGATGCGGAAGGAGCGAGTGGAGGGGCGTCTCGACGCTCGGGGGCGGCCCCTCTCCCAGCATACACCCGGCCATGAATCGCATCATCTCGGCGTCGCTCATGTCGGACGCGTCGCCGAGCGGCGCGAGGCGCTCGAGGGACAGGCGGGTGAATCCATCGCGGCCGATCGTGCGGAGGTCGGTGCCGCTCCCCTTTACCAGGAGGGAATCGCCGGTCTTGATGGACGTGTTGCCACCGCCCGGCTGTACCAGGCGGGTCTCGCGGCCGAGAAGATGGGAGAGGTGAACGAGGCTGTCGAGCGGATCGGTGGGCGGGGTCTGATCTGTCATGG
>JBBRGF010000032.1:0-23963 GCA_038240975.1 Gemmatimonadales bacterium
AGCTTCAATCTCGACCAGCCGATGGCGGCGCTTCCGCTGACGGTGTTCACCTATGCCACCGGCCCCTATGAGGAGTGGCACCAGAACGCCTGGGCAGCAGCGCTCGTGCTCATTCTGGTGGTCTTCGTTCTGAGCGTCGGAGCCCGCCTGGCCATCCGCCAGCGGTTCGAGCTCAATGGCTGAGCCCGCGGTGAGCGCCGCACATGGCCCGGTCCGCCGGAGCGCCGCACCGGGCAGCACCCCTCGCGCGCAGGCGCAGGTGGAGACCGACAAGCTCACCGCGATGTACGGCAAGTTCACCGCGGTCAAGGGCGTATCGCTCGCCTTCGACAGAAGGCGTGTGCACGCGCTGATCGGTCCGTCGGGGTGCGGAAAGTCCACCTTCCTCCGGACCATCAACCGCATGCACGAGCTGTCCGATCACGGCTGGATCACCGGGCGGGTGCTGCTCGACGGCGAAGATATCTATGCCCCCCGCGTAAACGCGATGCAGCTGAGGCGGCGGATCGGCATGGTATTTCAGCGCCCCACGCCGTTTCCCACGATGTCCATCTTCGACAACGTGGCGGCCGGGCTCCGGGTGCAGGGGCGCGTCTCGCGACACGACCTTGCGGGTGTCGTCGAGCGGTCGCTCCGGCAGGCAGCGCTCTGGGAGGAAGTCAAAGACCGGCTCGGCGCCAGCGCGATGGCGCTTTCGGGCGGCCAGCAGCAGCGGCTCTGCCTGGCGCGCACCATTGCCCCGTCGCCCGAGGTGGTGCTGCTCGACGAGCCCACCGCCTCGCTCGATCCGCAAGGCACTCAGCGCATCGAGGAGCTGCTCTTCGAGCTCAAGAAGGACTTCACGATCATCATCGTCACGCACAACATGCAGCAGGCCGCACGGGTGTCGGACACCACCACGTTCTTCTATCTGGGTACGATGGTCGAGACCGGATCGACGCGCCAGATCTTCACGGCGCCACGAAACGAGCAGACCGAAGCCTACATCACCGGGAGATTCGGATGACCGCCGCAGCACGGATCCAGCCAGGGTTCGTCCCTACCCCGCGCGCCACGCTCGCGCCGCGGCCGCCCGCACCCTCGGGTGCGCGCCGCGGCGCGCCGGCGGTGGACGTCAAGGACTTCAGCTTTTCCTACGGCCCCCGGCAAACGTTGAAGAACCTCAACTTCTCGATCGAGCGGAAGTCGGTCACCGCCATCATCGGCCCGTCGGGATGCGGCAAGTCCACCTTTCTCCGGTCGATCAATCGTCTCAACGATCTCATTCCCGGCATCCGCCATCAGGGCGATATCCTCGTCGAAGGAAGCTCGGTCTTCTCGCACAATACCGACCTCGTCGCGCTGAGGCAGCGAGTGGGGATGGTCTTTCAGCGCCCCAACCCCTTCCCCAAGTCGATCTTCGATAACGTCGCCTACGGGCCCGCGCTCAACCGCCTGGTCACGCGCCGCGACCTGCCCGACCTCGTGGAGCGCTGCCTGCGCCAGGCCGCCCTCTGGGAAGAAGTGAAAGACCGGCTCGAGGAATCGGGCACCGGACTGTCGGGCGGGCAGCAGCAGCGTCTGTGCATCGCACGCGCGCTCGGCAACCAGCCCGAGGTGCTCCTGATGGACGAGCCCTGCTCCGCGCTCGATCCCATCGCGACGCAGAAGGTCGAGGAGCTGATCGTCGAGCTCAAGAAGCATTACACTATCGTCATCGTCACCCACAACATGCAGCAGGCGGCGCGCGTCTCCGACTTCACCGGATTCTTCGACCGTGGAGAGCTCATCGAGTTCGACGAGACCGAGCGGATCTTTACCTCACCTGCTCATGAGCGCACGGAAGCCTATATTACCGGGAGATTCGGATGAGCCTCGACGTCCATCGTCACTTCCACGACGAGCTGAGCCACGTCAAGGTGCGCCTGCTCACCATGTCGGGCGAAGCCGAGGCGGCTCTGGGCCTGGCGGTCGACGCGCTGCTGGAGCGCGACGGCGAGAAGGCCGGCCGCGTCATCGTGGGCGACCGGGTGATCGACAGCATGGAAGTGGAAATCGAGGAGCAGTGCATCAACCTCCTCGCGCTCCAGCAGCCGATGGCGCGCGACCTTCGGATGCTCACGTCGGCGCTCAAGATCGCCAACGATCTCGAGCGAGTCGGCGATCACGCGGTGAACATCGCCCAGTCGGCCGAGCGTCTGATCCAGGCCCGGCCAATCGCGCCCGAGCCTGAAATCGTGGAGATGGCCAGGCTGGCACGTGACATGCTGTCTGACGCCCTCGAGGCGTTCATCCGGGGCGACGCGGCGGCAGGGCGCGAGGTCTGTCTTCGCGACGACAAGGTAGACGCCTTGCACCGCTCGGTCTTTCGCATCCTTCTGACCCACATGATGGAAGACCCGCACATGATCGGGGCCGGCATGGAGCTCTTTCTCGTCAGCCGCAATCTCGAGCGCGTCGCCGATCTGGCCACCAACATCGGCGAAGACGTCGTATTCCTCGTCGAGGGCAAGTCGATCAAGCACCACGCTGAAGACGGGGGTGAGGCCCGGGCCACGGGCGGATTCCCTGCAACCTCCGGAACGTGAGCGCCCGGCCGGCCCGCGTCTCCAGCTCCACGGGTTCGGCGTCTCCGCAAGGCGCCCGTGAGCGCATCGCCGCCATCGACGTCGGCTCCAACTCCGTCCGCCTGCTCGTCGCGGAATACGATCCCGCCTCGGGCCTCGCCGTCATCGATGAGCTGAAAGATCAACCGCGGCTGGCGGCCGGGCTCGCCTCCACCGGTTCCCTCAGTGACGAGGCTATTACTCGCGCCATGCTGGCCCTCGGCCGAATGCGCGAGGTCTGCCAGCGGCGCGGGGTCCGCCGTATCGCGGCCGTGGCCACCGCCGCCGTCCGCGAAGCCGACAACGGGAAGCTCTTTGTCCGCAGGGTCAGGAAAGAGCTCGACATCCCGCTCCGCATCATCGACGCCGAAACCGAAGCCGCGCTCTCGTACCGGTCGGTGGCGCATCACTTCCGCCTCGCGGGCGAGCGCACGCTCGTCGCCGATATCGGCGGTGGAAGCCTCGAGCTCATCGGCGCGGTGGACGGGCTCATCGAGCTGACCCAGTCGCTCCCCCTCGGCGCCGTGCGCCTCACCGAGCTCCATCTTCCGGGCGATCACTCAGCCCGCAAGGAGGTCCAGGCTCTCCGGGCCCATCTTGCCAAGTGGCTCAAGCGCGGAATCTCGGGGCGCGAATGGGCCGCGGCCACCGTCATCGGCAGCGGGGGCACGTTCACCACCCTCGGGCGGATGGTCCAGGCCCGGCGCGGGCTCCCACCTGGTGACTCGGTCCACGGCGTATCCGTCACCGCCGCGGAGGTCGAGCAGCTCATCGACTGGCTGGCCAGCCGAACCGTCGACGACCGGCGAGAGGTGCCGGGACTCAATCCGGAGCGCGCCGACATCATTCTGGCCGGCCTTGCGGTCACCGCCGAGCTGCTCGATCGGGTTCGCGCGAGAAGTATTACGGTGAGCGCCTTCGGACTACGCGAAGGGCTCCTGCTGGAAATGGCGGGAGCGAAAGAAACCGCCACTCCCGACCCGCTGCGCCTCTTCCGCGAATTCGCGGAGCGCTGCCAGTCCGACCGCAAACACGTGGAGCAGGTCCGCAGGCTGGCGCTCCAACTCTTCGATCAGCTCGGCGAAGAGCTTGGGTGCCAACCGGAGGAGCGCCTGCTTCTCGAGGCGGCCGGCATCCTGCACGACGTCGGTCAGCTCGTGAGCTATCGCAAGCACCACAGACACAGCTTCGAGCTCCTCACGCACGCCGAGCGGCTCGGCCTACCTGCACGCGAGCGCGGCCTGGTCGCGCTCATCAGCCGATATCACCGCCGCACCGGTCCGCGCCGAAAGCACGCGGAGCTGGCCGGGCTGCCTCCCGAAGATCAGGCAATCGTCCGCCGCCTCAGCGGACTCCTCCGCGTGGCCGACGGCCTCGACCGCGGGCACACCGCTGCCGTGGACAGCCTGACTACGGAGCTATCCGCCGACGCGCTCACTATCCTGATTGCCCCGCGGCTCGTTCGCGCCGACCTGGCCCTCGAGTGCTGGGGCGCGTCGCGCAAGGCCGACGTGCTGGCAAAATTGTTGAAGCGGGATGTGGTGATCAGCGGCACCGAGGTGCACTGAGGAATCCGTTCGCGGTCGAAGGCATTGCCCTCCATTCACTACATGCATACCTTACATTCATGCCTCGCTCCTCCCGTCCCGGTCGCGTCAAGGAGCCCGTCCAGGTGTATCTGGATGGGCGCGATCGTTCTGTGCTGGACGAGCTTTCCCGGCGCACGGGGCTCCCGCGCGCTGAGCTTCTCCGTCGCGGGTTGCGCGCCCTCGCGAGCCAGGAGCTGATCACGCATGCGCCTGGCTCTTCCTTCGATCGCCTCGTCGGCGCCCTGGGCGATAGCCCGGACCTCCCGACCGACCTTGCCGCACGGCATGAGGACTACCTCTACGGCTCGACGGACAACGCCCGGCCGGGCGCTGATTGATACCGGCGCGTTGCTCGCGCTGGCCAACCCGCGCGATCAGTATCATTCTCGCGCCACGGCTATCGGAAGACGCTTCGTCAAGGCCGGTGGCCGGTGGGTCGGCTCTGCCCTCGTGCTCGCCGAGTTTCACGCCCATCTACTGCGCTGGCGTGATGCCGGGTTGGCGCGTGGCCTGATCGAGCACCTGATGGCCGACCCTCTGTACCAGTGGGTCGACGTGCCCATCACGCTCGTCGAAGCGGCAATCGCCGAATGGCTCGGTCGCTACGCCGATCAGCGGTTTTCGCTTACCGACGCGGTGAGCTTCGAGTTGATGCGGCGTGAGGGCCTGACGGTGGCATTTGCGTTCGACGGGGATTTTCGCACGGCCGGATATGAACTGCTCTAGGTAAGCTCACTCGCCGTACGGCACCCAGATGTTCTTCACCTGGGTAGCCTGCTCGAGAAACTCCTCCCCTGCCCCCTCCCGCGCGTCGGCCCAATCGCGGCCCCGCCCGTAGTCCACCCAGGTTCGCTTCATGTTGCCGGCCGATAGCCGCTCCACCGCCGCCGATCCCTCCGCGCTGCCGAAGTACCAGAGCCCATCGACGTCGTCGTGCGCGGCCAGAACCGAGGCCAGCTCGTCGCGCGGTCCCGTGACGACGTTTACGACACCTCCGGGAACGTCGGAGGTGTCGAGCACCTGGTAGAAGTCGGTCGCGGCAAGGGGATACGTGTTCGACGGCACCGCGACCACCGTGTTGCCCATCGCGATAGCCGGCAGCACCGTCGAGAGGAATCCCAGGAGCGGCCATTCGTCGGGACAGGCAATGCCGAGCACGCCGAACGGCTCCGGCATGGCAAGCGTCACGTTCCGGTAGGGAGTGTGGTGCACATGTCCGTCGTACTTGTCGGCCCAGGCGGCGTAGACGTAGATCCGCTCGATGGAGAGCGCGACCTCGCGTTCGCCCAGCCGGCGGCCGAACTCCTCGGCACGCGCGGCGAGGTTTTCGGCGATGTAGTAGAGCACCTGCGCCCGGTTGTGCGCGGTGCTCTGCGCCCATCCCGACGCCGCGTGCGCGGCTTCGACGGCGTTCCGGATGTCCTTGCGGTTGCCGTGACCCACCTCGCCGAGCCGGGCGCCCGCCTCGTCCAGTACGGCGAGACTGTAGCCCGAGTCGGGGCGGATCTGCTTGCCGCCGATGTAGAGCTTCGGCGTGCGATCAATGCGCGGGAGGCCAGCCTGTCCCGCCGCGCGGCCGGGAGATGGTCCCGAAGAACTGCGTGCATGTCCGGAGGCGCTGCGGGCGCCAGGGGGCGCCCCCGAAGGACCGTGTGCGTGGGCCCAATCCCATTTCACGTATTCCCGCAGCCCCTCTCGCCCGCCCTCGCGCCCGAATCCGCTCTCCCGGTACCCGCCGAATCCGCTTGCCGCATCGAACACGTTGGTGCAGTTGATCCACACCGTTCCCGCTTTGAGCTGCGGGGCGACGTCCAGGGCCAGGTTGATGTTCTCCGTCCAGACGCTCGCCGCGAGCCCGTAGCGCGTGTTGTTAGCGAGCTCGACCGCCTCCGCGGGGGTGCGAAACGTCATGAGCACCACGACAGGTCCGAAGATCTCCACCTGCGCGATCGTCGCGGCCGGCGAAACGTCGGTGAAGAGCGTCGGCGGATAGAACCACCCCTCGCGCGGACAGCTCCACGACGGCTGCCAGAGCCTGGCACCCTCCTCTTCGCCGAGCCGCACCAGCTCCTGGATCTTCTCGAGCTGCACCGGGGCGACGATCGCGCCCATGTCAACCGCCTTGTCGAGCTGGTCGCCCACGCGCAGCGTCTCCATCCGCGCCTTCAGCTTGGCGACGAGCCGTTCGGCCACGCCCTCCTGCGCCAGGATGCGAGAGCCCGCGCAGCAGACCTGGCCCTGATTGAACCAGATCGCGTCCACCACTCCCTCGACCACGCTATCGAGGTCGGAGTCCTGGAAGACGATGAACGGCGACTTCCCGCCGAGCTCGAGTGACAGCTTCTTCCCGCTTCCCGCGGTGGCGGCGCGGATCATTCGCCCGACTTCCGTCGAGCCGGTGAAGGCGATCTTGTCGACGCCGGGGTGCGCCACGATCGCTTCGCCGGTGCGGCCGTCGCCGGTGATGATGTTCACTACCCCGGCCGGCAGGCCGATCTCCTCGCACAGCTCCGCGAATCGAAGGGCCGTGATCGAGGTGAATTCGGCCGGCTTGAGCACCACCGTGTTTCCCGTCGCCAGCGCGGGCGCGATCTTCCAGGCCAGCATGAGCAGTGGGAAGTTCCACGGGATGATCTGTCCGATCACCCCGACCGGAACGCGGTCGGGCAGCTCCCGTTCCATGAGCTGGGCCCAACCGGCGTGGTGATAGAAGTGGCGGGCTACGAGCGGCACGTCGATATCACGGGACTCGCGGATCGGCTTGCCGTTGTCGAGCGATTCGAGCACGCTGAAGAGACGGCTCTGCTTCTGGATCTGCCGCGCGATGGCGTACAGATGACGGGCGCGTCCGTGCCCGCCGAGCGCCCACCAGGCCGGCTGGGCCTCGCGGGCCGCCCGTACGGCACGATCGACTTCGGCCGCGCCGGCCTGCGTCAGCCGGGCCAGCGGCTTGCCCGTGGCCGGATTCACCGTCTCGAAGGTTTCGCCCTTGCCGAGGCTCCAGGCTCCCCCGATGAACAGTCCGAACCGCCGGTCATGAGCCTCCAGCCACGCTTGCGCCGGGGCCACGGCCTCGGGGGCCGGCCCGTAGGCCATGGTGCTGAAGATGTCTGGGATGGATGCCATAGTCTGTCATTCCCGCGAAGCGTTGTCATGCCGAGCTGAGCGAGGGATCTCCTGGCGATCAGGCGCTGGGGTGCCTGTACGCCGACGAGTACCGGCCCGTCACGAAGTGCTCGAGCTGCCGCTCGATGTCGGTGAGCAGCGTGCTCGCTCCGAAGCGGAACAGGTCGGGGCGAAGCCAACGGTCGCCCAGCTCATCCTTTACCATGGCGAGCCAGTCCAGCGCCACCTTCGCGGTGCGGATGCCGCCGGCCGGCTTGAGCCCGACGAGCTGCCCGGTGCGCTCGCGGTATTCGCGTATGGCGCGCGCCATCACCAGCCCGACGGGGAGCGTGGCGTTGACGCTCTCCTTTCCCGTCGAGGTCTTGATGAAATCGGCACCGGCCATCATACACACCAGGCTCGCGCGCGCCACGTTCCTGAGCGTACCCAGCTCGCCGGTGGCCAGGATCGTCTTGATGTGAGCGTCGCCGCAGGCCTCCCGCATGGTGCGCACTTCGTCGTAAAGCCCGCGCCAGTTCTCAGTGAGCACGTGGGCCCGGGTGATCACGATATCGATCTCCTCGGCCCCGGCTGCCACCGATGCCCGGATTTCGGCGATGCGCTGCTCGAAAGAGGAAAGCCCTGCCGGGAATCCCGTCGACACCGCCGCAACTGGAATTCCCGATCCCTCGAGCGCTTCCAGAGCGGTTTCCACGAAAGCGTGATAGACGCACACCGCAGCTACCCGGACGGGAAGCTGCTCGGCACCCATCGCCTTCAGCAGATCGGCTCGCACCGGCCGGCGCGCCTTTGCGCAGAGTCGCCGAACCCGGCCCGGCGTGTCGTCGCCCGACAGGGTGGTCAGATCCATCAGCGTCACGGCGCGGAGAAGCCACGCCGCCTGCCATTCCTTCTTGACGCTGCGCCTGGCGGGCAGCGTCGCCGCGCGGCGCTCGACGGCGCTGCGATTGACGCGAACGTCTCCGACCCACTCGAGCTCGAGCGGCATCCCTGGATTCCGGGATACCACGTGCACCTCCATCGGCGCGGCAGGCGACGGCGAGATGATGCCGTGCTGCGGGGTCTCGGCCATAGGCTGGGAAGTTAGTCCCTCGGACGACACAGCCGCCACGAGCGGCGACCGCAATCGAGGTGGCACCCGGCGTTCTGTCCTGGCTTCATCACACGTACTTCGCCAGTGCCCGGTGGCGCGCGACCAGATCCGAGTCCTTGAACACGTTGATCAGGATCGCGCCCGCGACGAACCCGCCGACGTGGGCCCAGAAGGCCACCCCGCCCTCACCGCTCGCGACGCCGCCACTCAGGAGCTGGAGGAGAAACCAATAGCCGAGCATGAGATAGGCGGGAACAACGATACGGGTGACGAAGATGAACAGGAACACCACCATGTGAATCCGGACCCGGGGGTACAGCACGACATAGGCGCCCATGACACCACTGATGGCGCCCGACGCGCCGACCATCGGGATAGTGCTGGAAGGGGTGATGAGAGTCTGTGCCGCCGCCGCCGCGAACCCGGACAGGAGGTAGAAGACGAGGTAGCGGGCATGGCCCTGGCTGTCTTCGACGTTGTTTCCGAAAAGCCAGAGGAACCACATGTTGCCGATGAGGTGAAGCCATCCCCCGTGCATGAACATGGAGGTGAGTGGCGTATACCACGATCGCTGGTCGCCGAGCACACACACCGAGGTAGGACTCAACTGAATCGTCGTCCCCTCGGCAACCCTCCCGAGAAGCTCCCCCGGGATCAACCCGAGCTCGCACACCGACTTCGAAAGCCCCGGCTCGGTGCCCATTCCCTGGAACAGAATCCACACGGCGACGTTCAGGGCAATAAGGACGACGGTGACAACCGGAGTGCTAAGGGTGGGGTTATCGTCTCGATAGGGAAACATGCTCCGAATATAGGGGTCGCAGGCTAGGGGTCGCGAGTCTGCCAATTCGGCAGTATTTGTCGGTACGGCACTTGCTCATGGCCTAGGTCGATCCCGCCCGCAGTGGCAGACAAGACAATAACTTCGAGCGCCTGGAAGTTCTTACACTGGAGCAGACATGGCTTCTAAAATCATCGGTATCGACTTGGGAACGACCAACTCGGTCGTTTCGGTCATGGAGGGCGGCGATCCCGTCGTCATTCCAAATGCAGAGGGCGGGCGTACGACTCCGTCCGTCGTAGCTTTTACGAAAGATGGCGAACGTCTGGTGGGCCAGGTTGCCAAGCGACAGGCAGTCACCAACCCCAAGCAGACCATTTTCTCGATCAAGCGATTCATGGGGCGCCGCCTCGAAGAAGTGAAAGAAGAGGCAAAGCGTGTTCCCTATAAGGTGGCATCCGGCCCCAACGGCATGGCCGCGGTTGAAATCGCGGGCAAAGTGTATCCGCCACCTGAGATCTCGGCGATGATCCTGCAGAAGATGAAGCAGACCGCCGAGGACTACCTGGGAACCACCGTCGACCGCGCGGTCATCACCGTGCCGGCCTACTTCAACGACGCCCAGCGGCAGGCTACCAAGGACGCGGGCAAGATCGCCGGCCTCGAGGTGCTCCGAATCATCAACGAGCCCACCGCGGCCGCGCTGGCCTACGGCCTCGATAAGAAGAAAGAAGAGAAGATCGCGGTCTTCGACCTCGGTGGCGGCACGTACGACATCTCCGTTCTCGAGCTGGCCGAAGGCGTGTTCGAGGTCAAGAGCACCAACGGCGACACCCATCTCGGTGGCGACGATTTCGACCAGCGCCTGATCGACTGGCTCGTGGCCGAGTTCAAGAAAGATCAGGGCATCGACCTCTCCAAAGACGCGATGGCGCTTCAACGTCTCAAGGAAGCCGCGGAAAAGGCCAAGATGGAGCTGTCGAGCACCAACCAGACGGATATCAACCTGCCGTTCATCACGGCCGATCAGAGCGGGCCAAAGCACCTCAACATCTCGCTCACCCGGGCCCGGTTCGAGCAGCTCGTTGACGACCTGATTCAGCGGACCATTCCGCCGATGCAGCAGGCTCTCAAGGACGCCGGCCTCGATCCCAAGCAGATCGACGAGGTGATTCTGGTGGGTGGGCAGACCCGCATGCCCAAGGTCCAGGAGATCGTCAAGGAGTTCTTCGGGAAGGAGCCCCACAAGGGCGTCAACCCGGACGAAGTCGTAGCCATCGGCGCCGCGATTCAGGGCGGCGTGCTTGGCGGCGAGGTGAAAGACGTGCTCCTGCTCGATGTCACGCCGCTCTCGCTCGGCATCGAAACGCTCGGCGGAGTCACCACCGTGCTCATCGGCCGGAACACCACGATTCCGACCAAGAAGTCCGAGGTGTTCTCCACCGCGGAGGACAACCAGACCACCGTCGAGATTCACGTGCTTCAGGGCGAGCGGCAGATGGCGGTCGACAACCGCACCATCGGCAAGTTCCAACTCACCGGAATTCCGCCCGCACCGCGCGGCATGCCGCAGGTAGAGGTCACCTTCGACATCGACGCCAACGGTATCCTGCACGTGTCGGCCAAGGACAAGGCCACGGGCAAGGAGCAGAAGATCCGGATCGAGGCCTCGAGCGGGCTCAGCGATTCCGAGATCGACAAGATGGTCAAGACGGCGGAGCAGCACTCGCAAGAAGACAAGGAGCGCCGCGAGCAGATCGAGGCCCGCAATCAGCTCGACAGCCTCGTGTACCGGGTCGAGAAGGACAGCAAGGAGTGGGTCGACCGGCTGCCGGCTGATGCCAAATCGCGGCTCGATGCCAGCCTGGAGGCCTCCAAGGAAGCGCTCAGGACCGGTGATTCCGGCGGCATCCGAACGGCGCTCGATGAGCTGAACGCGGCCTACTCAGCCGCCGGCGCTTCCTTGTACCAGAGCACCCAGGGCGCCCAGCAGGGTCAGCCAGAAGGGCAGCCCGGCGGACCCGAGGGCGCTTCGCCCGCCCAGGGGCAGGACGACGTGGTCGAGGCCGACTACGAGATCGTAGACGAGAAGAAGTAACCTGCGACCGAAACACCAGGTGGCACATCTAGGTACTATTAGGTAACAGCTTGGGTGTGCCACTTTCACGTTCCCTGACAGGATCGTTCGATGTCCGCTCGCTCGTTGAACTGGCTCAAATTCGGTGGCCTGGTAGCGCTGGCCTTTGCGCTCGGGCTGCTCTTTGCCGGCCTCCTCGACCTGCCCAACCGTTCTTCGGCGCAGGAACAGGGTCGAGCCGCAGCCGCCATCGCTCCTGTGGCCGCCCCGTCCATTCCGGCTGCACGGCCGCTGCAAGACCTGAGCGAAGCCTTTGCCGCCGTCGCCGAGCACGTCAAGCCGAGCGTCGTCTATATCCGGTCTCAGCGCACCGAGCACACCACCCAGCAGCGAATCCCACCGGGAATGGAGCGGTTCTTTCCCAGGCAGCGGCAGCAACCCGAAATCGAGCAGGGCAGCGGGTCGGGCTTCATCGTTTCCGCCGATGGGTACATCCTCACCAACAATCACGTCGTTGAAGGCGCCGAAGTGGTCACGGTCCGCCTCCTCGACCGCCGGGAGTTCAAGGCCAAGGTGGTCGGCACCGACCCCAACACCGACGTCGCGGTGGTCAAGATCGACGCCAAGGGCCTGCCGCCCGTGGCGCTCGGCAACAGCGACGACGCCAGGGTCGGCGAGTGGGTGCTGGCCATCGGCAACCCCCTCGGCGAAGGTCTCACGTTCACCGTCACATCGGGCATCGTGAGCGCCAAGGGGCGCGCCCTCAATGGTCTGCCGGGGCGTGGGCAAGGCAGCATCCAGGACTTCATCCAGACCGACGCAGCCATCAATCCCGGGAACTCCGGGGGACCCCTGGTCAGCGTGCGCGGCGAGGTCATCGGCATCAATTCAGCCATCGCGAGCGAAACCGGGTTTTACTCGGGCTACGGCTTCGCGATCCCGATCAATCTCGTGCGCACGGTCATGACGCAGCTCATCCAGACCGGCACGGTGCACCGGGCGGCGCTCGGTGTCAGCATCCAGGATGTCTCACTCAACGACGCAGCCTACGTAGGCCTTCCGGAAATCCGCGGCGTCGTCGTGAAGGACATCCCCACGGACGATTCTCCGGCCAAGGTCGCGGGCATCGAGCCGGGCGATATCATCGTGACGGTCGACGGCAAGCCGGTCGAATACGTCGGGCAGCTTCAGCAAGTGATCGGATTCCGCAAGCCGGGCGACGTCGTCAAGGTCGAGGTGGCCCGCAAGGGCGGCATCCACAAAACGTTCAACGTAAAGCTCCAGCCGCTCAACGACGCACCGCAGGTGGCCGCGGCCGACGACGAGGATACCGACCCGGCCGCGCCGAACGGTGCGACCATGGGGCGGCTGGGCATCAGCGTCGAGCCGCTGACCATCGACGCCAAGAGGCAGCTCCAGCTCCCCGCCGACGTGCAGGGCCTGATCGTCACCGACGTCACACCCGGAGGGCCGGCGTGGGATGTGCTGGTCGACGATCCGCAGCGCGGAGGCCCGGACATCATTCTCTCGGTCGAAGGCAAGCCGGTGCGCACGGAAGCGGATCTGCGCAAGGCACTCCAGACCGAAGGCTCCGGTGGTATCGTGACCCTCAGGATTTACAACGCCCGTTCGCAGACCCGCAGGGTCGAGCGGGTCCGGCTGGGAGAGGCCAAATAAGCGCCTGGGTCGGGCGTCGCCCGCTCGAGGTGAGAAGGGGTCGGCTCATGCCGACCCCTTCTTATATATTGGTGCTACGCGGTATTCCCACGGATTTGGAGTGTGCTCATGCGGGGCTGGCCCCATCTGGCGTTGGCGGCGGGAATCGGCTTGCAGATCGTCGGGTGTCAGGGCAAAGGAGAAGCGGAGGGGGCGACGGCCGCACTTGGCGAGCAGGCGGCGATGTCGGCGAGGCTCGCGCAATACACACCGGTGAGGCTCACGGCCAATCTGCGGGGACTGACTGCGCGCGAGCGCGATATGATTCCCAAGCTAATCGATGCCGCAACCGCGATGGACACCATCTTCTGGCGGCAGCTCTACCCGGCCCGCGATTCTCTCCTCGGCGCGTTGTCCGACTCGAGCCTGCGCCGTCTGGTGGTCCTCAACGCGGGTCCATGGGACCGACTGGACAACGACAAACCGCTCGTCCCCGACGTGGGGCCCCGACCCGCGGGGGCGGAGTTCTATCCGCACGACATGACGAAAGAAGAATTCGAGAAGGCCGGCGGCAACAATCGGCACTCCGCCCTCCAGAGCCTCTACACCGTGGTTCGCCGCGATTCCACAGGTAAGCTCACGGCAGCCCCCTATCACGAGGTGTATGCCGACCAGGTCAAGATCGCCGCGGAAAAGTTGCGCAGTGCTGCCGCCGATGCCGACGATCCCGGCCTTCGCCGCTACCTCGAGCTCCGTGCCCGCGCGCTCGAGACCGACGACTATCGCCCCAGCGACATTGCGTGGCTCGACATGAAGAACAACACGCTCGACGTCGTCATCGGGCCTATCGAGACCTACACCGACCAGCTTTTCGGGTACAAGGCCGCGGCGGAATCGTACGTGCTGATCAAGGACAAGGAGTGGAGCGGCAGGCTTGCCCGGTACGCAAGGCTCCTTCCGGCGTTACAGCGCGGGCTGCCAGTTGCAGCCGCGTACAAGCGCGAGCGCCCCGGAGCCGACGCCGACCTCAACGCCTACGATGCGGTGTACTACGCCGGCGACGCCAACGCCGGCGCCAAGACGATCGCCATCAACCTTCCCAACGACGAGCAGGTACAGCTCCTGAAGGGCACCCGGCGCCTGCAGCTCAAGAATGTCATGCGGGCCAAGTTCGATCGTATCCTGGTACCCATCGCCGATGAGCTGATCGCACCCGACCAGCAGAGCCATATCAAGTTCGACGCTTTTTTCGCCAACGTCATGTTCCACGAAGTCGCGCATGGGCTCGGCATCAAGAACACCATCGTTGGCAAGGGCACGGTCCGCCAGGCACTGAAGGAGCAGGACGGCGCGCTCGAGGAGGGAAAGGCCGACATACTGGGCCTCTACCTGGTTACCCGCCTCCTCCAGAATGGAGAGCTCAAGGGAACGTCACTCGACGACCATTACGTCACTTTCCTGGCCAGCATCTTCCGGTCGATCCGATTCGGGGCGGGTGATGCACACGGGCGCGCCAATGCCGCGCAGCTCTCGTACTTCGAAGAGCACGGCGCCTTCGCGCGGGATTCCGCATCGGGACGGTACCAGGTGGACGCCGGCCGGATGAGGATCGCCGTAGACTCCCTCGCCTCCCGCATCCTCCGCTATCAGGGAGACGGCGATTACGCGGGGGTCAAGACTTTCATGACCGACCGGGGCAAGCTTTCGCCCACAGTCGAGAACGATCTCGCGCGACTCAAGACCAAGGGAATTCCGGTCGACATCATCCTGGAGCAGGGCGCGGACGTGCTCGGACTGGGGAGCCAACAGTGACCGAATGGGAGCCGCAGGAGGTCGTCATACACCCGCGGAGGCGGTGGGGACCGTTGGCCGTCGTCGTGCTTCTTCTCCTCGCCGCGGCGGCTGGCATATGGTACCTTCGCGACCGCATCACTCCGAAAGAGGTATACCAGGCGGCGCCACCGGCCGGACACGTCCGTTCCGACGTGTCGGGCGACGGTGACTCCCTCGAGGTCATCGTGTCGTGGGATCTGATCAAGTCTTCTGCCGCCGGCGTCGCCGATTCCGTGAGAGTCGAGGTCGGTGTGGAAGGCACCGACCCGAGAGTCGATCTGCTTCCGGGCCGATGGCGCGCCGACACGCTTCGCATCGCGGCGCCTGCACCCGGCAGCACCGCAATGGGGCACTCGTGCGTCTGGGTGGTGCGCGGCAGCCAGCTCTCCCACGAGTCGTGCACGCCGTGGCAGTTCGTCCGTCCCTCGGCCGAGGCCAAGCGGCCGCCCAAGCGTGAGACGCCGGACACCGCCCCGAAAAAGCCGAAGCAAGCCGGCGCGTCGGCCGACTCGCCTCAGGTGCTCCGACTCGTGATCAGGCCATCCGGGCAACAGGTCGATCCCGATGTCGGCGGCAAGTGCGCCGGCTGGCAACGAAGCCATCCCGACGACTCCGTCTGGCTTCAGGTCAATCAGACAGCGGTGCCCGACTGCACGGGTCCCAATGGCAAGCCCACCGTCGCCCAGTTCTGCGCCTTCGCGGTGTTGCGGGATGGCGGCCGGGTGAAGACGGAGAATTCCACCGACAGTTCCTACTGCGAGAAGCTGTTTCAGGTCTGGCTGCGGGAAAGGTTCTCCTAGCCGTCCGCTCACTGCAATTGCGTTACGACCACTCCGATGAATCCCGCAACGACAATCACCAGGGGCTCCGGCGCACGGCGGACCTGAGTCAGCACGAGCAGCGCGCCGAGGGCGATGAGCCACGTCGGGACATCGATCAGAGCCCGACGCCCCAGGACCACCACCGCTCCGGCGATCGCACCGGTCGCGGCAGCAGTCACACCGTCGACCACGGCCCGGAGCCGCCGGTTCCCTGTGATACGGTGAAACCACGGGGCGACAGCGACGACGGCGAGGTATGTGGGCAGGAACATTCCCACGGCTGCGATGAGGCCACCGACTGGTCCGGCAACCAGGTAGCCAATGAATGCAACCGTGATCACCACGGGGCCCGGCGTGATCATCGAGACTGCCACCGCGTCGAGGAACTGACGCTCGGTGAGCCAGCCGTACTCCCGCACCACGCCGCCGTGCAGAAACGGCACCACTGCCAGCCCGCTGCCGAACACCACGATGGCCGACTTTGCGAAAAACCCCAGAATGCGGACGAGCGTGTCGGTCGAGGCCGGGCCGTGCAATCCGCCGAGGAGCCACCACCACGGAGTCAGAACCGCGGCCATGCGCCCCCTTTCGGCAGTGCGTTCGCGCCAGACCTGCAGCGCCAGCACGGCCAGGCCGCTGGCAGCGAACACCCAGAGAAATTCCGTCTCCGACCAGCCAACCACCGCCGCGTTGACGAGGACCACGAGCACAACACCGGGTCGCGACCGACCGTGCTTCGGAGCAGCTTTTCCGCTCCGCGCGCAACAATGGCGATGACCGCGGCCCCAATCCCGTAAAAGGCGCCCTGCATCCACGGTAGCCCGCCGAAGCGCATATAGCAGGCCGACAACACGAATACCATGGCGAGTGACGGCCCGACGAATGCCAGGCCCACGACGGTGGCACCCGGGATTCCCTGCCGAGCCCAGCCGATATAATGGCCAGTTGCGCGGCCAGAGGCCCGGGGGCCAGTTGGGCCAGCGCCAGGCCCTCCTTGTATTCGGCAGCTGAGATCCACTTCCGGCCGAGGACCAGTCGCGCTGCATGGCCGCCGCCAGCGCAATGGGCCCGCCGAAGCCCAGCGTTCCGAGCCGCAGGAAGTAACGGGTGAGGCTGACGAGCGACACCGGTACGATCTCATGCCTGGCCGGTGGGGAATCAGTTGCACCGCTCATTGCGCCTCAGCCCGCAAAGGCTGCGTAGAGATCGTCGAACAGGCGAGCCCCCCGCTCGATCCTTTCGGCATCGGGCGATACGGAATCGGCGATGCCCCTGACCAAGCGTGCGACTCCCTGCGTTTCAGGTCTGCCGAAGAGTTCGTCCTTGCAATCGATGTCGTGGACAATCTCACCGATCGCCTCCAGTGCAGGGTCGGTGAGGCCGAAGCGTGCGAGCAGTGTCTGAACGGTGCAGCGATCACCCGAGGGCGCCAGCTATTCTCCGGGTGCCCTCAAGTTCGGCGCGGGCACACCCAACGTATCGGGCCCCGTGGGTCTGGCAGCGGCCATCCGGTTCATCGAGCGCGTCGGTGCCGACGCGATATGGCGCCACGAGCAGTCGCTCACGCGTCATGCACTCGGGCGCCTGCTTGATATTCGCGGGCTGCGGATCATCGGACCGAAGTCACCGGCGGAACGGATCGCCGTGTTCAGCTTCGCGATCGACGGCGTCTCGCCGCAGGATCTGGTCGTCGCGCTCGACGCCCCGGGCATCGCGATCCGTGGCGGCGACCTCGCCGCACTGCCGTTGCTGAAGCGTTTCGGCGTCACCCGGGCTGCGCGAGCGTCGCTTTACCTCTACACCACGATCGAGGAGATCGATCGCCTGGCGGACGCGCTGTCCGTCATTTCCAGGACATCCTGTCGGTGAAGCGCCGCACGTGGGTCGACGCCTTCGACCGGGTGCCGTTGGGTCGCATCGACCTCTCCTGTCGGAATCCGGAGAGAGAGGAAGATGCGATCACCCAGTCCACGCTTCCGGTCTCATCTGGACGCATTGGCCGGTTCGAGTTTTCGATTCGAGCGATGCTCGCGGCTCTTGTGAGCGGCGTGCTCCCACGCCGGGCCCGCGAGTGATGATAGATCGCTGGCATCAGACGGGACTCTGAGATAGGATTGGGCATAAGTGCATTCATGCTCGCGAACGTGGCGGAACTGGTATACGCGCAGGACTTAGGATCCTGTCCCGCAAGGGGTCCGGGTTCGACTCCCGGCGTTCGCATCGTCCCCTCAACACAACGAGTTGCCCGCCCAAGCGAACGGTGCTTGCCTGCCGGCGCAGTGCAGGACCCTCAGGGCGGCGTGCGGGCCCTGCGTACGAGCGCGACCAGCGCGCTAGCGCCGACCCCGGCGCACAAGAATACCAGCGGAAGAATGGGGATCCGATAGCGCAGCTTGCCCAGAAACAGCGCATATCCGACCGCGTATGCCAACACGATAGACGCTAGTAAGACCGCCTCCCGGCGGTGCGCTCGCCACAGCAGCACCAGGCCCGCGAGCGCGAGGATCAGCTCGACTCCGAACGAGGCCGCGCTCACGAGATCGCGGAGCGAGCGGTCGAACATCGGCTGGGTCGGCAATCGCCGGTCCCGATTGTGCAACGCTTGCCTCCGGACGGAATC
Organism: Gemmatimonadales bacterium; assembly: GCA_038240975.1. Classification (GTDB taxonomy): domain Bacteria; phylum Gemmatimonadota; class Gemmatimonadetes; order Gemmatimonadales; family GWC2-71-9; genus CAVVWJ01. The sequence continues at coordinate 18,182 of JBBRGF010000032.1, forward strand.
GTCGGTCATCAGACGCTCGGGGGCGAGCTCCCAGAAGTGCCCGAACTCACGAGTCATCCGCGTGGCCAATACACCGGGCTCCCGCCAGGCTTTCAGCAGCAGTGATGCGGTGAGCCCCCGGCGCTCGATTTCACCGTGCGTCACCGGGGCTATGGCGGTGCCGGCAGTTGAGACCGGCATCAGGCGGCCGTGAATCAGGTAGTTTCGGTAGGTCCACGGCGCGAGCACCAGGAGACAGACGAGCGCGACCACACTTCCGTGCAGGCCCCGGCGGCTCGACCGACCTCCGATATTGAGCGCGATCCAGAGAACCACGACGGGCACGACCGCGAGCGCCACAGGCCGGAAGAGCGCGAGGAGTCCGAGCAGAGCCCCGGTGAGCGTGGACGCGGCGATGGAGTTTCTGCGAACTGCCTCGCACGCAGCCAGCACCATGGCGACCATCAACGTCGCCGCGATCGCCTCCGGGTACAGAAGACCGGCGGCCACGACGAGCAAGGGATCCAACGCGTAGATGCCTGCCGTCGCGATCGCCGCGGTCCGGCCGAACAGGCGCTGCGCGAGCGTGAACGTCAGCCCGGCCCCGAACGCCGTGACGACTGCCTGCGCCACCCGGAGCCACACGACCGAGGTGGCGACAGAAGCCGACAGCATCGTGAGAAGCGCCGGATAGGCCGGCACATTGCTGTATTGCGCGGCGAATCCTTCGCCGCTCGACAGTCGCCGGGCAGCGTCGACGTAAGTGGCCTCGTCGGCGAAATACAGCTCGTTCCCCAGAACCAGTGCCGTCACGATCCGGAGAACCAGCGCGATAGCGACGAGCGCGATTACGGTCCGGGCTGTCGCGCTCGGGGAGCTCGGGTTGTCGCTCAACGAGGCCTCAATGTTCAGACGATGTCCCCGCCATGGTTCCTGAGCCAACGACGCCAGAAACGCCGCCCTCTCGCCACCTGCTGATCGGAGGCGTCCGAGTCTTCCTGGCGGAAAGCCTTCTGATTCCGACGGGACTGCTCACCGCGGCCTATCTCGGCCGGCGGCTGGGCCCCGAAAGCTACGGCGTCTTCGCGGTTGCCACCGCAATCGTCGCCTGGATCGAGTGGAGCCTCATGGCGCTCTTCTCGCGGGCCTCCGTGAGGCTCGTGGCAGATTCCGAAGACTGGCGGCCGATCGGCGGGGCGGTGGTAAGCGCGCAAGCGGTGCTGGCGATAGCGGCCGCACTGCTTCTCGGATTGCTGGCTGGCCCGGTGGCCAAGCTCCTCGACACTCCGGCGCTCGCCGGGCCTCTCCGGCTCTTCGCCGCCGACATCCCGCTGTTCTGCCTGGCGCAGGCGCATCGCAACATCATGATCGGACTCGGTGACTTCAGCGAGCGGGCGCTGGCGGCTGCCGCGCGCTGGGTGAGTCGCCTGATGCTCGTCGTGATCTTCGTGGAGATGGGGCTCTCGATCAATGGCGCCGTTCTCGGCAGCACCGGAGCCTCACTGATCGAGCTTCTGGTCTGCCGCCTGTTCGTACGTCCGGCGTTTTCACTCCCCTCCACCATGCTGATCCGGAAGCTGTGGAGCTATGCGGCGCCACTCCTGGTCTCCGCCCTGGCCCTCCGTCTCTATGACAAGCTCGACCTGATTGCCTTGACCGCACTCGGTGGCTCCCCGGAGCAGGCCGGCCACTACGGCGCCGCCCAGAATCTGGCCATTCTCCCGAGTCTGTTCACCCTTTCTTTTTCGCCGCTTCTGCTCTCGACCCTGACCCGAGCATACCGCGAGAAGCGGAACGAAAAAGCCGTACGTATCGGCCGCGATGCCATGCGGGGCGTGCTCCTCCTGGTTCCGTTCGCGGCGCTGGTCGCGGGGTCGGCCCGGGAGATTATCACGTTGGTATTCGGCCCCGCTTTCGGGCCCGCGGCACCGCTTCTGGCGCCTCTGCTCTTCGCCGCCGTGGCGCTGGTGCTCGTTTCGGTCACCACCGCCATGCTCATCGCCGCGGGCCATACGGGGCTGTCACTCGCCCTCACCGGGCCGCTTCCCCTCGTCGCGACGGTCGGCTACGTGATCCTCATCCCACGCGCGGGGCCGCAAGGCGCCGCCCTTGTCACACTCGCGGGAGCGATACTCTCCGCGGTGGCCCTCGCGATCGCAGTCCATCGGGTGTGCCGGGTACTGCCGCCGGCGGCGACCGTTGTGCAGAGCGGCATCCTGTCGGCGGCGGTGTACACGGCCGCGGTGTTCTGGCCTGCCGGCGGCGTGCTTGTCGTGCTGAAACTGGCGGCACTCGGCGCGGGGATCGTGATCGGCTTCCTCTTCACGGGCGCGCTCACCACCGCCGAGCTCACAACGGCGAGCTCGTGGTGGAGGCGGGGGGGCCTGCGCCGGTGACTGTTCCAGTCACGGGAGCCCCAGCCACCACTTCGCGGAAGACCCGTCGCATGTCCTCCGTGTGCCGCGACAGACTGTGCGACTCCCGCGCTCGCTCGACGACCTCGTCGGCCAGTGCGTGAGAGCAAAAGGCGGCGCCGCGGGCGACAGCCTCGAGATGCCGGGTGAGGCCGTCCTCGTCACCATTGGGGAACAGAAGACCGCTGGTGCCGTGCTCTACGACCTCGCCCAGGCCGCCGCTCGCGCTCGCGATGACCGGAACGCCCCGGACGATTGCCTCGAGTGCCACCAAGCCGAGCGGCTCCGCCCAGAGCGAGGGCACGACCAGCGCCCAGGCATCGGCCATTTCGTGCTCCACCTCGGTGGGAACCACCCAGCCGCGAAAGGTGACCGCGCTGCCGAGGCCGAGCGCCTGGACGATGCCCTCCAAGAGGGGGCGTTGTGGCCCGGTCCCGACGATTCGCAGCAGCGCGGTGGGCGCAACGAGCCGGAGCCGGGCGAAGGCCCCGAGCAGCATCACGAGCCCTTTGTTGGCGTCCAACCGCCCGAAGAAGACGAACAGCGGCTCGGCGGAGGGCGCGCGGCGGAAGGCCGGGCCCTGCTCCGCAACCGGCAGCGTCAGGTGCTCAGACTCTACGCCATCGAGCGCGAGCTCACGCTGCACCCAACGGCTGCAGGCGAGAACCCGGTTGAAGTGACTTCTGCCGGCGCGGATGAGGGCATAGCGCGGCCGATCTCTGAGCCAGTGAGTGAGGCTGACGCAACCTGATCGCCAGCAGACCAACCCGGCGCGAAACTCACAGAGGCGCCCGTCCGGCAGGAGCTTGGAGCCGACGGGGCAAATGCACTTGTAGTCGGTGACGCTGTGGATGCTCGGCACGTCCCGAAGCTGACCGAGAATGGCGGGCGACAGATGGTACTCGAACATGTTCACCAGGACCAAGTCCGGTTGGAAATCGCGGACCGCTGACCGCACTGTCATGGCGGCGAACGGATTGGCGATCTGCAGCACCGCCTGGGTGGCGACGCGCTCCGTGCCGTACGCGCGGTAGTCGGCAGTGCCGTCCGCGGCCGACCCGGCGCTGCTGGTCAGCAGCCGTACCTCGTCGCCTGCGGCGCGGAGACCGTCTCGAAGGCTGATGGCATACCGCTCGGCTCCACCGACTCCCGCCATCCAGTCGGTGATCAGCAGTACGCGCACGGAGTTCCTGTTTCAGCGCCATCGGGATTGCCCGGAACGACACGCCCCGCTGAGTCCTCCGCAGCCAGGATGACCTCGAGGCTCCGTAGGCCATCCTGCAGGGACGCCACTCGATTCTCGCGGCCGCGCACAAGATCCAGGAAGGCGCGAAGCGCTCGACGGAACGAAGGGTCGATCGAGGGACGGAACAGCCGTTGCAGCCGCCACGCCCCGGCCGAGGGTGTCGGCGCTATCCAGGGCCGGCGGACGCCATAGCCGAACCTTCGCCCGACCCGAAGCGAGAGCCGGGGAGAGTGACGATCCACTCGCAGCGCGCCGCCGTCCCCGAGGAACTCCATGTAATCCGTCAGCCCGGCCCGAAACGAGAAAAACCCCTGGACCTCCACCCCGCCCGCCATCGATAGTTCGACGCGCGCCGTATCCTGCTCGGTCAGCTCGGATCGGAGCGATGCCCTGGCGCAGGCGACTTCGTCGCCGAGCAACCACCGAAGCTGGTCGATGTGATGGGAGGCCAGCTCGAGAAGGACCCCTCCTCCCGTCTCTCTCCGTCGTCTCCATTGTGGCATGGTCTCGAGGGGCATCGACTCGCAACAGGCGGTCTGCACGGCACGGACCCGCCCGATGCGACCGCTTGCGAGCAGGTGCCGGGCCTGCTCGTAGAGCGGATGCAGCCGGCGATTGAAACCCATCACTCCCGTCACACCCGCCTGAGCCGCAGCCTCCATGACCCGGCGTGCATCCGCGGCGGTCGTGGCGATGGGCTTTTCGAGATAGAAGTGCTTGCCGGCGACGGCGGCGGCAATGGCGTGCTGCGCATGCAGATGGGTCGGCGTGCAGATGACGACAGCGTCGATGTCCTCGCGTCCGAACAACTCGTCCGGCCGCTCGTAGACATGCACTCCGCTCAGTCGCCGTGCGCGCTCGCGCGCAGCCGGATCAGGGTCCGCCGCTGCTGCAAGCGTCACGCCCCGAATGCTCCGCAACGCGCGCAGATGCATCCAGTAGGCGATGTTGCCACACCCGACAAGGCCGAACTTCATCCGCGCGCGGCCCGGGAGAGCCGCGAGTTGCGCCCGGCATACCGGACCTTGTGCACCTCCATCTCCAGCATCTTTTCGTCGGCATTGCCAGGGGTTCCGCGGGCATAGCCGATCATCTCTCCGGCTGCCGAGAGAATCGTCCCGGCGATGACCGCCGCGAGGGTGCCGGCGGGAATACCGCCGCCGCGATACATCCGGCTGACCCCTGTGCGGAGACGCTTCAACAGCAGAATGGGAACGAGCGGCGAACCGCAGAAGTACACCATGCGCCGGAGCCGGGACCACCGAGCGCCCCGCCGCCCGCCCATCAGCAGGCCGGCATGCAACCTCTCAGTCGCCCAGGGTGCCCACCGCGCAAGGTTGAGGTGATCAATCCGCGCGGCGGGCTCAAAATACGTGCGATACGCCCGGGCGCGGAAGAGCACCGCGAGCTGATCGCCATGGGTCAACGCGCTGTCGAGACCACTTCCCAGCTCCAGTAGGGCCTGGCGCTTGTAGGCGACATTGTGAGTCGGGGCCATCACGATCTCCCTCGCGGGCAGGACGTGGAGCCACAGTCCGTAGTCGAGCAGAAAGAGCGACCAGCTCAGCGGGCCCGCGGGATTCGCGTTGCCAAATCCCGGCACCACCGCGGCCCAGGGCCCGGCGTGCGCATCGATCAGCGCTTCGGCCCAACCAGGATGAGCGTAGCTGTGGGTCTCACCGATGAAGGTCACGGGTGCCCGGGCCGCCCGGACCCCCGCGGCACGGGCCGCGCCGAGTGGTCGGAGCGATTCGACTCGTACGACGCGCACGCCCGCAAAACCCTCGAGCTCCGATTCGTCGACCCCAAGCGGCCCCGAGGGCGCGACGATCACGATCTCGAGCTGATCCCGTACCGTCTGCTTGCGTAGATGGTGAATGACCGGGCGGATCGTCTGATAATTGTCGGTGGCGAGAACCACGGACATGCGTGCCGACGCATCACCGTTTGAATGCTGCACTGGCTCCGGCATCCCGGGCTCCCTTGGATGACTGGTCATACCGACTCTGAGGCCTCGGGACCCACGCGTGCGGCGATCAACGACCGGCGGCAGACGTAGGGAAACCTGTGCAACTCCATCTCCAGCATCTTCATATCCGCATCGCGGATGGTCCCTCGAGCGTAGCCGATCATCTCTCCCAGG
>JBBRGF010000033.1:0-23069 GCA_038240975.1 Gemmatimonadales bacterium
GGCGCTCGCGGCGTTCGAGGCGGCGCGCGCCGCGGGCGGCCCGCGTGCGCTGGAGCTGCTCGAGATCGCGCGCACGAGCCTGGGCTCGGGCCACCGGGACGCGGAGGCGCTCTACCTCGAGGGATCGGCGGACGACGACTCCACCGCGGTGGCGGAGTACCGGTCCGATCTCACACCGATCGCAACGAAGGCGGAGCTTGCCGAGTTCGACGCCTCGCGAGGCCCCGCCCGCGCGGACTATCTCCGGCGATTCTGGACGCAACGCGACCGCGAGGAGCTTCGCGGCGAAGGAGAGCGACTCGTCGAGCACTACAGGCGACTGCTCTACGCCCGGCGCCACTTTGGCCTGACGGTGAGCCGCCGCTTCTACGGCAGACTCGATGCCTACCGCTCGGGCAGCGTGGAGCTCGACGACCGCGGGGTGATCTATGTCCGTCACGGCGAGCCCGCCGAGCGGCTCAAGCCATTCGTATTCGGGCTCATGCCGAGTGAGTCGTGGCGCTACGCACGGGCCGACGGCGATCTGCTCTTTCATTTTTCGTCGGGATGGGACCAGAACGGTGGAGGGGATCTCTACGACTACCGTCTGGTCGAGAGCGTCCTGGACCTCCATGGCGCCGTCGACGCGCCGGGCGATCAACTTCTCCTGTCACGGCAGTCTCTTTCGCCGTTGTATGGCAGGATGCTCAACTGGGGTCCCTACGGCGCCGCCCGGGCCGGCTCGACGGAGCGCGGCATCGGCCGGGCGAGCATCGCCTTCGGAACCACGACCGACAGCTACGAGCTGCAGTTCGCGCATAACCTCTCGGTCGCCGCCAACCTGATCGCGATCGGCCGTGTCGCCGGCGGCTCGCTGGCCCATTTCGTCTTCGCCGTCGCTCCTCCCGCCGGCTCGCCCATGCTTCGGGGTGGCCGGACCTACCCGGTGCGCGTGCGGCTGGCTGCGCTCGACGGCGCCGGCCGGCCCTTCGCGACGACCGACACGACGATCACGGTGTTTGCGCCTCCCGCCCTGGCGCCCGGTCAGTATCTGTTGGGACGCGTCCAGACGGTGTTGCCACCCGGCAACTGGCACTGGCGCGCGGCCGTACAGATGGGAGAAAGCACCGGCGCCGTCCTTCCTCGCGACACGGTTCGGGTTTCCGCGGCGGGCGGTGGCCTCGCGCTGAGCGACCTCGCGCTCGGGGCGGTCGGGGCGAGCGCCGTCTGGATGCCAACGGCTCTGGATACCGCCTACATGACGCCGTTCGGAATCGTGCAGGAAGGAACCGAGCTGGAGCTGTACTACGAGGCCAGCGGCGCGAGCGCCGGCGCCCACTACGCCCACGAGATCGGCGTCTACAGACTGAAAGGCAATCCGGCCGAACCGGAGCGCAGGCCGGTGGTTCGGCTCGCCTTCCAGGAGGCGGCGGCCGATTCCGTCATCCGGGCCCGGCGAACGCTTCAGCTCAGGAGGCTCAAGCCGGGGCGGTATCTGGTGGAGGTGCGGGTATCTGGAGCCGAGGGCGAGGCGGACACGCGCCGCAGGGAAATTCGCGTGCTCAAGTCGCGGCGGTAGGCGGGTCCGTCATCCTTTGGCCTCCTCCAGAAGCCGAAAGTGGGCCTCCATCTCGCCGTCCATCAGCTTCCGGAGCTCGGTGAGGCGAAGCGCGTACTGCTGTAGGGCACGATCCGTGTCGTTCTCGGGCGTCCACGACGGAACCGGACAGGGCCGCCCCCCATCGTCCAGAGCGACGAAGACGATCACGCAGTGACAGCAGCGATTCTTCTTCGCGGCCTTGGGATCGGCGGCGTAGATGTCGATGGCGATGTGTAGGCTGGTCCGCCCCGTGTGGATCACGAGCGCCCGCAACTCGACGACCTCCCCCACGTGAATCGGCCGCAGGAAGTGCAGCCCTCCCAGGTAGAGCGTGACGCAGTACTGCCCCGCCCATCCCGCCGCGCAGGTATAGCCGGCCTGGTCGATCCATTTCATCACCGCGCCGCCGTGCACCTTGCCGCCGAAGTTGACGTGGCTGGGCTCGGCGAGAAAGCGGAGTGTCACACCGCGAGGGCCAGCCATTCACACTCGATGGTTGGAGAGCCTGACAAAACACGACCCTGCCGCAAGCCTATTCCGATCGGGCGCGCAGTCAAGAGCCGGGGCGGCGCCTGGATCAGCTCGACGGATATCTCATTCAACTCAAGGAGAAGAAGCGCACATGACGCCGACACTTCCGAACGTCGGCTGCTATCTGGAAGTCGTTCCGAACGAGCGGCTGTCTGGACCGACGCCCTCCTCCCGGGCGGTTGTTCGGCTACTCCCACTCGATGGTTGCGGGCGGCTTCGAGCTGACGTCGTAGACGACGCGATTGACGCCGTCCACCTCGTTGGCGATGCGATTCGAGATGTGGGCCATCACGTCGGGAGGAAACGGAAACCAGTCCGCCGTCATCCCGTCGCGGCTCGTCACCGCCCGGAGCGCGATGACCTGATCGTAGCTCCGGAAGTCGCCCTGCACTCCCACGGATCGGATGGGGAGCAGGACCGAAAAGGCCTGCCAGATGTCGTCGTACAGTCCCGCGGCCCGGATCTCCTCGATGTAGATGTGATCGGCCCGGCGGAGGACGTCGAGCGCCGGGCGGGTCACGTCGCCCAGGATCCTGATGGCCAAGCCTGGGCCGGGAAAGGGGTGCCGCCCTACCATCTCCTCGGGCAGCCCCAGCTCGCGGCCCACCTGCCTCACCTCGTCCTTGAACAGCTCACGCAGCGGCTCGAGCAGGGCAAACGGCAGGCGCTCGGGCAGCCCGCCCACGTTGTGGTGCGTCTTGATCGTGGCCGAAGGGCCGCCCCTGGGCGAGAGTGACTCGATCACGTCGGGGTAGAGCGTCCCCTGCACCAGGTAGCGCACGTCATGGCCGACGGCCTTTGCTTCCTGCTCGAACACCTCGATGAATGTATGACCGATCCTCCTCCGCTTTTCCTCCGGATCGGAGATCCCGGCGAGCCGCTCGAGAAAGAGATCGGAGGCGTCGACGACGCGGAGATCGATACCGAGATGGCGCCGGAAGGTGGCCTCCACCTGCTCGCGCTCGTGCAGGCGGAGGAGGCCGTGGTCGACGAAGATGCAGGTCAGGCGGTCGCCGAGGGCGCGGTGGACCAGTACAGCGGCCACCGACGAGTCCACGCCGCCGGAGAGGCCGCAGATGATGCGTCCGGACGGGCCAACTGTCTCACGGATTCGCGACACCTCGGTCTCGACGAAGTGCCCGGCGGTCCAGTCGGGAGTGCATCCGCAGACATCGAACAGGAAGTTGTCGATCATCTCGCGCCCGCGAGGTGTGTGCGCCACTTCGGGGTGAAACTGAACGCCGAAGAGCGGTCGCTCGTGATGCTCGAACGCCGCGACCGGTGAGTTGGGGCTCGAAGCCGTCACGTCGTAGCCCGGCGGCGCAACGTCGACATGATCCCCATGGCTCATCCAGACCGGCGTCTCTTCGCCCTTCCCGAAGCCGTCGAAGAGGCGGCCGCCGAGCACCGTGACATTGGCCCGCCCGTATTCTCTGCGAGAGGCGGCGATGACCCGTCCACCGGAGAGGTGGGCCACGAGCTGCATGCCGTAACAGAGGCCGAGCACCGGTGTGCCCATCTCGAGCAGCGCCGGATCCGCGGTGGGAACGTGCTCGTCGTAGACCGAGGCCGGGCCGCCGGAGAGAATGATGCCTCTCGGCTTCCAGTCGCGGATCCACTCGATGGTGCGTGAGGGCGGGTGGATCTCGCAGTACACGTGCGCCTCGCGCACGCGCCGCGCGATGAGCTGGGTATACTGGGATCCGAAGTCGATGATCAGGATTCCGTCGTGGTGCTGGGGCATGGGCTCGCTCAAGGAAGTACCCGCTCGTGCCGATACAGCTCTTCCACGGTCTCGCGAGGCCGCGCCACCCACCACGAGTCCGCATCGACCACGACCTCCGCCGGCCGCGGGCGCGAATTGTAGTTGGAGGCCATCACGAATCCGTATGCCCCGGCGCCGAGCACGGCCAGACGCTCCCCCGGCCTCACCTCGGGCAGCCGACGGTCGAGCGCGAGGAAGTCGCCCGTCTCGCAGACCGGCCCGACCACATCCACCTGAATCGGAGCGCGTCCCTTCTCCTCCAGCTCCACGATCTCGTGGTAGGCCTGATAGTGGCTCGGCCGGACCAGGTCGTTCATTCCCGCGTCCACCACGACGAATTCTTTTCCACCCGAGTGCTTCCGGTACAGCACCTCGGTCAGGAGCACTCCGGCGCTGCCGACCAGAAATCTCCCGGGCTCGAGATACATGGTGTATCCCGTCTGGGCGATGGCTGGAGCCGCCGCCTCGGCGAAGACTCGCGGGTCCATCCAGGGCTCGTCGCCGTACCGGATGCCGAGACCGCCGCCGACATCGACGACCCTGAGGGTGGTCGAGCCCGCGGCACAGAGGCGCTCGGCCAGCTCGAGCAGCCTGGCGATGCCCTGACGGAACGGCTCGGTGGTCACGAGCTGGCTCCCGAGATGCATCGCGAGCGTCGTCAGCTCCAGGAGCGGGTGCGCCGCAATGAGCGCGGCGGCAGCGGGTACCTGATCGATCGGCACACCGAACTTGATGCCGCTCTTGCCCGTCGAGATGTATGGGTGCGTGTCGGTGGTGACGTCGGGATTGACCCTGATGCCGACTGACACCGGCTTGCGTTCCTCGTCGGCGAGGCGCGCCAGCCGGTCGAGCTCGCCCAGCGATTCGACGTTCAGGTGTCCCAAGCCGGCCCGGACCGCCGTCCGGATCTCGTCGGCTGACTTCCCGACGCCGCTGAAGACCACGTGCGACGGGTCGAAACCGGCGGCGAGGACCCGGGCCAGCTCTCCTCCGGAGACGATGTCGGCGCCGGCCCCGAGGTCGCGGAGAATCCGAAGAATGGCGAGTGTGCTGTTGGCCTTGACTGCGAAGCAGATGCGATGGGGCACGCCGCTCAGGGCCGCATCGAGGGCCCGGTATCGCTCGCGGATGGCTCCGGCATTGTAGACGTACGCCGGCGTGCCGACCGCCGCGGCGATCTCCGAGAGCGACACGCCACCCAGGCGGAGGGCGCCGGCATCGCGCACAAGGCCGGCGTCGGCGAAGAGGCCTGCTACGCCGCCGGTCAATACGCCTTGGCCCACACCGCCTCAGCGACGCTCGGGCGGCCGCACCACATGCAGGTCGTCGGCGCCACCGGCGAACGAAACTCCTCGTCGGGCAGCACCCGAATCGTCGCCTTGGTCTGCTCCTTGATCTCGGCCTCGCATGAAGCCGTGCCGCAGAATCCCGCGTACACGAGGCCCCCGGGTCCCTGGATGTGTGCCAGGAACTGCTCTTTCGTGGCCCCCCGGATGCTGGCTGCCTCGCGGCGCGCGCGAGCCGTCTCGAGAAGGTCTGACTGCATCTGCCGCATGATCTCGAGGAGCCGCGGCGCGAGGTCAGCCGTGGCCAGCGATTCCTTCTTGCCTCCCGTTCGCCGCGCGAGCATGACCGTGCCCGACGCAAGATCTCTCGGTCCGACCTCGAGACGAAGCGGGACGCCTCGGCCCTCCCACTCGTAGTACTTGGCGCCGGGCTTCATGCCCTCGCGTGCGTCGACGTGCACGCGGATGCCGGCGGCCCCCAGTTCGCGGCGCAGCCCTTCCGCGGCCGCGATCACGTTGGCGCGCTCTTCGTCGGTGCGGTAGATCGGAACGACCACAACCTGGTATTGCGCGAGACGCGGCGGGCACACGAGTCCTGCGTCGTCGCCGTGCGTCATGATGAGCGCCCCGACCAGGCGGGTCGAGACACCCCACGACGTATTCCAGACGTGGTCGAGCCCTCCGGCGGCCGTCTGAAAGGTGACCTCGAATGCACGGGCGAAATTCTGGCCGAGATTGTGACTGGTGCCCGCCTGGAGGGCCTTGTTGTCCTGCATGAGCGCCTCGCAGCTGTAGGTGCGAAGCGCGCCCGCGAACCGCTCGCTGTCGGTCTTGCGGCCGGTGATCACCGGCATCCCCATCCACTCTTCCATGAAGGTCCGGTAGACGCCGAGCATGCGCAGCGTCTCTTCCTCCGCCTCCGCCTCGGTGGCATGGGCGGTGTGGCCCTCCTGCCAGAGAAACTCCGTAGTACGGAGAAAGAGCCGCGTACGCAATTCCCAGCGAACCACGTTGGCCCACTGGTTGATCAGCAGCGGCAGATCGCGATAGCTCTGGATCCACTTCGCGTACATCGCGTAGATGATCGACTCGGACGTCGGCCGGACCACCAGCGGCTCGTCGAGCTCCTTGCCGCCGCCGTGGGTGACCACCGCGGTCTCGGGCGCGAAACCTTCGACGTGCTGCGCCTCGCGGGCCAGGAAGCTCTGGGGAATGAAGAGCGGGAAGTAGGCGTTCTGATGCCCGGTGTCCTTGAACATCTGATCGAGGGCACCCTGCATCTGTTCCCAGATCGCATAGCCGTTCGGCCGGATGACCATGCACCCGCGCACCGGGCTGTAGTCCGCCAATTGGGCGCGGGCAATCAGCTCGTTGTACCAGGCGCTGAAATCGGTAGCGCGCGTCGTCAACGCCTTCGTGTCGGCCATCCCTGCTCCTCGACTCGGTTTCTCGACATCACCCGTGTTTGTTTTCGCCACGGAAGCACGGAGAAAAACAACAAAGCCTTTGTAGTTCTCCGTGGCCGTTCTCCGTGCCTCCGAGGTGACTCACATCCCCACCATCCCAGCTATCCGCTCGGCCACCTGATCCCGCGGCACCGCCGCCTGGCTCTTTCCGTCGAGATCCTTGAGCATCACCTGGCCTTGCGCGCGCTCGTCGGGGCCGACCAGCACCGCCCAGCGAGCGTTACGCGAGCCGGCCAGGTTGAGCTGCTTGCCTACAGGCTGCACGCTGAGGGCGTACTCAACGCGGAAATCGGCATCGCGCAGCTCGTGGGCCAGCGATAGGACGTGCGGCAGATCGTCCGCGGTGACGCCGGCCACGAACACGTCGATCGGCGCCACCACGGCCGGGACCACGCCCCTGGCGCGCAGCAGCTCGGCGAGAACCACGTCGCCCATCCCGAAGCCGAGCGCGGGCAGATCGACACCTCCGAGCGACTCCAGCAGCTTATCGTACCGCCCACCGCCACAGATGGCGCGGAGCGTGTTGCCGGCGTCGAACAGCTCGAAGACCGTCCCCGTGTAATATGCCAGGCCGCGCACGATCGTGAGATCGAGGTCGACGAATCCGCCGAGCCCCATGGCGCCGAGCGCATCGAGCGTCGCTCGGAGCGGCGCGGTGGCCGGAGCGGCGCCGGGAAACCGCCGCTCGACCTCGCCCAGTTCCTTGAGATCCTTGAGCGATTCGAGCTCGGCGACGCTTGCGGCGGCGCATCCGGCATCGAGCAATGCCCGCTTCCTGGCAGCGTACTCGGAGCGGCCGACTTTGTCGAGCGCCTGGTGCGCCAGCGCCTCACGCTCCGCGGCAAATCCGAGCGCCGCGAGAATGGCGCCGAGAAGCCGGCGGTCGGAGATGCGAACGCGCACGTCGGCCGGACCGAGCCCGAAGGCCCGCATCACGTCCACGGCGAGCGCCACGATCTCGGCATCGCCGAGCGGCCCGGGCTCGCCGATCAGATCACAGTTGAGCTGGAAGTGCTCTCGAAGCCGCCCCCTTTGCTGCCGCTCGTAGCGAAAGAGCTGCGGAATCGAGAACCAGCGAATCGGCTTTTTCAGGCTGTTGGCCTGGACCGCCACCATTCGGGCCAGCGTCGGTGTCATCTCCGGACGCAGTGCCACCCGACGTTTACCCTTGTCCTCGAACTCGTAGAGTTGCCCGACGATTTCATCGCCGCTCTTGGCGGTGTAGAGATCCAGCGGCTCCAGCGGGGGTCCGTCGTATTCCTCGAATCCATATCTCGCCGCTACGGTCCTCCAGGTGTGGAAGATGTAGGAGCGGAGCGCGAGATCGGCGGGATAAAATTCGCGAAAGCCCGGCAGGGCCTGGGTTTGCATGGGGGGAAGATAGGGGGGGAGCGGTGAACGGTAAACGGGGAAGAACAGCGGGGAACGGCATGAACAATGGTGAACGGTGAACGGGCGGTCAGGAAACGGAAGAGTCCGAGAGAAGATGTCGTCCTCCGCTTTCGGCCCCGTTTACCGTCACCGCAGCTCACACCTCCATTCCCAGCTCCGTCATCACGTCTCCAACCGTGTGAAACGATCCCGTCACCAGCACGGTCGCGGCCCCCTCCGGAACCGCCTCGAGGGCCTCCCGGAAGTTGGGCTCGAGCGTCCATACCGAGCGCGCCGGCGGCCGGCCGCGATCGCGGAGCCACCGGCGAAGCCAGCGCGCGTCCCACCCTCTTCCCGCGGCCGTCGGGGCGACGGTGAGGAATCCGCGGTCAATCACGCGGTCGAGCTCCACCAGCATTTCCGGCCACTCCTTGTCGCCAAGAATCGAGACCAGCGCGTGGAGGGGCCGGGGAGGTTTGATAGCGTCAATGGCGGCGATGAGCGCGCGAATCCCATCGGGATTGTGGGCCACGTCGAACAGCCACTTGCCCCGGCGGTCGAGCCGGCCGGCGATTCTGGCGCCGGCGAACCCGCGCGCCACCGCATCGAAAGGAGGCCGGTAAGGCTCGGGGAGGGCCATGAGTATCGCGTGTGCGACGCCGGCGTTCCGCCGCTGATGCGGGCCCGCGAGCCGGAGCCCGTCGGTCCATTCGTAGGAGGGCGGCAACACCCTGATATCGGCTCTGGCCGACGGATCGGCTCGCACCACCGCCTTCCTCGCCTCACGGCGGAGCACGTCGACGAGGGCCGCGTTTCGCTCGCCGATAACGAACGGCGCGTCGGGCTTGGCAATGCCCGCCTTCTCCCGTGCGATGTGCTCCAGTGTGTCGCCCAGGTACTTCATGTGGTCGCGCTCGATCTTGGTGACGGCGCTGACCAGCGGCCGGATGACGTTGGTGCTGTCGAGCCGGCCCCCGAGTCCCACCTCGACGACGGCGATCTCGGCGCCGCGCGCCGCGAAATCGGCAAAGGCGATGGCGGTGGTGGCCTCGAAGAAGGTGGCCTTGTGCTCGAGGACAGTCTCCCGCAGGCGGTTGGTCCACATCGCCAGCGCATCCTCGCCGATGGGGACGCCGTCGACCCTGATTCGCTCCCTGAACGAGACCAGGTGCGGCGAGGTATAGAGGCCCACCCGCCACCCCGCTTCCTGGAGCGCGGCAGCCACCAGCGTCGACACGCTGCCCTTCCCGTTGGTCCCTCCGATGTGCACGGCCGGCACGATGTCATGCGGGCTTCCCAGCGTCTCGAGGAGTAGGCGCGTGGTATCGAGCCCGAACTTGATCGTGGTCGTCCGGGGAAACAGAAAGGCGAGGGCGTCGTCGTAACTCAGCGTCATTCCATTCGCGCTCCCAACACGAAGACGCCCCACCCGCGTGGCCGAGGGTGGGGCGCCGATGGTGGCAAATATCCGGCGTCAGCTCTGCTCGGCCATCTCCACGTGGGGGCGCTGCCCTTGCATGTGCCGAAGAAGTCGGGCCGTCGTATCGCGGAGTGAGGCCCGAGGCACAACGTCGTCGATCTGGCCGTGCTCCAGCAGGAACTCAGCGGTCTGGAAGCCCTCGGGCAGATCCTGGCCGATGGTCTGCTTGATCACGCGTTGCCCGGCGAACCCGATCACCGCGCCCGGCTCGGCGAGAATGACGTCACCCTGCATGGCGAACGAGGCCGACACCCCGCCCGTGGTGGGATCGGTCAGGATCGAAACGTAGGGGATGGCGTCGCGATGGAGTTGGGCGAGGGCCGCGGAGGTCTTGGCCATCTGCATGAGGGAGAGGACGCCTTCCTGCATGCGGGCGCCGCCGGAGGTCGAGACGATGACGAGTGGGACCTTCTTTTCGTGCGAGCGCCGCGCGAGTCGCGCGATCTTTTCGCCCACCACCGACCCCATCGACCCGCCCATGAAACTGAAATTCATCACGCCCAGATTGAACGGCAGTGTATCGAGCTTGGCCGTTCCTGTTACGATCGCATCGGCATCGCCGCCCTTTTTTCGCGCGGCACCTATTCGTTCGGCATAATTCTCGAAATTGAGCGGATCTACCGATCGAAGTCCGCCGTAGAGCTCACGCCATGTTCCCTGGTCGGTGAGCAGCTCGATGTAATCCTCGGCGCTGATCCGCCGGTGCCGCCCGCATTCCGGGCAGACGTTGAGCACCTTCTCGAACTTCTCGCGGATGTCGATGTGCCCGCAGCCGTCGCACTTTTCCCACGCATCCGGCGGAATCTCCAACCGTTCGCGCTGCGACTTGCGTGGCTTGCGTTCCTTCTTAAACCATGCCATCACGGCCATAGGATGTGGGTATCACCAGAAGAGGGAAGCTACGGACTCGGGGACGCCATGCAATTTCGGGCATTGGGCCTCTGGGCGCTAGGCCCCATGGTCTAAGTCATTGTCACACATCTGGATAGCCAGATTGCCTGGAATCCCACGCCACCCGGAGAGCCAGGCCAAGGCAGATCGAGCAGATGATGAAAAACGACCCCCCATACGAGAAGAACGGCAGTGGAATTCCGGTGATCGGCATGAGGTTGATGGTCATGCCGACGTTTTCGAAGACGTGGGTGAACATGAGGCCGAGAATGCCGAAGGTGACCAGACTGCTGAACGGATCGGTGGCGCGGCGGGCAATCCTGAGCAGGGCCAGGAAGAGCATCAGGAAGAGCGACAAGGCCACGACGACTCCCAGGAAGCCCAGTTCTTCGCCCACGATCGGAAAGACGAAGTCGGTGTGCTGCTCGGGCAGAAAGGCCAGCCGCTTCTGGGGGCCCTGGGTATAGCCGGTGCCGAACCAGCCGCCCGATCCGATGGCCACGCGCGATTGGATGGCGTGATAGCCCGCGGCGCGAGGGTCGGCCTCGGGATTGAGAAAGGTCAGCAGGCGGTTCTGCTGATAGGGCGCCAGGCGGCTCCACAACGGGAGTGCGATGGTACCCATGGCAACGTTGAGGAACCAGACCAGGAGTGAGTCATATATGTAGGGCCGCCACACGACTAGCAGCGTGGTGACGGACACCATCCAGGCGCCCCAGGCCCAGTTGTTGAACGCCAGCAGCAGGCTCAGCCCCGGCGACGCGATGAGAAAGAGAAGTCTGGGCCGTACGCCGGCCCAAAACAGCATCGCAAACGCGATCCCGATGAAGACGATGGCGCTGCCGAGATCGGGTTGCTTGAGCACCAGCAGAAACGGAGCGCCCACGATAATGGCGGGCACAAGGAGGTCTCTGAGCGAGCGCGGAGGCTCCTTGCGCCCCGAGAGATACCGGGCGAGCATCAGCACCGTCGCCACCTTGGCCAGCTCCGACGGCTGGCCGATCTGGTGTCCGCCGACCGAGAGCCAGCTATGGCTGCTCTCCGCCGTTCCGGCTCCGGTACCCACGGCGAGCACGATGAGGAGAAGCAAGAGACTCCCGCCGTAGAAGGCGGGCGCCAGCCATTCCAGCAGCCGCATCGAGACGTGGAAGACAACCCATCCTGCCACCACTCCAATGCCGAACCAGAAAAACTGCCGGTACCACACCCCTGCGGCCCTCGTCGGCACGTCGGTTTGCCCGGCGGAGTAAAGGGTGAGCAGACCAAAGCACATCAGGCAGGCGCTGACGATGAGGAGCTGGCGGTCGAGCGCGACGGGTTTCACCGCTGCGCGCCACGGCGTGCCGAATCGGCGGCGGCCTTGACCGCCGCGGAGTCGGGATCGAGCTCCACCGGACGGGGGGCGCTGTCCTGGACGGTGGCGGCCTCATCGAGGAGCACCTTGACCTTGATAGTGCCGGCGGTATCGGGGCCCAGGATGTAGCGGCGGAGCGATCGGACGACGTAGGGCGCCGGCACGGTTCCGTGCTCCGCGAACTCCATGATGGCCCCCACGATCAGCTGGGGCTTTTCCGCGGGCGCGAAGCCGATGAACCACCCATGGTCCTTGCCGTGGGGGTTCTGGGCGGTACCGGTTTTTCCCGCCACTTCGAGGTCGGCATGGCGGCTGGCGGAGGCAGTGCCCCGCTCCACCACGGCGATCAGCGCGCGGCGTAACCCGTCGAGCTGGTCGGTGGTGAGACCGAGCGACCGCTGTTTGGCCGCGGCCGGCCGCACCAGGTATGGCGAGGCGGCATTGCCGTTGCCGGCCAGCCCTTCGTAGAAGCGCATCATGTTGATGAGCGTCTGTGTGTTCTCGCCCTGCCCGATCGAAAAATTGAGCGTGGTGGCAGGTGGACTCCACCGGCGCGGACCGTAGAGACGGTCGAAGTAGGCGGTGGATGAGGGATAGATGGGATCGACCTCGTTTTCCAGATCGATGCCGCTCTTGTCCTTGAACCCCATCAGCACACCGTCCTGGATGATGGCGTTGAGGCCGAGCCGAAGGCCGAGCTGATAAAAGTAGACGTCGCAGCTCGCGGCCACCGCGCCGACCAGGTCGAGCGACCCGTGTCCCTCTTTTTTCCAGCAACGGAACACCCGGTTGCCGAGGCGCAAGCCACCCCGGCAAGGTTGGGGCATGTGCGTGTCGAGGCCGATCAGGCCACGCTTGAGCGCCATGGCCGAAATGGCGAGCTTGAACGGTGAGGCAGGAGGGTACCGCGCCTGAATGACCCGGTTGAGCAGCGGGCGAGCCTCATCGGTGTTGAGAGCACGCCACTCGCTGGTGGATATGCC
Organism: Gemmatimonadales bacterium; assembly: GCA_038240975.1. Lineage (GTDB taxonomy): Bacteria > Gemmatimonadota > Gemmatimonadetes > Gemmatimonadales > GWC2-71-9 > CAVVWJ01. Next base: position 12,707 of record JBBRGF010000033.1, read on the forward strand.
CCCGACAAAATGGTTGGGGTCGTAGGTGGGAGCGGAGTAGAGCGCGCGAATCTTGCCGTCGGGAGTCATGGCGACGAGCGCTCCCCGCATTCCGGCGGGCCAGATGCTGTCGACGAAGCGCTGAAGATCGATGTCGATGGTGGTTTCGATGGGCTTGCCGGGCGTGGGCAGGAGGGACGCGGCACCGGCCTCCTCGCGAACCAGGCGCCCACGGGCATTGACCTCGATGTACCTGACGCCCTCGACCCCTCTCAGGCTGTCATCGTATTCCCGTTCCAGGCCCGCCTTGCCCACCTGCGACCCGAGCCCTGCCCCAGGGTAACGGTTGGCGGAGAGATCCTGCTCGGTGACCTCGGAGACGTAGCCGACGAGGTGCGCCACGGCCTTGCCGGCAGGATAGAGCCGCTTGGGCTCGGCCTGGATGACGAGCCCGGGCAGGACGAAACGATGCTCTTCAAGCCGCGCGACGGTCTGGAAATCGGCATCACCCTTGATGAGCGCCGGCTGGTAACGCGCCTGGCTGTACCGCCGGATGATTTCTTCGACGTCGCTCGTGTCGATGGTGACGAACCGCTGGAGCCGCGCCAGCACGGCCCGAAGGGAATCGGCCGAGGGCGCCAGCAACCTGACGGAGTAGCCGGGCACGTTCTCGGCGATGATCCTGCCGCGCCAGTCGAGAATGGAGCCGCGGGGTGACGTGACGGCGATGGGCCGAAGACGATTGGTTTCGGCCTTGAGCTGGAACTTTTCGTGCTGCAGCACCTGGGTCCGGAAGAACGCACCCGCGAGCACCAGAAAGGCGGCGATGAGAATCCACTGGGCCGTTTCGGCCCTCTCTCTGACGCGAAACGAATCGAAGCCGTTCATGCATCCAGCCTGATGGAGAACCACTGACGGAAGGCGAGAAGCACCAGTAGCGCGAAGGCCGCCGTGGCAAGCGCCTCGAGCGGGCTGTAGATGGTAAGCTCGGTAAACAGCGGACGATCGCCGGCGCCACTCAGTAGCAGCATGAGAAGATCGCGCACCCAGAGCCCCACCCCGACGAACGCGGCATTGACCAGGATGTTATCAGCGAAGAATACCGCCCTCGACCACGAGGAGACGTACCCGACCACCGTGTGAGCCATCATTCCCGCGCCAAAGTGCGCAGGGGTCAGTGCGTCGCTCGCCAGACCGATCACGAACCCCGCGAGCGCCGCCACGCCGGGACTGCTTCTGAGCGCGAACAGCATGAGGCCCAGAAAGAGAAAATCGGGGCTGACACGCGGTCCCCAGAGGCGGGGGCGGATGTAGAACTGAAGGACCACCATCACCAGCAGCACCACTACCACCTGCACCCGGTTGGCGCGGCTCGGCATCATCGCGCCGAGTCTCTTTGCACCGGCTCGGGCGCACGCGTGGCGGGTGCCGCAGGCGTTGCGGCACTATCGGCTTTGGCCCGCGTGCGGCGCGGGCGAGCCGCGGCAGAGTCGCGCCGGGCCGACGCCGCGTCTCGCGACGCCTGGGCCAGCGAGTCGGCCCGGCGGGCCTTGAGGAGCGAGTCGAGCCGCTGCGCCTTGAGCACCGAGTCGCTCGGGAAAGCGGCGGCGACATCGGACGAGGGCGGCGCCACCAGAATGAGCACGTGGCCCACCGATCCGGGGTTGGCGGCGGGAAGGAGACGGTACACCCGTTCCCAGCCAGCCTGTTCGCGGATCAATCCCGTCACCGTGCCTACCGGAATGCCCTTGGGATACACGCCCCCCAGCCCCGAGGAGAGCACCAGCGTGCCGGACGGCACCGAGTCGCGGTAGGGAACTCCTCTGAACTCCAGCGCCCCTTCTCCGGTCATGGCGGTGAGCGAGGGGGCCACGACGCCTGCGGCGTTGCCGGTGACCGTGAACGCGCTCACTCTGAACTCGGGGTGCGCCCAGGTCATCGCGATGCTCGTGCGCTCGGCCGTGCTCAGCACCACGCCGATGAGGCCCTCGGGCGCGATCACCGGATCGAACGGCGACACTCCCTGACTCGAGCCCGCGCTCAGCAGAAGCGTTCTGCCGTCGGTGGCCTGCGACTGGTGCAGTACTTCGGCCGCGACGTAGGAGCTGGAGAGGCGCCGACTCAGCGAGAGGAGCTGGCGGAGGCGCTCGTTTTCGGCGAGGAGCGAGGGCAGGCCCTGAGCCAGGTAGGCGGATGAGTCGCGCTGGCCGGTGATTTCACGGAATCGCACCCGGCTGGTGCGACCCTCTTCGGCGCGCACCTGGAGCCACACCAGCGGCGCGAAGGCCGTAGCCCGGAGCGAGTCGGCCACGGACAGGCCGGTCCGCGGCGGAGCGACGAGGGCGACGACCGACAGGGCGAGGCAGGAGAGGAACATTACGGTGTCCCGGCGCGTGTAGGAACGATCCGACGCGCTGGCCATGCTCAGACGGAAAGGACGCTACGGTATTTCTCGTAATCGTCGAGGATGCGTCCGGTTCCCCGCACGACGCAGGTGAGCGGATCCTCGTCCACGTGGATCGGCAGGCCTGTCTCCTGGGCCAGCAGGATATCCAGGCCCCGGATGAGCGCGCCGCCGCCGGTCATGACGATCCCGCGATCGACGATGTCGCTCGCCAGCTCGGGCGGCGTGATCTCGAGGGCGCGCCGCACCGCGTCGACGATCTGCTGAATCGGCTCCTGCACCGCCTCCCGGATCTCCGCGGAGTGCACCCTGACGGTCTTGGGGATGCCCGACACGAGGTCCCGGCCCTTCACCTCCATCTCACGCTCCTCGCCGGTGGGCGCGGCGGAGCCGATCTTGATCTTGATGGTTTCGGCGGTGGGCTCGCCGATGAGGAGATTGTAGTTCTTCCGCATGAACTGGACGATGGCCTGGTCGAGCTCGTCGCCGCCGGTGCGAATCGACGTATCGGAGACGATGCCCGACAGCGCGATGACCGCGATTTCGGTGGTGCCGCCGCCGATGTCGATGACCATGTTGCCGGTGGGCGTCTCGACCGGAAGCCCGACGCCGATGGCGGCCGCCATGGGTTCGGCCACCATGAACACCTGCTTGGCGCCGGCGGTTTCGGCCGAGTCGCGGACGGCGCGGCGCTCGACTTCGGTGATGCCCGAGGGGACGCAGACGATGACCTTGGGCTTTACGCGGAAGACGTGCTTGTCGATGATCGTCTTGAGGAAGTACCGGAGCATCTTTTCGGTGACGTCGAAGTCGGCGATGACGCCGTCCTTGAGCGGACGCACCGCGAGGATGCCCTCGGGCGTGCGGCCTATCATCCTCTTGGCCTCGAGCCCGATGCCCTTGATCTTGCCGGTGCTCTTCTCGATGGCCACGACGGAGGGCTCGTTGAGGACGATGCCCTCGCCCTTGACGTAGATGAGCGTGTTGGCCGTGCCGAGGTCAACCGCGATTTCATTCGCGGGGAGCCAGGACATCAGATTCCACGACGGAAAATTCATCAGATGGCTGCGAGACGCATGGGTCACAAAGTAAATGGACGCTCTTATATCGGGAAGCTGCTACGGCCGTTATCGGCCCGTGCTGCCGAACCCTCCGGTGCCGCGCGCCGTCTCGGGCAAACGGTCCACCGCCCTGAACGTCACCTGCTCGACGCGGGCGACGATCATCTGCGCGATGCGCATTCCTCGGGTGATCTCGAACGGCTCGGTCCCGAGATTCACCATCGGGATCATGACCTCGCCGCGATAGTCGCTATCGATGGTGGCCGGAGCGTTGGGAAGCGTGATACCGTGCCGAAGCGCGAGCCCGGAGCGCGGCCGTATCTGACACTCGAAACCCTCGGGCACCGCGATCGCGAAGCCGGTGCGGAACAGACGCCGTTCGAGCGGAGCGAGCGTGCCGGCCTCGGCGCTCACCACGTCATATCCCGCCGCGCCCGGCGTGGCCCGGCTCGGCAGCGGCAGGCCCTCGGCGTGGGCCAGCCGCGCGACCAGTACCTCGGTCACACGCCCGCAGAGGTCACAGAACGGCCTGGACTTCGGTGAGCGGCAGCCGGAACGCCTCGGCTACCCCCGGATAGACCACTTTCCCCTCCACCACGTTGAGCCCCAGGCGGAGACCAGTATCGGCCTTGCACGCTGCACGCCATCCGAGCCGGGCCAGCTTAAGTGCGTACGGGAGCGTGGCATTGGTGAGGGCCAGCGTCGAGGTGCGGGGGACGCCGCCGGGCATATTGGCCACGGCATAGTGCAGAATGCCGTCGACGAAGTACGTAGGGTTCTCGTGGGTAGTGGGCTTGATCGTCTCGACGCAGCCGCCCTGGTCGACCGCCACGTCCACGATGACCGATCCGGGCTTCATCTCTTTGAGGTCGGCCCGCGTCACGAGGTTCGGCGCCTTAGCTCCGGGGAGGAGCACAGCCCCGATGACCAGGTCGGCGCGGCGGATGGCATCGAGAATGTTGTGCCGGTTGGAATAGGCCGTATCGACATTGGCCGGAAGCACATCGTCGAGGTAGCGAAGCCGGTCGAGCGAGATGTCGAGAATGATCACGTGCGCGCCCAGACCCGCCGCCATCTTGGCCGCATTGATTCCTACGACGCCGCCGCCGATGATCACGACCTCGCCGGGGGCGACGCCGGGAACGCCGCCGAGCAGGATGCCGCTGCCGCCGAACACCTTCTCCAGATACTTGGCACCCTCCTGCACCGCCATTCGCCCGGCCACCTCGGACATCGGCGTGAGCAGCGGCAGCTCGCCACTCGGCAGCTGAACCGTCTCGTAGGCCACCGCAACGGCCCCCGACGCGATTACCGCCCGGGTCAGATTCTCGGCCGCGGCGAAGTGAAAGTAGGTATAGAGCACCTGCCCCTTCCGCATTCGGGGCCACTCGACCTCGATCGGCTCCTTGACCTTCATGATCATCTCGGCCTGCCGCCAGACGTCATCGGCCGTCGCCCCGATCGATGCGCCGACCGCTTCGTAGGCGGCGTCCGGGAATCCGCTCCCGAGCCCGGCGCCCTGCTCGATCAGTACCTTGTGGCCGGCGCTGGAGAGGGCCTCCGCGCCTGCCGGCACGAGGGCGATCCGATTCTCGTTGGTCTTGATCTCCTTGGGAACGCCGATGAGCATAGATCCTCAAGATTCTGGAATGGGTCTGTGGGGAACGGAGAACGGTAAACGGAGAACGGGAACTTCGTTGTCTACCATCTACCGTTCTCCGTTCTCCGTTCTCCGTTCCCCGCTGTCCGGTCCCAACCGCATCACCGTCTGCCGGGCAAACGGGAAGAATTCGGCCGCGACCTCACGGATGTCGTCGGAAGTCACCGCATCGATCTCGGCAAGCATCGAGTCGAGGGGACGGTAGTCGTCTTCGTACAGCTCGAACCCAGCGAGGCGGCCCATCCGGGCGGCAGGGCTCTCGAGCGAAAGCACCATCTGCCCCTTGAGCTGTCTCTTGCCGTCGGCCAGCTCGTCTTCGGGAAGACCGTTCCCGGCCAGCCGGTCGTACTCGGCCCCGATGGCCTCGACGGCTGCGTCGGCCGTAGACGGCTGAGTGCCGACGTAGACGCCGAGCTGGCCCGAGCTGTGATAGAAGTGCTTGAACGCGAAGATGGCATAGGCCAAGCCCAGCTCCTCGCGTACCCGCTGGAAGAGCCGGCTCGACATCCCGCCGCCGAACACATTGGTCAGAATGGCCAGCGGAAAGCGCCGCCGGTCAGGCGGCGGAAACGTATCGGTGCCGAAGACGATGTGCGTCTGGGCGGTGTCCCGCTCTTCGCTCCGCCGGTCGCCGTGCACGGCGGGAACGACGCCGACACCCGGCCGCGCGGACTCGTGGCCGTTGCCCTCGAACCACCCCTCGCGCTCGAGCGACTCGAGCAAGCGGCCGTGCTCCAGATTGCCGGCGGCGGAGATCACGCAGTTGGCGCTATGGTAGCCGTCGCGGTGCAGGCACTGGAGGTCGGCGGCGGAGATACCGGCGAGCGTGTCGGGTGTTCCGAGTATCGAATAGCCGTACGAGTGGTCCGGCCACATCGCGGCGGAATGGAGCTCGAAAACCAGGTCGTCGGGTGTGTCGGCGACGCCGTTGATCTCCTCGAGGATCACGTTGCGCTCGGGCTCGAGATCGCTGTCGCGGAGGAGGGGGCGCCTGACCAGGTCGGTCAGAATGTCGGCGGCGAGAGCCATGTCCTCATCGAGGACGTGGGCCTGGTAGCTGGTGTAGTCGCGTCCGGTAAATGCGTCGAGGCTGCCGCCGCGCACCTCCAGCTCGAGGGCGAGCTGTCTGGCCGTTCGGCGCTCGGTGCCCTTGAATACCATGTGCTCGAGCAGATGGGAAATGCCCATCTGCTCGATCGGCTCATGGGCGCTGGCGGTGCGCACGTACACACCGAGCGCTGCCGAGCGGACGCTCGGCAGCGCTTCGCTGAGGACCACCAGTCCGTTCGGCCCGGTCGTGCGGAATAGCCCTTCGTCGAGACGTACGGTGTCCACGACGGGCTACTCCTTGGGAATCAGTGCCTTCCGGGACAGCTTCATCCTTCCGCGATCGTCGACCTCCAGCAGCTTGACCTGGACGATGTCACCCTTCTTGACCACGTCTTCGGTCTTCTCGGTACGGCCGTGCTGCAGCTCGCTGATGTGGAGCAGCCCTTCGACCCCCGGGAGAATCTCGACGAACGCCCCGAATGCGGTGGTGCTCTTGACTGGACCCTCGTAGGTCCGGCCGACTTCGGGCTCGGTGGTGATGGCCGCGACCATCGCGCGCGCCCTCTCGCCCGCCTCGCCTCCGATCGCGGCGATCGTCACGATCCCGCTGTCCTCGATGCTGATCTTGGCGCCGGTGGCGTCCTGGATGCCGCGAATCGTCTTGCCCTTGGGGCCGATGACGTCGCCGATCTTGTCGGGCTTGATCTGCATCGTGAAAATGCGCGGCGCGTACTTCGACAGATCGGAGCGCGCCTCCGACAGCACCTTGGCCATCTCGCCGAGGATGAAGAGCCGGCCCTTTTTGGCTTTCTCGAGCGCCTGCTCCATGATCTTGAGCTCGAGGCCCTGAATCTTGATGTCCATCTGAATGGAGGTAATGCCTTTCAGCGTCCCCGCCACCTTGAAGTCCATGTCTCCGAGATGGTCCTCGGAGCCCAGGATGTCGGTGAGCACGGCCACCTTGTCGCCTTCCTTGATGAGCCCCATCGCCACTCCGGCGCACGGAGCCTTCATCGGCACTCCGGCGTCCATCAGGGCGAGCGAGCCGCCGCAGACGGTGGCCATGGAGGACGAGCCGTTGGACTCGAGAATCTCCGACACCACCCGGAGGGTGTAGGGGAAGTCCTCGAAGTGCGGCAGCAGTGGCTGCAGCGCCCGTTCCGCAAGCGCGCCGTGACCGATCTCGCGGCGACTGGTGCCGCGGATCATCTTCACTTCGCCGGTGGAGTACGGCGGAAAGTTGTAGTGCAGCATGAACGACTTGGTGGTTTCGCCGGCCACGTCGATGCTGTCGATCCGCTGCTCGTCGTCCGAGGTGCCGAGGGTGACGGAGACGAGCGCCTGGGTCTGACCGCGGGTGAAGACCGCCGAGCCGTGGGCCCGGGGCAGCTCACCGGTCTCGATCGAGATCGGCCGAATCGTGTCGAGATCGCGTCCATCGACCCGCTCGCCCTTGTCCAGGACCTGCTTCCGCATGACGCGGTACTCGATTTCCTCGAGCTCGTTCGCGATCTCGCGCGCCTTGTCGGGAAACTCGGCGAGAACCAGCGCGACCGCTTTTTCCTTGGCTGCCTTGACCGCGCCGACCCTGCCGGCCTTGTCGGTAGCGTTGATGGCCTTGGCCATTGCCGATTCGGCGGCTTCATCGAGCTTCGCCTTGAGCGCGGCGTCGACCTCGGCCTTGACCCAGGCGAGCTTGGCGGATGCGCCGGCCTTGTCGACGAGCTGCTTCTCGATGCCGATGAGTTCCTTGATGCCCTTCTGCGCCACCTTGAGCGCCTCGAGCATCTCGGCCTCGGAAATCTCCAGCGATCCACCCTCGACCATGAGAATCGAATCGGCCGAGCCGCTCACCACCAGGTCGATCGTTGAGACCTCGAGATGCTGGAACGTGGGATTGAGGATCCAGTTGTTCTCCACCCGGCCCACGCGTACCGCGGCCAGCGGCCCGTTCCACGGCACCGTGGAAAGGCTGAGGGCGGCGGATGCCGCAATAACGCCCAGAATGTCGGCATCGTTCTCCTGATCGGCGGAGAGAACGGTGACGAACACCTGCACCTCGTTCTTGAACCCCTCCGGGAAGAGCGGACGGATCGACCGATCGATCAGGCGGCACGCCAGGATCTCTTTGTCGGACGGGCGGCCCTCACGCTTGAGAAACCCGCCCGGAATCTTGCCGGCGGCGTAGGTCTTCTCGCGGTACTCGACGGTCAGGGGGAAGAATGGGAGGGAGGAGATGTTGGGGGACGCTGTGACGGCCGCAAGGACCATCGTGTCGCCGAATCGGAGCACGGCGGAGCCGGCGGCTTGTCTGGCCAACCGCCCGGTTTCGATAGTAAGGGGACGGCCGGCGAACTGGGTTTCGATCCGATGCACGGTCACTGCCTTCTTTCTCTCTTTGTTCTCGTCAGTGTGAGTGACCCGACGTCACGGGTCACGGGTCGAGGGTTACGGTGCAGGAGTCGAGGTCGTGACTCGAGCGCCGAAACCCTTCAACGCAGAGAGGGCGCCCCGATTGGTGAGATCAGGACGCCCCCGGCGGCGCGTAACGACTAGTGGCGGAGCCCAAGCTGCTCGATCAGGGCCCGGTATGTCTCGAGATCGCTGCGCTTGAGGTACGTGAGCAGCCGGCGGCGGGTGCCGACCATCTTGAGGAGGCCTCGGCGGCCGTGGTGATCCTTGGAATGGGTACGGAAGTGGTCGGTGAGCGAGTTGATCCGCTCGGTAAGAAGAGCCACCTGCACCTTGGTCGAGCCGGTATCGCCCTCGTGGGCCTGATGCTTGGCCGTGACCGCCTGCTTGTCGAATCTCATGCTGCGCGTGTCCTCTGGTCGAAATCGCGACGTAATCTCTTGTAGCACAGTAGCATAACCAGCCCAGTGGCGGGTGGCAAGTCGCCGGGGCCAGAGTGCCCCCAGGGCCACGACGCTCATTCCTCAGCGCCGGCATCTGTCATCCCAGAGCGCCGGCATCTGTCATCCCGAGCGCCGGCATCTGTCATCCCGAGCGCAGCGAGGGATCTTGCCGGTCTAAAGCGCTTCGAAGATCCGATCGGAAATCTGTGACGTTGCCTTGACGACCAATGAAAAAGCAGGCGGCGGCGTTGCCCCCGTCCTCTACGAATCGATCGTTCGACCACGAATACAGACGAGGAGTGAGACAAATGAAAGCGATGACGTTCGGCGTGTTGGGAATGGCTCTCGCACTTGGCGCATGCCAGGACAACTCGGATCCCTCGCCGGTGTCGGCGCCGGAACTCAGCAGTTCTCAGAATCAGAGCGGTTCATCAGGAGCGGTGTACGTCCAGACGAATGCCGCGAGCCAGAACGAGGTGGTGGCCTATCGCCGCGCCCCCAACGGTAGGCTCACCGTCCTCGGTACATACCGCACCGGCGGAAAGGGAACGGGCCTGCCGAGGCTTGGCTCTCAGGGCTCGGTTGTCCTGAGCAAGAACAACCGGTGGTTGCTCGTGACGAATGTCGGCAGCAACGACGTCTCGGTCTTCGCCGTCAGTTCCGATGGGCTTCGCCTGGTGGACAAGACTGCCTCGCGCGGCGCCATGCCGTTCAGCATCGCCTTGCGTGGCAACCTGGTGTACGTCCTCAACGCCGGGGGCGCTGGCAACATTACCGCATTCAGGCTGAGTCACGACGGCCACCTGACTCACATCCTCCATTCCACCCGCCCGCTCAGCGGCAGCGTCACGGGCAGCCCGACGGCCCCTGGTCCGGCACAGGTGTCGTTCAGCCCGGACGGAGGTAAGCTCGTGGTCACCGAAAAGGCGACGAGCCTCATCGATACCTACACCCTCGTCGGAAATGGATTGACGAGAGGACCGGTCGTGAATCATTCCAGCGGCGAGACACCGTTCGGCTTCGCGTTCCGGTCGGACGGGATCTTCGTCGTCACCGAAGCGCACGCCGCGGCGGAGGGAGAAGCCTCGGCCTCGTCCTACAGTCTGGCGGGCGGATTTCACGTGGTGAGCCCCAGCGTTCGCGACACCCAGACGGACGTCTGCTGGACGGTGATCACGGAGAATGGCAAGTACGCGTACATCACGAATTTCGGCGCCGGCACCCTGTCGAGCTACCGCATCTCCCTCAACGGTTCTCTCGCTCTGCTCCGGGCCGTGGCGGGCCGCACCGCCCATGCCCAGGGCCCTCGCGACCAGGATTTCAGCGACGGCGGGAAATATCTCTACGTGATCGA
>JBBRGF010000034.1:0-22531 GCA_038240975.1 Gemmatimonadales bacterium
GTCGCGAACAGCATCCCTGCGAATACCCCGGTGCCGAGCGAGTGAAGGCTGCCGGCGCCGGCGCCGCTGGCGATGACCAGCGGCGATACGCCGAGAATGAACGCGAACGACGTCATGAGAATGGGCCGGAACCGCTCGCGCGCCGCCTCGACCGCCGCCTCGCGAAGAGACATGCCGCGGCCCCGCATCTCGTTGGCGAACTCGACGATCAGAATGGCGTTCTTGGCCGCGAGCCCCACCACCGTTATCAGCCCGACCTGAAAGTAGATGTCGCTCGGCAGGCCGCGTAACCAGACGCCGAGCAGCGCACCGAGAGCGCCGAACGGGACGCCCAACAGCACGGCGAACGGTATCGACCAGCTCTCGTACTGTGCCGCCAGCACGAGAAAGACGATCACCAGGCCGAGCCCGAAGACGAGTCCGGCCTGACCCGACGCCGCCCGCTCCTGAAACGACTGGCCCGAGTAGCCCACGCCGACGCCCTGCGACGAGAACTGGTCGGCGACGAGCTGATCGATCTCGGACATCACCTCGCCGGAGCTGCGGCCCTGCTTGGGCGTGCCGGTGAACAGGGCGGATCCGAATCCGTTGAAGCGGAGCAGCTGGGTCGGGCCGCTGCGGAACTCGGTGCGAACCAGCGACGACACCGGAACCATGTCGTCGTTGCGGCCGCGCACATAGAGACGGCTGATGTCGCTGGGATTCTGCCGGAACTGGGGCTGCGCCTCGGCCTGTACCCGGTAGGTCCGGCCGTAGAGGTTGAAATCGTTGATGTAGAGCGTAGACAGGAACGTCTGCAGCGTACTGAAGAGATCGGTCAGGCTGACACCTCGCGACTTGGCCGACGCGCGGTCGACGTCCACGTACACCTGCGGAACGTTGGCGCGGAAGTTGGTCGTCATCGCCTGCACCGCGGGCAGCTTGTTGATCGCGGCGGTAAACGCCTGCACCTGCTCGGCAAAGCCGCGTACGTCCGCCCCGCTGCGGTTCTGAAGGTTGACCTCCACGCCCGACGTGGAGCCCAGCCCGGGAATCTCGGGAAGGTTGAAGGCGAAGCCTACCGCATCCTTCATTCCGAACAGCTTGCCGTTGATCCGCTTGGTGATCGCGTCGATCGATTCGTCGCCTCCGCGTTCGTCCCACGGCTTGAGCAGGATGAAGATGGTTGCGCTGTTGGTCTGGTTGGTCCGGGTGAGCACGTCGAGCCCCGCAAACGCCACGACGTTCACCACCGCCGGCTCCTGATGAAGAAAACCTTCGACGCGCTGGATCACCGCCTTCGTGCGCTGGAGCGACGACGCGTCGGGGAGCTGCATGGCGATGGCGAAATAACCCTTGTCTTCCGTGGGGATGAACGCCGTCGGCACCCGCCGCCAGAGCACGATGGCCAGCGCCACCATCACCGCGAACGCCGCGAGCCACGACCTCGGGCGGCCCAGCACCCGGCCGACGCCGTTCGCGTACCGGCCGGTGATCCGGGTGAACCACCGGTTGAAGGCCCCGAAGATGCCGGTGGTATGGGTCACGTTCGATTCGCGAAGCAGGAGCGCGCAGAGGGCGGGCGTCAGTGTCAGCGCCACCATGCCCGAGAGCAGCACCGCGATGACCAGCGTCACGGCGAACTGCTTGAACATTTCGCCGGTGACGCCGCCCAGGAACGCGACCGGCACGAACACCGCGCAGAGCGCGAGCACGATGGCGATCAGCGCGCCGGCCACCTGACGGATGGCGCGGTCGGCCGCAACCCTGGCCGAGAGGCCCTCGTCGGCCATGAGCCGCTCGGTATTCTCGATCACCACGATCGCGTCGTCCACGACGATGCCGATGGCCAGCACGAGCGCGAAGAGGGTGAGAACGTTGATCGTGAAGCCCAGCAACAGGAGGCCGACGAACGTTCCCACGACGCTCACCGGCACCGCGAGCATCGGAATCAGTGTGGCCCGCCAGCTCTGCAGGAAGATGAACACCACGAGCGTCACCAGCAGCATCGCCTCGGCAAGCGTGGTGACCACCTCTTTGATGGACGCCGTCACGAAGGGCGTCGTGTCGAACGGGATCTTGTACTTCACGCCGGGCGGAAAATTCCGCGACAGCTCGTCCATCCGTTTGGTCACGGCCTCTCTGGCGGCCAACGCGTTGGCGCCGGGGCGCAGATACAGCAGCAGCGGCGCGACCGGGGTGCCGTTCAGCCGCCCGGCGAGGTCGTAGTTGCGCGAGCCGAGCACCACCTTGCCGATGTCCCTGATCCGTACGATCGAGCCGTCGGACTTGGCCCGGACGACGATGTCCGCAAACTGCTCGGGCGTCTTGAGCCGCCCGAGCGTCGTCACCGGCAACGTCAGCTCGGTGCCCGGAGGAGCGGGCTCCCGCCCGAGCCTTCCCGCCGGGCTGGTGACGTTCTGCTCTTTCACGGCAGCGGAGACGTCGCCGGTGGTGATCCCGAGCTGCGCCATGCGATCGGGATCGAGCTGGATGAGCATCGAGAATTCGAGCCCGCCGAAGGTGAGCGCGTTGCCGATGCCTTCGGTGCGCTTGATCTCGTCCTCGACGTACAGCTTCATGTAGTTCGTGAGATACGCGGCGTCGTAGCGGGGGTCATCCGACGTGAGGGCCACGACCCCGAGGATGTCGGTATTGGCCTTGAGGATCGTGATACCGTTCTGGCGGACCGCGTCGGGAAGCTGAGGCTCGGCCAGCTTGACGGCGTTCTGCACGTCCACGGCGGCCAGGTCCTGGCTCCGGTTCACGTCGAAGTAGATCTGGAGGCTCATCGTCCCGTCGCTCGCGTTGGCCGACGAGTAGTAGAGGAGGCCTTGCAGACCCGAGAGCTGGGCCTCGATCGGCGCGGCGACGGCCTCCGCGACGTCTTCCGCGGTGGCGCCGGGAAACGTCGCCTGGACCTGCACCGCCGGGGGCGTGATCTGCGGATAACGCGAGATCGGCAGCAGCCGGATGGCGAACACACCGAGGAGGGTGACGACAAGGCTGATGACGATGGCGAGAACCGGCCGCTTGATGAAGAAATACCGGATTTCGTCTTCGCCCCCGTGCGCGGGGGCTCCTGCGGTGCTGCTCATTTCGCGGCCCCCACCTTTGCCGTTTCCTCGGGCCCGGCCACCGCGCTATCGGCGAGCGCCACCGGGTGCACGGGCCGGCCGGCGGCGACCTTCTGCACCCCGTCCACTACCACGCGCTCGCCCGGATTGAGCCCTTTGTCGATGATCCAGAGGCTGCCGCTCCAGGGGCCGGGCTGTACGTCGCGCGAGGCCACCGTGTCGCCCTTGCCGACCACGTATACGAACTGGCGGCCCAGCGCCTGCTGCACGGCGCGTTGCGGAATGGCCAGCGCGCTGTCGCGGGTGAAGCCGGTGAGGCGGACGCGGACGAACTGCCCCGGCACGAGCAGGTGGTCGGAGTTCTTGAAGAGCGCCCGGAACTCCTGCGTGCCGCTGGTGGCGTCGAGCGAGGGCGCCACGAAGTCGAGCCGGCCGGTGCGCGGCAGCGTCGTTCCGTCAGGCAGCGTTATCTGGACGGACAACGTGCTGCCGCGCTGTATCAGCTTCTGCGCCGTCGGGTCCTGCTTCCACGCGAGGAGCTGCTGCGCGGTGGGCCGGAAGCTCACGTACACGGGGTCGAGCACGTCGATCGTGGTGAGCAGGTCCGAGGAGCCGGTGACCCGGCTACCGACCTCCAGGTTGGTGCGGCCGACCCGGCCCTCGATTTCGGCCCGAACGATCACGTCGTCGAGGTTCTTCTTGGCCTCGGAAAGATCGCCTTGGGCAGCCTCCATGGCGGCTTGCGCATTGTCCACGTCCTGCTGCGCGACGGCGTTCTCCTTGAGAAGCGGCTGCAGCCGGTCGAGCGTGCGCGTGGCGTTCTGCGATCGTGCCAGCGCGGTCCGGTAGGCGGCCTCGGGTCGCACGCGGTCGATCCGGTAGAGCACCTGGCCTGGCTTGACCACGCTGCCCTCGGTAAAGGGGCGTGCCTCGATCACGCCATCGACCCGGGCCCGCACCTCGACCCGGCGGTACGGTTGTACCTCGCCGGTGAACTCGAACGATGTCGGCACCCGCCGTGGCTGCACCTGGACCACCGCCACCTCGGCCGGCGGTGGGGCCGGTGGTGCAGCGTTCTTCTTGCACGCCCCCGTCAGCGCCACCGACGCTACAACCACCAATGCGAGCGCGCGGGTGCGCGCGCCATCCGTCTCCCTCACGCGACGTCTCCTTGTCTCGTCTCCAGGGGCAGCTCCACCAGCACGAACCGATCGACCAACTCGAGCACCGACTGCCACATCGCCTCACGGTCTGGCATGCGAGGATCGAACGATCTGAAGGCCGAGACCTTTTCCGCGACGCCGAGCAGCGAATAGCTGATAGTGCGGGCCGTCACGTCAACGTCCAAGCACCTGAACTCACCGGATTGCATGCCCGCCGTGAGGATTCCGACGTACAGCTGGCGCCAACGCTCGCCCATCTCCTGGCAGAGGAGCCGCCCCGATTCCGGGAATTCCGCGCTCTCGACTTTTACCACCCGCACGAGCTCGAGGATGCCGGGTTCCCACGCCCGTTCCCAGAGTCGCCTCAGGAGTTGATGAAGGAGGGTGCGCGCCGAGCCATAGTGGCCGGCGACATTCGCCTCTTCGGATTCCACGAGCGGCATGAGCCGCTCGGCGATCATCTCCTCGAAGAGGCGGGCTTTGCTGCCGAAGTAATGCGAGACGGTGCCCGCGCATACCCCGGCGTGCTCGGCGACATCCGCGAGTGTGGTGCGTTCATATCCGTTCTTCCCGAACGCGAGCACAGCCCCATCGAGGATCTCTAGCCTCCGATCATCGGGCCTCCGGTGCCACTTGGGAATCCGTGTCGCCTCGCTCATATCATTGATATCCAATAAGTTACCCTATCAAGGGCGAAGCAAAACCAGCTGTCATGACACGTCATCTTGGACGCGGCAAGTAATTGAGCGGCCAAATAATAGCTGTGAATGACCCCGGCGCAAGTCCGGGGTCAGGATTTGGGCGCGGCCTTGCCCCGGGGCTGGCGGCGGGTCCCCTCCTCGATCGCACCCGACTCCGCGATTTCAGTCTCTTCATGCTCCGCTCGCTCGATACTGTCCGACTGTGGATCTGTCCCCATTCGATCGGGATCACGCGGGTCGTCGAACTCCAACTCTCGCGGCTGGCCCGGCTGGCCGCCCGCTTCCTTGGTCTGCGCGAACTTCTTTCTCGCTTCATCGTCCATCGTGGCGAACTCCTGCCCTCGGTTCTTCTCGTTCGGTTTCATCGCTCGTCCCTCGTTTGGGATGTGACGCGTGACGCATCCGGGAACCTTGACCCGGCGACTCCAACCAGCAGTGATCCATCTCACACGGAGGCTTGTTATGATCCATACGCATCGAGTATGGTCTCTATGGGAAGGACACGAGTATGATCACCCCCGCATTGCTAGGTCAGATCTCTCTGTTCTCGCAGCTGCCGGAGAGCGAGCGCCAGTCCATCGCCGACAGCGCTGCCGACGTACATCTGCCGAAGGACGAATGGCTACTCTTGGAAGGTCAGACTCCGGCCTTCTTCGGGCTGCTCGAGGGCACTATCGACGTTCTCAAGTACGTCGCCGGCCGTGACCAACAGATCTATACGTATGGGCCGGGCGACTACTTCGGAGAAGTGCCACTGTTGCTCGGCGCCCCGGCGATCGCCAGCCTCAAGGCCAGTCAGCCGTCCCGGCTGCTGCGCCTGGAGGCGCAGGACTTTCTCCGGCTCGTCAACAAGTGCCGCATCCTCAATGATCAGATTTCGAAGACGATGATGGAACGCGTAGAGCGGCTGCGCCACCTGACCGCTGAGACGCCGTTCTCCATGGCGCTGGTGGTCGGCCATCCCCTCGACGTGGACTGCTATAGCCTGCGCGAGTTTCTCTCCCGCAATCGCATTCCGTTCACGTGGCAGGAGGCCGACGCGGGCGTGGCCGCTCCACCGATCGTCAGGCTGGCGAACGGACGTTGTCTCCAGGCGCCGACGTTCAGACAGCTTGCCGACGCGCTCGATCTGCAGACCGCTCCGAGACTCGACCGGTACGACGTGGTGATCGTCGGCGGCGGCCCTGCGGGCCTCGCCTCGGCGGTGTACGGTGCCTCGGAGGGGCTGCGCACGCTGGTGGTCGAGCGGATCGCCTGCGGAGGCCAGGCCGGCACGTCGTCGCGCATCGAGAACTATCTTGGCTTTCCCGGCGGACTCAGCGGTGACGAATTGAGCGACCGGGCCTGTCGCCAGGCCTCGCGCTTCGGCGCCGAGCTCCTCGTCGCGCGGTCGGCAAAGCGACTCGAGCCCGGCGATCCGGCTTCGGGAGAGCCGCACACCATCGTGCTCGAAGACGACACCGTGATCACGACCCGCGCCGTCGTCCTCGCCACCGGCGTGGAGTGGCGGCGCCTTGAGGTCCCGGGCATCGACAAGCTCGCTGGGCACGGGGTCTACTACGGCGCCGCCCGCAGCGAGGCCATGCGTTTCCGCGGCAAGAATGTTCACCTCGTCGGCGGTGGCAACTCCGCCGGGCAGGCGGCCATGCTGTTCTCCAACTACGCCGAATCGGTCACGATGCTCGTACGCGGCCGCTCGCTCGCCGAAAGCATGTCGCAGTATCTCATCGACCAGTTGCGCAACAGGGGCGTCACCATCGAGGCGGAGGTCGAGGTGACCGGGGTCGTGGGAACCGACGCCCTGGAAGCGATCGAAGTCGTCCGCGGTCCCGGGGGCCGGCGCGAGCGGCGGCCGAGCGACGGCCTTTTCGTCTTCATCGGCGCGCGGGCCGAGACCGAGTGGGCGCCGAAGAACCTGATCACCGACCAATGGGGATATGTGTGTACCGGCCGCGACGTCCTCGATCTGCTTCCGGAGCGGGCGACGGGAACCTGGCCGCTCGAGCGCGACCCCTACCTTCTCGAGACCAGCATCCCCGGGGTTCTGGCCGCCGGCGACGTCCGGCACGGGTCGATCAAGCGGGTCTCGGCCGGCGTCGGCGAAGGCAGCATGGCCATCGCGGTCACCCACCAGTATCTGGCTGAGGTCGACGCCGGTCGGCTCGCGCGGGAGGCACACGTAGGAGTCCCCCCTGCAGTCACCTCGATCAGATAACAAAAGTCGAGCCCAAGACACCCGACGGCTGTGAGGAGTGCCTGGCGAACGGCGGATGGTGGGTACACCTCCGGCTCTGCCTCACCTGCGGGCACGTCGGCTGTTGCGACAATTCGCCCGGTAAGCACGCGACGAAGCATTTTCACAGCTCGACCCACCCGATCATCCAGAGCTTCGAGCCGGGAGAGGACTGGGCCTGGTGCTACGTGGATGAGATGATGTTGGAGGGGGCTATCTGACGGCGGTCGTGTTGCGTATCCGGAAAGAATCCCCGAACATGTAGCGGGCGGCTGAAGGCCGGTCCGCCCGCTCAGGCAGCCTTCCGGAGATCCTCATGCGCTCGCTCTTGCTGGCGGTGGCCGTTCTCGCGGCGGCCGCTCCCCAAATGCAGGCTCAGCACCTGCAAGACCGGTTGTCGGCGCTCTTCATCTTCGGCGACGGCCAGGACCAGCTCTTCCTCGGGGGTACCGCCGACCCCAACAACCCCGACGCCGTTCGTATTCACGGCAGCCACTTCGTGCCGTCGGCGGTGGCCAGCAACGGCACCGTGATCTCGTTTCTCACCAATTCGATCGGCAGCAATGTCGCGAACATACCGGTCAGCGCCGCGAGCGGCGGCTCCACGTTCAGCTTCGAAGGCGGCGTGCCGGTCCGTACCTCGAGCTCCGCCGGCCCCGTGTTCGGGGAGCGGGCTCAGACACTCGGACGGGGCCGGGCACTCGTCGCCCTGACTCGGAGCGGTGCCAATTTCAAGACCCTGCGCGGCGTCGACCTCCAGAATCTCCGCTTCACGTTCACGCATGCCAATTCCGATTTCGAGGGGTGCGACTCGATCGCCGGGGGCGACTGCACGCTGCTCGGCGTGCCGACGCTCGAGAACGAGACGATCAGCCTCGATCTGGCGCTCGACGTCCGGCTGACGGTCACCTCCTTCCTGCTGACGTACGGCCTCACCGACCGGGTGGACGTGGGAGTGGTGCTCCCCATCGTCTCGACCTCGGTTCAAGGCAGCAGCACCGCGCAGATCAACCCGTTCGGCCTGCCTCCCGCCGTGCATTTCTTCGGCGGTACGCCTGAGAATCCCATTTTGACCGCATCGCGCTTCGTGGACGGGTCGTCTACCGGCCTCGGGGATGTCGCGGCCAGGGTCAAGGTGGCATTGCGCAGATCCGAGCCTGTATCGGTGGGCGTGCTGGCCGATGTGCGCTTTCCGACCGGAAGCAACATGGACCTGCTCGGCTCCGGATCGTTCGCGGCGCGCGGGCTCGCCATCGTATCGGCCCGATTCGGTGACTTCTCGCCCCACGCCAACCTTGGCTATCTCTATCGTGGCGGTGACTTCGAGAACGACGCGGTGCTCGCGACGGCCGGCTTCGACCATCTTCTCGCGCCATGGGCCACGCTTGCCGCCGACCTCGTCTCGGAGCTTCAGGTGGGCACCAGGCCGCTGGAGGTACCCGCTCCTGTAGTGATCGAGGCGCCGTACCGGCGGGTGATCCAGCCGACTACGATCCCCGACCGCCGCGACGATCTGGTCAACGCATCACTGGGGGTCAAGCTCTCCGCGGCCGCCGGCCTCACGGTCGTCGCCAACGGCGAGTGGCCCCTCAACCGTGGGGGGCTTCGGCCGGACGTCATCTGGACGCTGGGAATGGAGTACAACTTCTAGCGGCTAGTGGACCTCGGTGATGCGCCAGACCCCCCCGGCTCGGCGGATGATGGCGCGGAAGGCCACCTGCTGCTCCTCCGTCCGATGGGTACTGCCATTCACGTAGGTATAGACGCCGCCCACCAGGAGAGACCCGACGTCGCCCGACACGTCGGCCTGCCGGATGGTGAGCTGTGACTTGACGTCCCGCACGGTCCCGAAAAATTGCTGCCATCCCGCCTGCTGTTCCGCTGTCATCCCCGGATAGACCCGCCTCAGGCTTTCGATGCTCTCGGACTCGACTGCGCGCGCGTACTCCCCGACCACGGCCGCCACCTCCCGCATCTCCGCGCGCCGATCGCGGGGCGGCTGTGGAGGCGCCGGGACGGCGGCGGGAGGAGCCACCGCGGCCGCCGCCGGGGCGGGTGGCGTCACGGGTGCAGCCGCGGTATCGGGCGCCGCCACAGGACTCGTGACGCTATCGGATACGGTGGTCGTTTCGACTGCGGCCGATGTCTTCTGGATCGGCAAAGGCGCGATGGACGCCGGCGAGCGCTTCACTCTTGGCGGCTTCCGTACGGTTGTGTCGCGCGGCCGGGCCGGTGGCGCGGGCGCCTCGACCGCAGCCCGAGCCCGGGTCGTTGGAGCCGCGCCGAGCGTATCGGGCACAGCGGGGACAGCGGCAGCGGGAGGCGCGGCCGCCGTGCGAGACTGGTGCCGGCTCCACAGCACCGCTCCCCCGGCAAGCGCGGCGCACACACCCGTAGTCAAGGCGATCGCGCGGCGCCTCCTGGGCCGGCCGTTGCTGACCGCCGGCAACGAGACCACCGTGGTCGTCGCCGTGCCGCTGACTGGAGTCGCAATGGCGTCGAGAGCGTGCAGCACCTCGGACGCCGACTGCGGCCGGTCGGCCGGCCGCTTGGCCAGACACGACATCACGAGGGAGGCGAGCATCGGAGACACCGCGGGGCGGAGACGGTCTACATGCTCGGGCGTCTCGAGCACGTGCGCCGCGAGTGTCGCCTGGGTCGAGCGTCCGAGAAAAGGGGTGCGGCCGGTGAGCATCTCGTACGACATCACGCCGAGCGCGTAGATGTCGGCGCGGTGATCGGTCTGAGCGTCGCCCGACGCCTGCTCGGGAGCCATGTAGGCGGGAGTGCCGAGCGCCATGCCGAGCGAAGTGAGCGCGGTGTCGGTCGAGCTCGCCGAAGACGCGCTCACCGCCTTCGCGACGCCGAAGTCCGTCACCACCGCCACGCCGCCGGAGATGAGCACGTTGTCGGGCTTGATGTCCCGATGGATGACCCCGAATGAATGGGCGTACGCCAGGGCCGAAACGACATCGCGGAGGATGCGCACCGTTTCGGCGATCGGCAGCTCGCCGCTCCGAATGACTCGAGCACGGAGCGACTCGCCCGAGACGAAGGGCATGATGAAGTACGGCAGCCCTTCGGACTCGCCGGCGGAGAGCAGGGGAACGATGTGCGGATGCTGGAGCTGGGCGGCAAGCTGAATTTCACGCCGGAACCGGTCGACGCTCACGCCGGCGGCCAGCTCCGGCAGCAGAACCTTGATGACCACCTTCCGTCCAAGGGCGGTTTCGTGCGCGACGAACACGCGCGACATTCCACCGCCCCCCAACTCTCCGTCCAAACGGTAGGCACTGCCCAACGTGGATTGTACTTGCTGCTGCAGAGCGCTCAAGGACCCGGTCCGTGGAGGGACTTGAAACTACGGCTCCGCGGGGTGGAATGCCAGCGAATCGGAAACCGCGGCGCTTGCCTGGGCGTATGTGTGCCGGTCATTTCAAGGCAGGCGACTCATTCATGGAGGTTTCGTGCGTCCATTCGCCATGCTGGTTCCGCTCGCGCTACTTGCTGCCCATGCCGCGCCGAAGAACGGCGAGGATCTCGTTCGTCAGATGCACGCGCGCTACGCCGGCAAGTGGTACAAGACCATCACCTTCGTGCAGACCACGACCTTCCCCGGCCGCCCCGCCGAGACCTGGTACGAGGCGGGCACCATTCCGGGTAAGCTGCGTATCGACGTCGCGCCGACCGACAGCATGACCGCATTCATGTTCGTGGGCGACTCGACCGTCGTGTTTCGTGGCGGCAAGCGGATCGGCGCAAGGGAAGATCGCAATCTGCTGATGACTCTTGGATTCGACGTGTACGGTCAGGCGCCGGAGACGACCATCGAGCAGCTCGAGGCCCAGTCGATCGACCTGAGCAAGGTGCGCGAGGACAGTTGGCGAGGCACCAGGGTCTGGGTGGTGGGTGCCGCGAAGGGGGATACCACAACCAGTCAGTTCTGGATCGAACAGAACCGTCTCCTGTTCGTGCGGCTGATCGAAGCGAAGCAGAGCCCGCAGAAGCCGCAAGAGCCCGCGCACCTGCTCGACGTCACGTTC
This sequence comes from Gemmatimonadales bacterium, assembly GCA_038240975.1. Lineage (GTDB taxonomy): Bacteria > Gemmatimonadota > Gemmatimonadetes > Gemmatimonadales > GWC2-71-9 > CAVVWJ01. The sequence continues at coordinate 11,197 of JBBRGF010000034.1, forward strand.
GAGAACTACCAGCCGCTGGGCAAGGGCTGGGTATCGCCCAGAGTCGTGATCAAGGTCGATGGCAAGGAGGTTCAACGCGAGGAGTACCGCGACATCCGCGCCGATGTGCGCCTGCAGGCCGACCTCTACGACACCCAGACGTACCGGAAGCCCGAATGGATCGACAGCCACTGACTATCCGCGAATCACCCTCCGCACCGGTCGGCGGGAATTCCGGAGACTACCCGGGAGTGCCATGACCGGGTGGGGCGGCCCGAGGGCCGAAACCAGGGTCTCACGCAACTCCCGGAAGCCGAAGGGCTTCCTGACGACCGGAACATCCGGGTGGGCGGCGGTGAGCGCCGCCGCCTTTCCGATCGCCGCATAGTCGGCGATCCAGGCCAGCCGAATTGCGGGGTCTTCGAGCCTGACCCGGTCCACGAACTCTCCCCCATCCATATCGGGCAACAGGATGTTGGTGAGGACGAGATCGAAGAGCGCCGGGTGACGCCCTATCGCCTCGAGCGCCAGCTCTCCACTCCGAGCCGCGCGCACCTCGTATCCAAGCGCGCTTACCAGTCGCCCGGTGGCGGACCGCTGTGCGGGCCGGTTTTCGACGACGAGAACGATGGGTGGCCGAAAGTGCGCCAGAGGATAGTCGTGTAGAGGCATAGCTGGCTCCGGACCGAGATCGTGCGGTCAAGGAACCCTCTCCACGACGAGGGGGGTTGGAATAACGGAACGCCGGAACCGCCACTGCGCAAGGGGTCTCGAATCAGCGATCGTCGAGCTCACTCGATGAGGGAGGCTCGAAAAATATTCCGACTCGCCCAGGCGTTTCGACGAAGTGATACCGGACGCAGGAGATCTGCGGACGTGTGAGCTGACATATCACGGAGTTCATCCTGGAGGAAAACTGCGGGGCGAGTAGAACGACTCTTGGTTCCAGAGAGAAATTGATGGGCTGCCCTCGAAACATCCGCCGAAGATTGGGGACGTTTCGCAGAATCCAATCGAAGTGACTGAGGCCTCGAATGAGCAGCTCGTCACCCGAAGTGGTATCGAAGTCGACAACCGTGAGCTGGTTTGCGCGATCGATCGCGAGAAGATCGATCTCATCGTGGGGCCCGCAACGAATGCCGGAGTCGATTCCTCTGAGCCCTGGTTCGAGGGCCCCTTCGAATTCCTTCAGGGCCGCGGCGATCTGCTCCCTGGTAACTCTAGTGACCGGCCGAAGCAGAACGGTGCTTGGTGCATTCTTCTCGTGAGGCGCCGGCCGCTCGAGTCGCCGGTCGTTGACCGGTTCGACGCCCTCGTCGTCTGCTTTCTGCGACAGAAACACGTGCGACACATCCTCGAGTCCACGGCCGAGTGGCCGGTCGGCTCGGCCGACATCCGGTGCCTTTGGGCCGCTGGACTCATGCTGATCCATTGTCTTTCGCCTGAGCGACCAGCCAGACAGGCGTTCGCGGCTCTTCCAGTACAAGCAGCGAGTCGTTTCCACCAAACGGGCTCGGCTCGACTGCCGGATTGCGGGGATCGCAGCACCAGTGTCCGTCGACCACGAAGCGGTAGTGATAGCGGCCCGGGGCCAGCTTCAACGTCTTCTTCCACAATTGGCCCACCGCCTCCATCTCACCACCTTCAGGCGTCCAATCATTGAAATCACCCGCGAGCTGGACGTGCGTCGCGTCGGGCGCCTCGAAAGTGAACAGGACTCCGTCGCGTGTCACGGCCGGTACCGACGCGAGACCGGCATCTTCGATGAACATCGGTGCGCTTTCCGCTCGCAGAACCTCGTTGGCCAGCGCCTGATAATCCATGAAGCCCGCGGACAGCGGTGCATACCGGGTGATCGGCAGTCCGTGGCTGGCGGCCTCCGCGAGCTTGACGCTCTGCCGGATGACCGTCGCGTAGTGTTCGCCGGCGAGGTGACGGTGTACCTCCTCGAGGACGGCCTTCACGAAAGTGGTGCGACCGGCATACAAAGTGACGAGCACCCGGGCCGAGATCCGGTGCCCGGTTTCTCGTTCGAGCACGTCGAACGTCTCGAACAGCTTCCCGACACCGTGCAGCGAGAAGAAGCTCGGATCCATCGGGATCAGCGCCTCCGTGCACGCCTTGAGTGCATTGAAAGTGAGGAGGCCGACGGTCGGCGGACAATCGACGATTACGTAGTCGTAGTGGTCCGTAAGGTTGGCAAACCCCCGGGCCAGGATGTTCTCCCGACCGGCGACACCGGCGAGAATGTCGGGAATCGCGCTCAGGCGAATATCGGCGGGCGCCAGATCGAAGTTCTCGCTCACCGGACGCACGATATCGAGGATTGTGGTGTCGGACCTGCCCGTTTCGGCCAGGAGCACGTCATACATCGTTCGGGCGGGTGGAATTCCGCCGGGCGAAAGGCCGAGCGTCGAGTGTCCCTGCGGGTCCATGTCCACGAGCAACACTCGCCGCCCCGCCAGCCCGAGAAAGGCCGACAGGTTGATCGAGGTGATCGTTTTCCCGCACCCACCTTTTTGGTTGACGACCGCGATTGTACGCATGCGCGCCTGCTTTTGGATCAAGTAGCCTGTTCGCGCGTCGCGCGCGTGCTTATCCAGTCCAGCGAGTTTTGAGTTGTACCGCAAGAAACTGCGGATGTCAACCACCGGACAACTGGTCGACGGAATCGACAGCCGGCAAGTGGCATGCACCGTGCTTACCCGCCGGAGGGCGTGGTTACGGGCAGGGGCGGAGCCTCTATGTGAGCCCGCACACGGAAGGATTGGACCGGGGCGTAGAGACTGATAGAGAGTAAGGCGCCCGGCTACATCCAGGGGGAATGATGATCAGATCGAGAATTGCGATCGCGGCGCTTGCCACCATTCTCGGTTGCTCCAACACCCGTGACCGGGGCGTCGCCGAAAGGGTGGAGGCGAACCGGTCCCTGGAAGGGGCGCGAGTAGCAAACAGCGGACTCACCAGCCTCAGGGACACTGCGGCACCCCAGCCTCGGCCCGCAAAGCGGCCGAAGATTGCGGCCGTCCCCGCTCCGCGGCGAGCGCCGGCTATGGCTGCGGACACGGACAGCGTGGCCGGGTATGCGCCCGGCGTCGGAGAGGCCGATACCGGAGCCGCCGTCGCTGACACCGCGAGGTGGACTACTGACAGCGTCTTGGTGCCTGCATCCGACAGCGTGGCGGCTATGGCCTACGATACCGCTACGCCGACGGGTGAGGCAGGGGTCCCGGTACCTGCGTCCGAGCCAAGCCGGGCGAGCGCCCGTGACGCCGACCGGACGCTGCCGGTGGGCACCGAGATCCCTGCCACGCTCGAGGATTCGCTGGACTCCCGCCATGATGCCGCAGGCAAAGTGGTCATGGCGCGGCTCGCCGACGATATGAGAGGTTCGGATGCTCATATCCTCATCCCGGCCGGATCTCGGGTTCAACTCACTGTAACGCGATTGGAACCGGCCAGGTCCAAGAGCGCGGCTGACGGCAAGGTCGCGCTTCGGGTAGACGGAATCATGATCGCCGATCGCCTGCAGCGAGTAAGCGCCGACGTGCGGCCGATTCCGCATGAGGTTCGTGGACGCGGTGTGACCGCGGGCGAGGCGGAGAAGGTTGGTGTCGGCGCCGCGGGAGGTGCGGTTCTTGGACGGGTGATCGGCAAGAACACGAAGGGTGCGATAATCGGCGGGGTCATCGGCGCGGCCGGTGGTGCGGTCGTGGCGTCGCAAACCGCGAGCCGCGATGTCGTTCTCCATGCAGGGACTCGGTTCACGTTCGTGCTCACGGCACCACTGATCGCGGGGCGATAGGCTTCAGCTCACCAGATTTACCGAACTTGAACGAGCACCACAGTGGTCGGCGCGCACCCCGGGCGGGATTTGGACGTCGAGCACACGAACGGGGCCGTCTTCCCACACGAGCCGATGACGGGGCTCGCGATGGACCGGGACAGGCGCCTGTGCTCCAAGCCGGGGGCCGGCGAGACTCGCTGTCACCAAGAACGCAACGCGCAGCCGGATCACCGTCGTCTCCCCTTTCCTTTTCTACTGCAGTCTAAGGAGTGCGTATCTGCTGCGGGGGGCGACTGTGCCCGGCAATCCTCCGACCCCACCCGATCAAAGGTTGCCCGATGAAAGCATGAGCGATTGATGCCGCCAGCACGATCGCGGCGAACCCCAGGACAGTGAGTATCAACCCTCTCGCTGGTTCGTCTACCACAGGGATCCAGGGCCTGATGACGTTCAAAATGAGCTGGTGCAATAAATAAATTTCGTACGCCCGCTGGCCGACGAACACTACCACAGTGCTTTCCATGAAGCGGGTCGTAACGGTGCCGCGCGGAGAACCAAGCACGAGCGAAATGAGCGCTATGGCGCATCCCACCGCAACGAACACGGATGATTGACGCCCGTCCATCAGGATTGCCCCGGCTGCGAGGACAAGCCAGAAGCCGGGGTGAGAGCCGAGTGGGCGGAGCCTGTCAAAGAGCTCTCGGCGATCGAGGAGTAGCGCGATCAGGCAGCCGACCAAAATTGGCACGTACGGACTGACAAATTTTGCCCAGTGGAGCGAGGAGGGCAGCCAGAGTATGACACCGATCAATGCGAGCAAAGCCAGCGACCGCTCCGACCGTCCTCGGAGCAGTGCAAAGCCTAAGAGAGGCCAGACGGCATAGAACTTCTCCTCGATGCCGAGCGACCAGGAATGCGAGAATGGACCTCCACCATTCAGGTGGATGTACTCCGGGAAGTACAGGACATAGTAGGGCAGCGCTCGTCGGAAGAACGCCGCCCGCTCGGGCTGGACTTCGAGGCCGAGCAGCAGCACGCAGTAGAGCGCGAGCGTGAGATAATAAAGGGGGAGGATGCGAAAGGTTCGTCGGACATAGAACGCGGCCAGACTGACACGCCCGTGGGCGTGTTCCTCGCGGAGCAAGAGGGTGGTGATCAGGTAGCCCGAGAGTACGAAGAAAAAGGTGACGCCGTGGTGGCCGTTGAGCCATCGCAAAGTCGGGGCGGCGTGAAAGAAGACGACCGCGAAGATGCTCAGGGCCCGCACGCCGTCCAACACGGGGAAGTACCGCTGGCCCTGGTACTGCTCGAAAGTCAGAGCACCATTGTGCTCGGTGGCGTGGGCGAGCGAGTGAGGGACTCTCAGGTTTCTGGACGTCCGCAGCTCCCGCCGCCGGCCAGCTCGGGCTCGCGTTGGCGCATCAGCGCCTCGACCTCGCGGATCTCGCGGGGCACGCCGGACGAGAGCCACTCGAGGCCTCTGTCGGTCAGCGCGTAGTCGTCCTCGATCCGCACGCCGATGCCCTTGTATTTCTCGACAGCTGGCCGGACCTTCGCCAGCATCGCGCGATTCTTCGGCGTGTCGGGCAGGCTCCGGAGCAGGTCTGGGCTGACATAGAGGCCCGGCTCGACGGTGAAGACGTCGCCGGTCCCGAACTCATGGTTTCCCTCGTAATACTGCGCTGGGTCGTGTACTTCGAGCCCGATTCCGTGGCCGCCGAAGCCGTGCACCGCGTAGAGTTGGCTCTGGAGGCAGCCGGTAGCCGGGCACGTCATCCCGGTCGGTGCGTCGATGGTGGCGTCAATTGACTCGATTAGCCCAAGGCGAAGCAGACCCTTCGTCACGACCGCTTTCCCGGAGTCGTTTGCGACCCCGTAACCGACGCCAGGCTTGATCTGACGGACGAATGCTTCCTGTGCATCGCGGACGATCTGGTAGATGTCGCGCTGCGCCGGGCTGAATCGGCCGTTGACGGGGAGAGTGCGCGTCACGTCGGCCGAGTAGTGATCGAATGACGTCGCCGCGTCGATGAGCAGGAGCTCGCCGTCGCGCATGACGCGGTTGTCCTCCATGTAATGCAGAACCGTGGCATTGGGTCCCGAGCCGACAATGCTTCCGTATCCCGGCCGGTCCCCACCCAACCGGCGGAAGGTCCCTTCGAGCAGCGCTTGGACCTCGTTCTCGCCGCAGCCGGGCGCAGCCGCCTTCATCGCCTCCTGGTGCCCTCGAACACTGATCTGGGCAGCCTTGCGGAGCAGCGCGATCTCGGTGGCGCTCTTCTTTGCGCGCAGTTGGCCGACCACGCTGTCAAGCGAGTGCATCACCAGCCAGGGATACGCGACCCGTACCTGAGAGAGGAAAAGGGCACCCCGGGTCAGTGAATCCTCCACGACGTAGTCCCTGGTCTGAACGTCGGGCACAATGTAGAAGGGCAGGCCGGTGGTCGCGAGGGAGTCGATCGCCGTACGAAGCTGCGCGATTTCACGACCGGCAATCCCAACCTTTGCCTTGAGATCGGCGACGCGCGTCCTGGCGCCGACCCAGCGCTCTTGCATGGCACTGCGTGTCGGAACGAACATCGTCGCCACCGCAACGCCGTTCCGCTTCACTATCACGAGGGCGGCGTCCGCCTCGCCGAAGCCCGTCAGATAATAGAAGGCCGGCAGTTGGTAGAAGGTCGGCCAGAAGGTCACGGGCTCTACAGCGCCGAACGCGACCACGACCCCGGAGTCAATGCGGGTGGCCAGCGCCGCACGTCTCGTCGCGTACTCGCCAAGAGCGACTTGAGCGTGGGTTCGCGAGGGAATGGTGCCCACTGCCAGGAGCCCGGCGAGGAAAACCCGGGCGCATCGAGAATACGATGGCGGCATCAGTACCTCCGGTCAGTACGGCCGTTGCGGCGGGTGAGGATAGCAAAGTGAGACGGCTAGTGTGCAGCGTTTCGGCATGGCGCACAAGATTGTCCGGGAGGAGGGGCCCTGCGGCGCCCGAGAGCGGCCGGCGTGCCGCGCTCGGTCGCCATGAAACTCACGGCTCACAAGACCGGGAGCATCACAACCGCCACGCGATCGTAGCCGAGCAGGACCTCCGCGAGGGCGTGGCGAAACTCGCCGCCCTCCACACACTGGGCGGCTGTAGCACTGTGCTCCCGTGAGAGTGGGACAATGACGGTATAGCTGGGAGGTCGGTGAAGGCAGATGATCGCCGCGAGTGCGGTGTATAACGTGATATGGTGCTGGCGATAGGATCGAATGGCCAGGGAGGGAATTGAACCCCCGACACGCGGATTTTCAGTCCGCTGCTCTACCAACTGAGCTACCTGGCCGCAGGGCGCGAAAATATAAGACCGGCGCCCCCTCAAGCCAACCTAACCCCGCTCCGCCACCTCTCCCACCGGATCGGGCCGCGGGCTGTCCAGCAGCATCTGCTCCAGGTCCAGCTCCCGCTGAATCTGCCGCATCACGTCGTCCTCGATCACGTTCTCGTCCCTCAGACGGATCAGCTCCTCCCGCTCCGCGGCGATCATCGCCCCGCGGATCCGGCGGTAGTCGGCCGCGAGCTGATCGTCGTCGTGATCGGCCGCCGCCGTGCTGTCCTCCTTACTCGGGCCGTACCGGTGCACCCGGTGAGCATGCCGGCGTCTGAGCCGCTTCACGAGCTCGTCGTCGCCTTCGCCCTCGAGCTCGTCCAGATGCCGCAGTCCCGCCGCCGCGACCTTGTGGCGCGCCTTCCGCTCCTCGACGTCCCTGCCGTCGTCGCGCTTCAGTTTGAGGAACCGAATCATCGGCGCGAGAGAAAGGCCCTGCAGAACGAGAGTCGCCAGGATGACCGCGAAGGTGAAGAAGATGATGCGATCGCGGTCGGGAAACGGCTTCCCACCGGCGATCGTGAGCGGGATCGCGAGAGCGATGACGAGCGACACTCCGCCGCGCATGCCGGCCCACGCCACCAGGAGGATTCCCCGCCACGCGGCAACTCCTCGCTGCTCCCGAAGAGCCGCCCGATGAGTCGCGAGAGATACGCACCGGGGAACATCCACAGGAGCCGCACGGCGATGACCGTGGCGCTGATGATGGCCGCCTGCACCAGCAGATCTCCCGACGACAGCGGCCGCACCTGATGCAGCGCCCTCGGCAGCTCGCCCGATGAGGACGAAGATCAATCCCTCGAGCAGGAAGGCCACCATCTCCCACATCGCTCCGGCCTGCACGCGTGTGCGGGGACTCACGATGCGGGGCGCCCGACGACCTAGGTAGAGACCGACGGTCACTACCGCGAGCACGCCGGAGGTGCCGACGGCTTCCGCCGGCAGGTACGCCACGAAGGGGGTGAGGAGCGAGATCGTGTTCTCGACGACGGGGTGGTCGAGCCGGCTGCGCATCCAGGCGATTGCCCACCCGATGCCAAGGCCGATCGCGACTCCGCCACCGGCGGCGACGAGCCAGCTCGCCGCGGCCGAGCCAAGCGAAAAGGACCCCGCCGCCACCGCGCCGACCGCCACGCGATAGGCGACGAGGGCGGTCGCGTCGTTGACCAGCCCTTCGCCCTCGAGGATCGTGACGGCGTTTCGGGGAACACCGAGCCGGCGCGCGACCGTCGTTGCCGCCACGGCGTCGGTGGGCGACACGATGGCGCCGAGCACGAATGCGGGTGCCCATCCCATTCCCGGCACAACGGCGTGAGCGACGGCGGCAACGGCGCACGCCGTGACCAGGACGAGGATGACCGCGAGCAGGGAGATCGACCGGAGATTGCGGCGGAGCTCGCGGTAGGAGCTGGTCAGCGCCGCCCAATAGAGAAGAGGGGGAACGAAGACCAGGAAGACCACGTCCGGATCGAGCCGCACCGGCGGCAAACCCGGCGCCAGCGCCACGAGCAATCCGCCGAGGACGAGAAGAACCGGATGGGGGATACCGATGCGGCGCGCGAGCAGCTCGAGCGCCGCGGAAGCGGCGAGAAGGATGAGGACGAGCTCGACGGCGATCACTCCGAAAAACTAGCCATGTCGCCGCCGGTCCGTTGCTAGCTATCCCTACCGCATGGCTTTCGAGGCAAACGGGAAAGCGCAATGGCGATGTCGGAAAGGGCCGCCTGATTTTCCGGCTTCGCCACGAAGGCGGCGTCGTACCGCCACGACAGCATCGCGCATCCTACCTGACCGAGCTTCTTTCCCCAATCGCGCACCTGCGTCGGCGTCATCTGGCAATTCAGCCCATGGGTGCCCAGCCCCCCCGTGCCCGCACAGTCCAGGGGGCCGGTCCTGTCCTGCACCCCACCGTCGAGGAGGTTGATGCTGAATATCACCTTCATCCCGTCGCGTTGCGCCAGCGCGACCGCCGCATCCCGCCATGCGTCGACGTTGCCTTTCCGGTTCGCATACTGAGAGAGAAAGAACTCGCACTCGCGATAGGAGCTATCGGGCTGAAAGATCGATTGGTCGTGGACTACGCCCATCGGCAGCGTGGGAAAGGCGGCCTTGACGTACGCGCACAGGCTGTCCACCCGGATCTTGGTCATCGTTCCTTCCGGACCCCAGGCTTTGCTGTCGGTGCCCGACTGTTGCGGCTCGTCCATCACCGTATTGCCGATGATGGTGCCATCGGCGACCGCGTCGGCCACGGCGCTCCTGATCGCCGCCGTATTGTACGTATCCATTGTCGCCCGCCACTTCCCCATGTCGAACACACCCGCTGTCTTGTAGCGATCGTGCGAGCCGCCCGTCAGCGAGAGAAGGACATGTATTCCCCGAGCCCGCGCCGCGGAGATGTGGCTTACGAATTCATTGGGCAAGATGTAGTCATGACTCGACGTAAAGGTCGCAACGCCCAGTGACTGCATACTCGTTGGCGAGATCCACAAGTCGGAGATCCCGAATGGGATTCCCTGGCCGGGAATGTTCGTCAACAAGACCACCTCGGTCGTGGCCGACTTCCCTTCCACCGATGCCGTCACGAAGCAGGAGCCGGCCACGCCTTGCGGTGCGGTGAAGACACCAGCCGCGGTCACCGTGCCGCATGTGGCCTCATACGTAAACGATCCCGGTACCGTCTCGCCCAGCGTGTTCCAGGCCGATGCCACGAATCGTGTCGTCTCGCCGGACCGGCTTGCCGCGATGTCGGGCAGGAGGCTCACCCGGGCGATCTGAGTCCCGGAAACAATCACTTGTGCGGAATCGGCAAGGCCTGCGGCGCTGGTGGCGATGACTCGGTACGTGCCGGGAGTCGTCCCGGCCGTGTAGAGATCCCCGGCGATCGTCCCGCCGGTGGCGGTGTAGATCACGGCTACGGCGACGCTGTCGCCAGCGGTGTTGCGGCCGTAGGCCTTGAACTGCACCGTGCCTCCCGTCGCTATGGAGGCCGACTCCGGCGTCAGGATCACTGCCGCCACGGGGTCGGACGTGGTAACCGTCACGGCCGACGTGTCCGCCGCCCCGAATGCGGAGGTCGCGATCACCCGGTACACGCCCGGCGTGTTTCCGGCTGTCAGGACTCCAGCGGTGGAGATGGTACCGGTCGAGCCGGTCCAGGTGACGTTCACCGCAACCGTCTCGCCGGTTTTCGTCAGCCCCTGAGCCACGAACTGCACCGTGCCGCCGGTTGCTACCGTCGCCTCCGAGGGCGTGACCAGCACTTTCCCGCCGACGACGCTGCGCACGACCACCTTGGCGTACTTGAACTTGGTATCGACCGTCGCCTTGATCGTCGTGGTCCCCACGGCGAGGGCCTTGAACGTCATCGTGGCGCCGGGGGGACTCACCGTCGAGGCCACGCTCGGCTTAGTCACTGTCCAGGTGGGGATGCGGTCGAGTAGCTGACCGGCGCTGTTCTTCGGCTGGGCGGTAAGCTGGAACTGGTCGCTGAGAAACACGGTTTGCGATGCCGGAAGAATCGTGACGCTAGCGACCGTGTTGACGGCCGCCGTCACGTTCCCGCCAGCGAATGCGGGAACGGCGTCGGGAGTCGTCGGATCGCCCTGACATGCGATCGCGCAACAGAGCGGCAGCAGGCGGACGAGGATCAGCCGTGATGGATGAGTCATGGCGCCGATCGACAATGAGGTATGTGGGGGACACTGAGAAGATGGGGATGGGCACTCCGAAGCGAAAGAGTGGCGCGCTCCTGTAGCTCGACCGCAACAGTTTCGAGCCGGATTTCCCACGTAAGCCACCTCAAACCCGGCACAACCCGTCCCAGAACCGAAACCCCGCCACCGGCGTTACTCTGCGACTCGATCCGGAGGTCGCCCTGCCCCGTTCATCCCTGCTCCTCGCCCTCTCTCTTGCCGCTGTCGGCGCCGGAGCGCTCGCCCTCGAATCGGCCGGCCGGGCTCAGGCCCAGGCGCGCAACCCGCTGCTCGGCGAGAAGGAGCCGGGTCCTGCGCCTTCCTGGCACAACCAGAGCTGGCTCAATGCCGACCACCCCATCAGGCTGGAGGAGCTGCGCGGGCGCGTGGTGCTGCTCAATTTCTGGGTTTTCACCTGCTACAACTGCACCAACACCGTGCCGTCGCTGGTGGATTTCGACCATAAGTACCGCGAGCAGGGGCTGACGATCATCGGCATCCACACC
>JBBRGF010000035.1:0-22424 GCA_038240975.1 Gemmatimonadales bacterium
CGGCGGTGGCCCGCTCCATCGTCTGTCTGAGGAAGGAAAGATTGTCCATCGCCCGCGCGTGCAGCGCGGGCGAGTCGGGATGCGGAGGCGAGAGACGCTGAGGAGATGCCATCAAGTGCTTTACAGTATAAAGCAGGCACCGGTTGCGGTCAACCCGGCTCGACCACCACGGCAGTTCCATAACACAGCACCTCGGTGACGCCCTGCATCACCTCGGTGGCGTCGTAGCGGATGCCCACGATGGCATTGGCGCCGAGCTCCTCCGCATGGCCGACCATCAGCTCGAACGCCTCCGCTCTCGTCCTCTCACACAACTGGGTGAAGAGCGTGATGTTGCCGCCGAAGACGGTCTGGAGCGAGCCGCCGATCGTGCCGAAGATCGATCGCGACCGTACGGTGATGCCGCGGACGATGCCGAGCATCTGTACGATCCGGTGGCCGTCCAGCTCGAAGGTCGTCGTCGTCAGTGCATGCTGCACGGCTCAGGCCGCCTTCAGGTCCGAGGTGCACGCCGGGCAGCGCGTGGCGCCGACGGGAATGGGCATTCTGCAGTACGGGCAGTCCTTGGTCGAGGGCGCCGCAGCCGCCTCGGGCGGGCTCATCCGATTTGCCGCCCGGACGATCAGGAATACGGCAAAGGCGATGATCAGGAAGGTGATGACGCTGTTGATGAATACGCCGTAGTTGACGGTGACCGCCCCCGCGGCGTGCGCCCCGGCCAACGTCGAATAGGGCGGCGGCGCCTTGTCGCCCTCCTTCAGCATGACGAACAGGTTCGAGAAGTCCACGTTGCCGAGGGCGAGCCCGATCGGCGGCATGACCACATCGTCGACCAGCGACTTCACGATCGTGCCGAACGCGCTGCCGATGATGATGCCCACCGCGAGGTCGAGAACATTTCCACGCATCGCGAACGCCTTGAATTCCTTGAACACGGGTCCACTTCCTTTCGGCGCGTGCTGACGACACCTGAACGGACGCGGAGGATATACAACGAATTCTGCCCGTTAGGAAGTCGCTAACCGGGCACCGCCATCTCTTTCGGTTTAGGAGGCCAGCACGTATCGCGGCTGGGGACAGGTCCCCGCCGGCGCTGCAGTCGGCTGCGCCCGGGTGAGGAAGTGGGAGTAACTGGCGCTCCACTGACGCGCCTCGGGGACCTGCCCCCAGCCGCGATGGGGCCGCTTCGCGGGAGGAGCCAACCGCGACCGGCCAACTGCGGCGCCCGGAGCGACCTGGTCCTGGCCGGAGCGCGCTGGCCGGACGCAGCCGCAGACCGGCCTTAAGGGTCTACTCCACCGCCCTTCCCGACCCCTTCCACTCCGCGAATCCGCCCCGGAACACCCGGACATCGGAGAATCCGCTGGCCTTGAGCACGCTCGCGGCGATCGTTGCCCGGGAGCCCGACTGGCAGTGCACGACGGCAGGACGGTCGTGCGGGATCTCGCGCAGCCGCTCGGAGAGACTGCCCAGGGGAATGTTCAGCGCGCCAGGCAAGTGCCCACCGGTGAATTCGCCGGCGCTTCGTACGTCGATCAGCGACACCGTTCCGCTCCGGCGTTCCAGTTCGGCCGCATCGAGCGACGCCATCGTCTCCAGCGGCGGTGCGCCTTTCGCGTTCCGCTCCAGGGCGTCCACGCCGAAATACCCGCCGACGCGATCGAGTCCGATCCCCGAGAGCTCGCGCCCGATCTCCTCCGGCGAAGGTCCTCCGTCATCTGAGGTGATCAGGTACAGATCGCGATCGTAGGGCAGCACCGTTCCCGCGTACGTCGTGAACGACTTGCTCCACGGGATGTTGATCGTTCCCGAAACGGCGCCACCCGCGAAGTCGAGGGCGGGGCGAACGTCGATCACCACCGCCGCCTCGGCCAGCGCCGGCGCCAGCCGGTCGGCCGGAAGCCGCCGCATCGGGCCGGCCGATTCGAGCGCCGGAGGCCCTTCGCGATTGATCGTCTTCATCATCGCGAAATATTTCGGCGGATCGGGTTGACCGTCCAGCACCGCGCGCACGAACTCCTCTTCATCTTCGATTGCGAACGCCCAGTTGACCAGCTTCTCGTATCCGAGGGTCGACTGCGGCACGGCGCCGAGCGACTTGCCGCACGCGGAGCCGGCGCCGTGGCCCGGCCAGATCTGGAGATAGTCGGGCAACCCGCGAAACCGCTGCAGCGAAGCGAAGAGATGACGCGCGCAGGCCGTCATCGTTCCCTGGGCCTGCGCCGCCTTTTCGAGCAGATCGGGGCGTCCCACGTCGCCGACGAAGAGAAAATCGCCGGTGAACGCTCCCATAGGATCGCGTGTGGCCGCGGTATCGGTAACCAGGAAGGTCAGATTCTCCGGGGTGTGCCCCGGCGTGTGCATCGCCTCGAGCTCGAGGCCGCCGACGCTGAAGCACGAACCATCGTACAGCAGGTCGGCGCCGGCCTCACCGGCATAGCGGTACTGCCAGTCTGCGTCTCCGGCGCCCGAGAGGTAGAGCCGGGCGCCGGCTCGCCGCGCCAGCTCGAGTGCGCCCGACACGAAATCGGCGTGGATATGGGTCTCGGTCACGTGAGTGACTCGCAGGCCTTGGCCCCTGGCCGCCTCCACGTAGCGTGCGACCGCGCGGTTCGGATCGACCACCAGCGCCTCGCCGGTTTGCGGGCACCCGACCAGGTAGCTGGCCTGCGCGAGCTTCTCGTCGTAAAAGCGCTTCAGAAACATTCGCGACTCATTTCTCCATCGGTGCCATCAGCGGCCCGAGCGGAAGCCGCAGCTTTGCCCTGGCGCCTCTGGCGTCCTTGCGCGGCTCGAGCGACAGTGCTCCACCGTGCGCCTCCGCGATCTGCCTGCACAGCACGAGGCCGATTCCCGAGCCGGCAGCCTTGGTCGTGAAAAACGGAACGAACAGATTGCCCGGATCGGGCAGACCGGGTCCCTCGTCCTCCACCGTCACCTCGACCACTCCACCTCGAATGGCCCACGCCATCCGCACGCCGCCTCCTGTCTCGAGCGAGGCATCGGCGGCGTTGCGCACGAGATTGATCAGGAGCTGGTCGAGTTGATCGCCGTCAGCGGTGACTACCGCGGCCGGGCCTTCGTGCACGCGCACCTCGACCCTCGTCTCGACGGCCGCCACGCGCCGCACCCACGCCTCCACCTGTACCGGCGCCAGTCTGGGCTGCGGCAGTCGCGCCAGGCGGGCGTACGCGCTCATGAATCGCCCGAGCGCCTCCGAACGTGTTTCGATCACCTGGAGGCCCGAGCTCAGGTCCTGCTCCCAGTCCGCGGGTCTGGTCTCCCGCGCCACCAGGCTCTTGAGGCTGCCGGCGATCGACTTGATCGGCGCGAGCGAGTTGTTGATCTCGTGGCCCAGGACCCGCACGATCCGCTGCCATGCCGAGCGCTCCTCGGCGCGGAGCACCCGGCTCAGGTCGGTCAGCACTAGAAGTTGGTGGGGAAGTCCGTCTTGGCGAAAGGTGCCGCCGCGCACCTCCCACCGGCCCGCTCCTCCCGGAAATGCCGCCTCGAGTGTGCGCGGCCACTCTCCCTCCAGGCAGGGAGCCAGGCCAACGCTGGCCGCATCGAGCCCGAGCAACCGCTCCACCGGCTGGCCCAGCAGCCGTTCGCCGCCGCGATTGACCAGCCGGAGCCGGTGATCGCTGTCGAAAGCGAACACCGCCGCATCCATTTCCTCGATGACACGCTTGAGCAGGGCCGTGGCCTCGAGCGCGCGGAGCCGTTGCGACCGGAGCGTCTCGCTCAGCGCATTCACCTCCAGAAGGGCGAGGCCGAGCCCGTCGCCGGTGCTCGCGCCGCGGGCGCGGATCGAGTAGTCGCCCTCACGGAGCGCGGCCAGGAGATTCGAGATCGTTTGCAGCGGGCGCACGACGCGCTCGCGCGCCATCAGCGCTCCGACGAGCCACGCACCCACGACGAGAAGGCCGAACGTCACTTGGACCCGAAGCGGGTGATCGCCGTTCCAGAGCAACCAGCAGGCAACGATGACGGCCGGGAGCCCGCCCGCGAGCACGACGCGGAAGACTCGCGATTCATGACCCGCGGGGCGGTGCCCGCGGTCAGAGGCCATGATGCTGGAGACGCCGGTATAGCGCGCTGCGGCTGAGGCCGAGCGCCTTGGCCGCGTTGCTGACGTTACCGTCGTGACGGTCGAGCGCCTTCCTGATCAGCACCCGCTCGACCTCTTCCAGGGGGAGGTCCTCCAGACGCGGGGTGGGCGCGTCGGCGCGGAGCCCGAGATCGGCGGTGCGAAGCACGGTGTCCTGTGCCATGAGTACCGCCCGCTCGATCGTGTGGTCGAGCTCCCGCACGTTGCCCGGCCACGGGTGACCCTCCAGCGCATTCAGTGCCTCGGCGTCGTAGCCGGTGATCGCCTTCCGATAGCGGGAAGCGTGGCGTCCGAGGAAGTGGGCGGCGAGTGCGTGGATATCTTCGGGACGGTCGCGAAGCGGTGGAAGGCGAATCTCGATGGTGTTCAGGCGGAAGAGCAGATCCTCGCGAAAGCGTCCCGAGGAAACCTCGGTATGGAGATCGGCGTTGGTAGCCGAGAGAATCCGGACATCGATCCGCCGGGAGCGGGATGCGCCCACCCGCTCGACCTCGCCGGTCTCGAGCACGCGGAGAAGCTTGGCCTGCTGCCGCGGCTCGAGCGTGCCGATCTCGTCGAGCAACAGCGTCCCCCCCTCCGCCAGCTCGACCCGCCCGATGCGGTCGGTGCGCGCATCGGTGAAGGCGCCCTTCACGTGGCCGAACATCTCGCTCTCGAAGAGACCTTCGGAGAGGCCACCGAGATTGACCGCAACGAACGGGCGGCCCGCGCGTCCGGAGGCGGCGTGAATCCATTGCGCCACGACCTCCTTTCCCGACCCGTGCTCACCGGTGATCAGGATGTTGGCGTCCGATGGCGCCACCCGGGTCATGAGCTGGATCACGGGCCGCATCGACACCGACTCGGCGATCATCTCGGGCATGCCGTCGCGGCGGAGGAGACGGTTCTCGCCCTCGAGTCGCCGGGTGCGCCTCAGCGCCCGGCCCAGCTCGACCTGAGCCCGCAGGGTGGTGAGCAGCCGGGTGTTGTCCCAGGGCTTCTCGATGAAGTCGCGCGCGCCCCGGCGCACCGCCTCAACGGCCTTCTCGACGCTGCCCCAGGCAGTCATCACGATCGCCGGAAGGGTGGGGTCGAGCGCCTGCAGCTCGGAGACGAGCTCAAGCCCCTCGCGACCGGTGGTGGTGTCGCGGGCGTAGTTGAGGTCGAGCAGGACGGCGTCGAAGTCGGAGCGCTGAACGGCCGCGAGAACCGCGGCCGGAGAGCCGGCGGTCTCGATGGCGTAGCCTTCGCCCTTCAGCAGAAGGCGCAGCGCCTCACGGACGTCGGGCTGATCGTCGGCCACGAGGATATGCGGAACAGTCAGGGAATTCGGCAACGATACCTGGTCGGCTGGGTCGGGCGGAACTTAAGCGGTCGCCTCCGGCTCCACGATCCACCCGTCGCGCAGCTGAATCGTCCGATGCGAATACGACGCGTTCCGCTCCGAGTGCGTCACCTGAACGATCGTCATCCCCTGCTTGTTCAGGCGCGTGAACAGCTCCATGATCTCCTCGCCCTGCGCGCTGTGCAGATTTCCCGTCGGCTCGTCCGCCAGCAGCAGTTTCGGGTTGGCGATCACCGCCCGTGCCACCCCCACGAGCTGCTGCTGGCCGCCCGAGAGCTGCGCCGGGTACAGATCCTTCTTTCCGACCATCTGGAAGCGGTCCAGTGTCTCGCCGACGATCGCCGCGCGCTCCTTGGCCTTCACGTCGCGGTAGGACAGCGGAATCTCCAGGTTCTCGTAGACCGTCAGATCGTCGAGCAGATGGTACTTCTGGAACACGAACCCGATGTACCGCTTGTTGAGCTCCACCCGCTTCCTCGGCGGCAGCGTGTGGACCGCCTCGCCCACAAAGTTGAATTCACCGGTCCAGCTGTGATCCAGCATGCCCAGCACGCTGAGCAGCGTGGACTTTCCCGCGCCTGACGGCCCCATGATCGTGACGAACTCCCCCTCTCGGATGTCGAGGTTGATCTGGCGGAGCACGTACGTCCTGCCGGGGCCGGTCGCGTAGAACCGCTCGAGATTGGTGAGTGATATCACGGCCGTAGGAGGTTCGGGGTGAGGGTCACGACGTGCGGCCCGTTCGTCGCCTCCTCTCCGGGAAGGAAGTTGCGCCCGTACGCCGGCTGCACGCCCAGCAGCGGAAAGAAGTTCCAGGTGATGGTGTTCATCGTCACCCGCTCGGGCTCACCGCTCCCAGTGAGATTGCCGCGCAGGTTGACGACGTCCGACTCCGATGCCGCCGCGAAGGCCTCGAACGTCCGGCTGCGGCGCTGATAGTCTCTGAAATCGGCGGGCGACACCGCCGGCAACGACTGCGCGCCCTCGCCGAGGTCATTCCAGATGTTGGCCAGCCGTCCCGAGTCGGCGTACGGAAGAGGGCGGAGCAGCACGCTGTTTACCACGGTGAATATCGCCGTCGTGGCTCCGATGCCGAGCCCGAGGGTTACGATGGCGGCGATCGTGTACGCGGGCGTCCGGCGCAGCGACCGGAAGGCGTACCGCAGGTCCTGCAGGATGGCGCCCGTCATTCGCTCCTCAGCGCCTCGATAGGGTCGACCTTGGTAGCGCGTACCGCAGGGATGAGACATGCCACCGCCGACACCGACGCGAGCGTGACGGCGACCGCCGCGATCACGACCGGATCGGTGGGACTCACGCCGAACAGTTGGGTGGTCAGGAAGCGGGTGAGCGCGAGTGCGCCGCCAAGCCCGAGCGCGATGCCAAGGAGCGCCATGCCCAGACCCTGGCGGAGAACCAGGCTGCGCACGGTGCCCGGGCGGGCACCGAGCGCGAGGCGGATTCCGAGCTCGCGCGTGCGCTGGCTGACGGTGTAGGCCATGACGCCGTACACGCCCACTGCCGCGAGGGTCAGCGCCAGTCCTCCGAAGAACGTGAGCAGCAGCATGCTGAACCGGTAGCGCGCCACCGAGGCGCTCACCAGATCTCCCACCGGTCTGAGCTTCGACACTGGCTGCTCGGCGTCGACATCGTGAACCGCAGCCTTGACGGCAGGGGTGAGGGCGTCGCTGCTCAGCTCGCTCCGCACCACGAAGGAGAGCGGCAACGGCACGAAGATCGTCCAGAAGTCGGCCGAGATCTGCTCCGCCGGTACGTAGATCTCGGGCTCGGCCGGCGAGGTCAGATTCGAGTGGTGCACGTCGCCGACCACGCCGACCACCTCCATCCACGAGGGGTCGTCAGTGGCGGTGCCGAACGTGACTCGCTGGCCGAGCGGATTCCGCGAGCCGAAGAACGAGCGCACGAACGCCTCGTTCACTACGGCAACTTGCCGGGCGCCCTCGGCGTCATCCTTGCCGAGCAGCCGTCCGCGCCTCAGCGAGATGTCCATCGTTTGGAGGTAGTGGCCCATGACGACCCGAAATCCAGCGTACCGCTCGTGCCCCGGGTCGGCGGGAGGATCGCCTTCCACCGACACGTCTCCACTGGACTGGCCCTGGCCGAGCGGCAGAAAGAAGACGGCCCCGGACTCCTTCACGCCGGCGATCTCGTCGAGCCGCTCGAGCACGCGGGTGACGAGGCCGCGCTGAGACTTGGCATCCTCGTACTTGGCGCTCGGAATGGTGAACTGAAACGTCACCGCCCCCTCAGCGCGAAAACCCGGATCGACGCCGGCGAGCCGTCGGACGCTGACGATGAGCAATGCGGCGCCGACCAGCAGGATGAGCGCGAGCGAGACCTGGGTGACCACGAGTCCGGCGCGAAAACGGCTCCGCTGCCGGCCGCCGCTGGTGCCTTTCCCCTCCCCGCGGAACGACTCCGCCGGATCGTGGCCGCCGGCCACGAGCGCCGGGACAATTCCGAAGGCAAGGCCAACGACGAGTGAAACCGCGAGGGTGAACGCCAGGACGCGGCCGTCCATCGAGATCGCGTCGAGGCGGGGAATACCGCGCGGCTTGAGTGCGATCAGCGCGTCGATCGACCACGTCGCCACGAGAAGCCCGAGACCGCCGCCGAGACCGGCCAGCAGGAGCGCCTCCACCAGCACCTGCCGCACCAGCCGCCACCGGGTGGCGCCAAGCGCCGCGCGCACGGCCACCTCGCGCTGTCGCGTCACCGCGCGCGCGAGAAAGAGGTTGGCCACGTTGGCGCAGGCGATCAGAAGAACGAAGCCTACGGCACCGGTGAGCAGCAGCAGGGCTGGCCTGATCGACCCGATGACGTCCTCCGTGAATGCGATGACCTTGGCACCGCGGCCGGCGTTCATATCGGGATATTCCGATGCCAGCGAACTGGCGATCGCGGTCAGCTCGTTCTGCGCGTTGGACAGCGCGGCGGACGGCTTGAGGCGACCCACCACGTCGTACGAGTGAGAGTCGCGGTCGCTCGCCCGTCCGAGGCCAAAGCCGAGCGGTATCCAGATCTGGGTCGATCCCGGATACGTGAGCCACGCGGGCGCCACGCCGACCACCGTGTATGGCTTCCCGCTCACGTTGATGCTGCGGCCAAGAATCGTCGAGTCGGCACCGAACCGGTTGCGCCACAGCGTCTCGCTGATCACCGCGACGGTGCCCTGCCCCTGATCCTCGCCGGGCAAAAAGCCCCGACCCAGAATGGGAGTGGCCCCGAGTGTCGAGAAGAAATCCGAGGAGGCCAGCGTCCCCGACATCTCCTCTGGCTCACCGACACCGACCAGTGACACCGAGATCCCTCGCGAGGCGGCCATCGACGTGAACTGATGTCCGCGCTTCCGCCAGTCCATGAAGTTCGGTCCGCTGACCGAGCCCGTCATATCGCTCGCATACGTCTCGCGGATCACCACCAGCCGTTCCGGATCGGCGTACGGCAGGGGCCGTATCAGCACGCCGTTGACCACGCTGAAGATGGCACTGTTTGCGCCGATGCCGAGTGCGAGGGTGAGTAGCGTGACCACGGCAAAGCCGGGAGACTTGGCGAGCGAGCGAATGGCGTAGCGGAGGTCCTGCAGTAGTGAATCCATCAGTCGCTCCGGAGCGGGATCGTCGGGCTGGTATCCATCAGTCGTTTCGCAACGCTTCCATGGGATCGACCCTCGTTGCGCGCACGGCCGGGACCAGGGTGGCCGCGGTGGCGACGCCGGCGAGGATGAGCGCGGTTCCCGCGAAGGTGAGCGGATCGGTGGGGCGGACCTGGAACAGCAAGCCACCGAGCAGACGCGTGGCCGCGAACGACCCGGCGGTGCCCAGCGCGATTCCGGCAGCGGCCATCGCCGTGCCCTGTGTTGCGACGAGTCGGAGGATCTCGCTCGGAATGGCGCCGAGTGCGATCCGGATGCCGATCTCGCGGGTGCGCAGTGTGACGAGGTGGGCCATGACCCCGTAGATGCCGACCGCCCCAGCGTGAGCGCCAGAACCGCGAACAGCGCCACGATGAGCGTGGTGAGGCGGCGCTCGGCGGCCCAGTTGCCGAGCGCGTCGCTCATCGTCTGGACCTCGGCGAGCGGAACGTCCGGGTCGATGGAGGCAAGGGTCGTCCGAATCGCGTTGGTAAGCAGCGCGGGATCGCCCGCAGTACGGATCGTCAGATAGAGGCTGCGCGGGGCCGTGCCGGTGCCCGCCGGCCACTGCGCCTCGGGCATGTACATCTCCGGCCGGGGGGCGGCGTCGAGTCCCCGGTGCTTCACGTCTCCCACCACGCCGACCACCGTGCGCCATATCGAGTCGGTCGTTCCACCACCGAGCAGCACTCGCCGCCCGATCGCATCGCCTCCGGGCCAGACCTGCGAAGCGAGAGTCCGGTTGACGATCATCGCGCCGGGGGCGCTCAGGTCGTCACGCTCTTCGAAGGCGCGGCCCTGCACGACCGGGATGCGCATGGTGCGGAAATACTCCGGAGTCACCGCCTGCCAATCGGCGTGGCGCCGGTCCTCCGGCTTGGGCGGGTTCGAGTAACGCCCTTCCATCACGAACGACCAGTCTCCGATGTCCAGACGTCCCGTCATCGGCAGCGCCCTGGCGGCCGCCGCCGACTTCACACCCGGCAGCACCGAAAGGCGCTGGACAAGGTCGTGATAGAACGCCCTGATCTGGCGGTTGTCGTGGTAGCGCACCGCGGAGATATCGACCCGGCCAGTGAGGAGGTGCTCGGGATCGAACCCCGGGTCGACGTGGCTCAAGCGCATGAAGCTCTGAACGAGAAGGCCCGACGCAGTGACGAGGATGAGCGCCAGCGCGATCTGGCCCACCACGAGCGCGCGTCGGAAGAGCTGCCGCGACCGTCCGGCGGTGCCGCCGCGCGCTCCGTCCGACAGCGCGGCGCTCACATCGGAGCCTGCCGCATGCACCGCGGGCGCGAGCCCGAACAGCACACCGGTGAGAAGGGAGATGGTCGCCGTAAAGGCCAGCACCCGCCCGTCGAGACCGATCGCGTCGAGTCGCGGAATGCTGGGCGGAGCGGCGGCGATGAAGGCGCGCACTCCCAGCGCGGCCAGCGCGATACCCAGTATTCCACCGGCGGCCGCGAGCACGACGCTTTCGGTCAGAAGCTGGCGTACGATACGGCCGCGGCCGGCGCCGAGCGCGGTGCGCAGCGCGATCTCCCGCGACCGCGCCTCGGATCGGGCCAGGAGCAACGCCGCCACGTTGGCGCAGGCGATCAGAAGGAGCAGCGCCACCGCGCCGAGCAGGACGAGCATGGCGGGCTTGACCCCGCCTGTCACCGCATCCGGCACTCCGGCAGCGCTACCGTTGAATTCGTCGGCGTACTTGTCGGGGTACGCCTGCTTCATTCGCCGCATGAGTGCCGATACTTCGCGGCTGGCGGCCTCGACCCTCGTTCCCTCGTGCAGCCGGCCGATGGCATCGAGATAGTGGTATCCACGCTCGCTGCGGTCGGCGGCCGGGTCGAGCGCGAGCGGGCCCCAAGCCTCCTTCGGCATGCCCGAATAGTGGAGGGGAAGCTGAAAGCCCGGCGGCATGACGCCGATCACGGTCGTCGGTGCATCGTCGAGCAATATCCGGCGCCCGACTATTCTCCAGTCTGCGCCGAAGCGCCGCCGCCAGAGTCCGTCGCTCAGCAGCACCACGGCCGGCTGGCCGGGCTTGTCTTCCGCCGCCGCGAACCCTCGTCCGATGGCCGGGCCGACGCCCATCAGCGGCAGCGCGCCGGCGGTCATGTATCCCGTCAGCAGGCGCTCCGGTGTGCCCGACCCGGTGAGATTGGCCGACCCATCGGCAAAGGCGGCGATGTCCTCGAACGACCGGGACTGTTCGCGCATGTCCCAGTACTCCGACTCGGACAGCTCCGCCCGGTCTTTCAGCTCCCAGTGCGCGTAGATCATCGCCAGGCGGCCGGGGCTTCGATACGGCAGAGGGCGCAGCAGCACGCCGTTGACCGCGCTGAAGATCGCGCCGTTGGCGCCGATGCCGAGCGCCAGCGTGAGAACCGCCACGAACGTGAAGCCGGGACTCCGCAGCAGCCGGCGCAGCGCGTACCGCACGTCCTGAACGACCATCGAGCTCACTCCGATCTCAGCGCCGTCATCGGGTCGATCCCGAGCGCACGGCGGGCAGGGATGTAGCTGGCGGTGAGCGCGACGGCGCCGAGCACCACCGCCACCGTGACGTAGGTGATCGGATCGCGGGCGGTCACACCGAAGAGCTGGCTGCTGAGCACCCGGCTCAGCAGCCACGCGCCGAGCAGGCCGATGGCGAGTCCGATGGCCACGAGGCGCATCCCCTGCCCCACCACGAGCGCCAGAACCTCACGGGCGCCCGCGCCCAGCGCGACCCGGATGCCGATCTCGTGACGCCGCTGCGTCGTCGTGTAGGCCATGACGCCGTAGATCCCGATCGCCGAGAGCACGAGGGCGATGCTCGCGAAGAGCGTGAGGAGCAGCAGGGAGAACCGGCGCTCCGCGCTCGCATCGGCAATGACCTTTTCCATTGGCTTCACACCGAAAACCGGCTGCTCGGGATCGGCCCGCTGGATTGCCTTGGTCACCGCGGCGCCGAGGCGCTCTGGCGGCCCGGCGGTGCGCACGACGAAGCTCATCTGCTGATTCGGGAACAGCTGGCTCGAGAGGTACATCTCTTCGCGCGGAGGCTGATCCGGTGCTACCTGTCGTACGTCTCCCGCGATTCCCACGATGCTGATCCACGGACCCTTGGGGCCGAACACCTGGATGCGGCGCCCTATCGGGTCTTCGCCGGGCCAGTACTTCTGCGCGAGGGCATGATTCACCACGACTTCGTAGGGCCCCGTGGAATCGGCCACCGGCGACAGCGTGCGACCGCCGAGCAACGGAATTTCCATGGCGGTGAAGTAGTTCGGCGTCACCATTCTGAGATTGGAAACGGGCGAGAGCTGATCGGGCGGAGTCGGATGGCCCTCGATCTCGAAGCGCACGTCGCCCCGGCCGCCGGACGCCTGGCTGGGCTCATTGAACATCAGTCTCGATACGAGGGCCGCGTCACGAACGCCTGGCGTCCGCTGGACCTCCGCCTGCGCGCGTGCGAAGAAGGCACGCCGCTGTTCGTTCGTGAAGTAACGGCCCTTCGCCGCGTCGTTCTGCACCGGCAGCCAGACCTGCATCGTGAGCAGATTCTCCGGGTTGAAGCCCGGCTCGACCGAGGTCAACTGCTGAAAGCTCCGCAGCAGGAGCCCCGCGCCGGCCAGCAGCACCAGCGCCACGGCCACCTCGAGCACGACCAGGGCGCCGCGCACCCGGGTACGGGGTGCACCGGCGCTCGCGCCCCGCCCGGCATCCTTGAGGACGCTCTGGAGGTCGGGCCTCGAGGCCTGAAACGCCGGGAGAAGCCCGAAGCCGATGCCGGTGAGCAGGATGAGAAACGCCGTGAACGCGAGCACGGCGGTGTCGATGCCGATGTCTCGCGCCCGAGGGAGATACTGCGACGCGAGGTGCGCCAGGACGCTCGTTCCCCACACGGCCATCAGAAGGCCCAGCAGGCCGCCAAGGCTGGCGAGCACCAGGCTCTCCGTGAGCAGCTGGCGCACGAGCCGCATGCGGCTGCCCCCGAGCGCCGTCCTGATGGCGATCTCGCGGTCGCGCGTCGTCGCCCGCGCCAGGAGCAGATTGGCCACGTTCGAGCAGCCGATCAGGAGCACGAATCCGACGGCTCCGAGCAGGACCAGGAGCGCCGGCCTCGCGTTGCCGACGACCCGTTCCGCAAGCGGCACGGCCTCGGCCTGCCATCCAAGCGCCCGCGGATAGGCGTCCGGGTATTCGCGGGCCAGGCGCGCCGTCATGGCGGCGAGCTGCGACCTTGCTCCGTCGAGCGTGGCGGTCGGCTGTAGGCGGCCGATCAGGTCGAACACCCGCGCGCCGCGCGTGTTCAGGAAATTCGAGTCGGGATTGTCGAGGGCGATGGGGGCCCAGAGCTCCATCGGGGACGCGCCGCTCTCCGTCGGATGGCGGAAGCCCTTCGGCATCACCCCTATGATGGTGATCGGGTCGTCGTCGAGGTGCACCGTCTTCCCGATCACGCCGCGGTCGCCGCCGAAACGGTGCAGCCAGAGATCGTAGGAGATGAGCGCCACGTATCCGATCTTTCCCTGGTCGTCGGCCTCGGTGAAGTCGCGCCCCAGTATCGGGGCCGTGCCGAGCACCGAGAAATAGTTGTGGCTCACACCGGCGGCCTGGATCCGCTCGGGCTTTCCCTCATCGGTCAGGTTGATGTTGATCGGCCAGACCGCGGCCAGCTGGCGTATCGCCGGAATGCCCGAGACGATGTCCTGGTACTCGGGCTCCGACATGGGCACGTCGTTCCGATTTCTGCCGGTCAGCCGGGCTCGGAGCGAGACGAGCTGGTCGGGCTCGGAGTACGCGAGCGGCCGGAGCAGTACGGCATTCACCACGCTGAAGATTGCGGTATTCGCGCCGATGCCGAGTGCCAGCGTGAGTACGGCGATGAACGTAAACCCGCGGCTTCGCGCCAGTCCGCGAATCGCGAATCGAAAGTCCCGCCAGAAAGTGTCCATCATGCCACCTCACGGTGCAAAGGGTCGCCGCCGACCAGCCTGCCGTCGAAGAGGTGCACGTTCCGCTGCGCACGGCCGGCGTAGCGCGGATCGTGCGTCACCATGCAGATCGTCGCCGCCTCGCGATGAAGCTCCTCGAGCAGACCCATCACGTCCGCGCCGTTCTTGGAGTCGAGATTGCCGGTGGGCTCGTCGGCCAGCAGCACGAGCGGACGGCCGGCGACGGCCCGCGCAACGGCGACGCGCTGCTGCTGCCCACCGGAGAGCTGCGCGGGGTAGTGACGGATGCGGTGGAGGAGGCCGACGCGCTCGAGCGCCTCGTGCACGGCGCGCTTGCGCTCGGCGGCAGGCATACCGCGGTAGATGAGAGGCAGCTCGACGTTCCGGAAGACATCGAGGTCGCCGATGAGATTGAACGCCTGGAAGATGAAGCCGATGGCACGGGAGCGGACGCGGGCCCGCTGGGCCTGGTCGAGGCTCATTACCGGCTCGCCAGCGAGGACGTAGCTCCCCTCGCTCGGTGAGTCGAGCAGGCCGAGAATCGACAGCAGGGTGGTCTTGCCGCAGCCCGACGGCCCACCGATGGCGATGAACTCGCCGGCCCGGATCTCCAAGTCGATGGCCGACAGGGCGTGGGTCTCGACTTCCTCGGTATGGAAGACCTTGGAGACCCCCGCGAGGCGGATCAGAGGGTCGTACGCGATGGGCATGGCTAATCGTTCCTCAGGGCAACCGCCGGATCCACTCGTGACGCCCGCCGGGCCGGGAGTGCGGCGGCGAGAATGGCCACCGCGGTCAACACGCATACGCCCGCCGCGAACGTGGGCGGATCGGTTGGCGACACGCGGAAGAGCAGGTCGGTCAGCAGCCGCGTCAGCGCGAGGGCCGCGGCGAGCCCCAGCAGAAGCCCCGCTCCCGCCAGCGCCGCACCGTGCCGCACCACCATGGCCAGGACGTCTCCGGCCCTGGCGCCGAGCGCCATCCTGATGCCGATCTCCTGCGTGCGCTGACTGACACCGTGGGAGATGAGTCCGTACACGCCGATGGCGGCCAGGAGCAAGGCGATGACGCCGAACGCCGAGAGAAGCATGGTGCTGAAGCGAGACTCCGCGAGCGAACCCGTGATCCGGTCGTTCATCGTTCCGATATTGAAGACCGGCAGGGAGCGATCCCCCGTCCGCACCCCGGCGCGCCTCGAATTGCCCGCGGCCGCAGGATCGAGCGTGCCGCGGACGGCGATGGTCATCGACCGACTCAGCCAGCCCCAGGCGGCGGCGGGCGCCTGCGCCATCGGGAGGTAGAACTCGGCGCTCGGATCCTGGCTCAGGCCGCGTGCGCGAACGTCGGCCGCGATCCCGATGACCTCCTTGAACGCCGGCCGCCCATCGACCCCCTCCTCACAGCAGGCAATGCGCTTGCCCAGGGCGTCCTGTCCGGGAAACGCCTCTCTCGCGAGCGCCTCGTTGATGATCATGACCCTCGGGGCGCTCGCCCCGTCCTGAGCGGTGAAGGCGCGCCCGCGCAACAGCGCGATGTGCATCGTGCGGAAGTAGCCCGGCGTGATGATGCGGAGGTCCGAATCGATCGCCGAAGCGATCTCGAGCGGGCGTCCCTCCGGTACCAGACCGTTGCTGCTGCCGCCCTCCAGCGGCGCACTCGACACCAATGCGGCCGCTTCGATGCCGGGTGCCCGCTCGAGGGCCTCCGACACCTGCCGGAACGCGAGCCCCACCCGCTCCGGCGTGGGATAGCTTGCCTCGGGGAGCGAGATCCGGCCCGCGACGACGCCATGGGGATCGAATCCCGGATCCACCTCGTTGAGCGCCACGCCGCTGCGGATCAGGAGCCCGGCGCCGGTGAGAAGAACGAGCGCGAGCGCGATCTCCCCGATCACCATCGTGCTGCGCAGCCGGTCCCGGCCAGCGCCTGCGCCGGTGCGGCCGCCCTCCTTGAGCGCTTCGTGGGGCAGGCGCCCGGCCATGCGGAGCGCGGGCGCGAGGCCGAACGCCAGTCCGCTCGCCAGCGTGACGAGCAGCGCGAACGCCATCACCGGAACATCGACCGCCGCGCTCGAAAGACGGGGCACGTCGGCCGGGCCGAACGAGACGATGGCGGCCACTGCCCAATTCGCGAGCACTATACCGGCAAGACCGCCCGCCAGCGCGAGCATCAGCGCCTCGGTGAGGACCTGCCTGACGATATGCCCCCGGCTGGCGCCGACCGCGGTGCGAACGGCCACCTCGCGTGCGCGGGACGCACTCCGTGCCAGCAGCAATCCCGCGATGTTCGCACAGGCAATCAGCAGAACGAAGCCGACGGCGCCGAGGAGGACGAAGAGGCGCGGTCGGTAGTCGCTCACGATTTCGTCGAGCAGGGGTGTAAACGAGAGGCCGCGCGACTGGTTTGCCTCGGGAAACCGCTCACGGAGGGTGGTGGCGATACCGTCGAGCTCGGCCTGCGCCCGCTCCCGGGTTACTCCGCGCTTGAGGCGTCCCAGTACCACCAGGAAGTGCTCGTCATGCTCGGCGAGCTGCTTGGGGGTGAATGCCGCGGGCAGCCAGAGCTCCTCGTCGGTGATGGCGAAATCCACGGCGCGCGGCATGACCCCGACCACCGTCCGCGGCCGTCCGTCCACCCGAATCTCATGGCCCACGATGCCGGGATCGGCGCCGAACCGCCCACGCCATATCCGGTCGCTCAGGACGACGACGTTATCGGCGCCCGGACGGGCTTCCTCCGAGCGGAAGACGCGTCCCATCGCGGGCGTGACGCCGAGAACAGAGAAGAAATCCGAGCCGACCAGCGCCGCGCGGACGTTCTCGGGCGCATCCTTCACGGCGAGATTGACGCTCGCCCGCTGAAGCGGCACCAGGTACTGGAACACCTGGTCGTCGCGCTTCACGTCGGCCCAGTTGCCTACCGAGAACGACCCCGGGCTGCCCCGATAGATCTCGTGCACCACCAGGATGCCGTCGGGGTCGGCGAACGGAAACGGCCGGAAGAGCACGGCATGCACCACGCTGAAGATCGACGTGGTCGCGCCGATGCAGAGCGCCAGCGACGCCACGACCGCCAACGCGAGCGCCGGCGTTCGGCGCAGCGAGCGGAAGGCGAAACGAAGATCTCGGGTCAGGGTATCCATGATGTCCGATCGGTTGGCGGCTCAATCGGTCCGAAGCGCCGCCATCGGATCCGATCGCGCCGCGCGACGAGCGGGTCCGAGGCAGGCCACGAGTGCCACGCCAAGCAGGAAGAGGGCGACGACAGCGTACGTCAGCGGATCACCGGCGGTCACACCGAACAGCAGGCCCCTCAGCAGGCGCGAGCCGGCCAGGGCGAGTGACGCGCCGACGCCCATCCCGGCGAGCACCGGCCGCATGCCCTGAGTGAGTACCATGCGCAGCATCGATCCGCGCCCTGCACTCAGCGCGAGACGGATGCCGAGCTCTCGCGTCCGCTGCACCACCCCATACGCGATCACGCCGTAGATGCCCACAGCTGCGAGGAGGAGGGCGGTGACGGCGAAGATGCCGAGCAGCCACGCGCTGAGACGCGGCCGCGCCACCGAATCCGCCACTCTGTCCGGCATGGTGCGAACGTTGGAGATCGGCACGTCGGCGTCCAGCTCCGCCAGCGAGCGTCGAAGCGCACTCACGATTTGTACGGGGTCGCCGGCCACGCGCGCCGTGAGCACCATCCCGGGCGGCGGCGACTGCGCCATCGGCAGGTAGAGCTGCGGCCTGGGCGGCTCGGCGAGGTCGAGATTCCTGACGTCGCCCACGACGCCGACGACGGCAAGCCAGCGAGCGGCCGAGTCGGCGGGGTCGTCGAGCGTAATCCGGCTGCCGATCGGGTCACGTCCCTTCCAGTAGCGGCGCGCCATCTCCTCGCCGATGACCGCGGCACCCGGCGCGCTCGCAATGTCGCCCGGACCGATCATCCTGCCTCGGACCAGCAGGATCTCGAGCGCGCGGAAGTAGCCGGGGCTCGCGATAACCGTACCGGCGTCCTGCACCATCCCGGGTGGGACAGCGGGGTCACCGCCGATCGTAAACGAGTTCTCCGGCGGCCCGCCGCCGAGCGGTACGCCGCTGACCATCCCGGCGGCTTCCACTCCTGGCATGGCCGTCACTCTGTTGATGAGCTCGTCGTACAACTGCGTCCGGCGTGGCTCGTTCGCATACTTGACCCTCGGCAGCGACACTCGCGCCGTCAGGATGCCCGCGATGCGGTAGCCCGGATCGACTTCGAGCAGCCGGCTGAAGCTGCGGAGCAGGAGTCCCGCTCCCACCAGCAGCACGAACGCCGTCGCCACTTCGGCCGCGACGAGACCGCCGCGCAAGGCACGCCCACCCGACGCTCCGACGACGCCCCGGCTGACGCTCGAGAGCCCCTCGTGGAGATCGCGGCTCAGGAGACGAAGTGCCGGCACCGTGCCGAAGACGAGACCGGTAATGACCGAAAGCGCGAATGCGAAGCCAAGCGCGGAGAAATTGAGGGTGATGTCGTCGACGCGAGGGATGGCGCCGGCGCCGGAGAGGCGGAGCGCCTGCACCCCCCAGACCGCGAGCAGGAGACCGAGACCGCCGCCGACAAGGGAGAGAAGAACGCTCTCGGTGACAATCTGGCGGGTCAGGCGGCGGCGGGAAGCGCCGAGCGCCGAGCGCACCGTGATCTCGCGCTGGCGCGAGGCCAGCCGCGCGAGCATCAGGTTGGCCACGTTGGCGCACGCGATGAGCAACACGAGCCCCACGGCTCCCATGAACACGAGCAGCGTCGGCCGTACGTCTCCCACAAGCCATTCACGAAACGGAATGACATCAGCGGTCCATCCGGTGTTGCTCTCGGGGTACTTCTCCGCGAGGCGCCACATCAAGGCGGCCATTTCCTCCTGCGCGCCTGCAATCGTTGCCCCGGGTCGCAGTCGACCCACCACCTGGAGAAAGTCATCGCGCCGACCGTGTTCCTCGTCCAGCGCGATTGGCGTCCAGAGGTCGGCATCGGTCTCCAGCCGGAAGCCCCGAGGCGCGACGCCGACGATCGTGTATGGCGATTCCGCGCCAGTGGACAGTTGCAGGCCGATCGCGGCCGTGCGCCCGCCATAGTGACGCTGCCAGTAGCCGTAGCTGATGATTGCCACGCGAGCCGCCGACTGACTGTCCTCGCCCGGGCGGAGGTCGCGCCCGGCGGCCATGGTCACGCCGAGAGTGCGGAAGAAATCGGCGGTGACCAGCGCCCCGGTGACCAGCTCGGGCTCGCCTTCTCCCTTCACCGGATAGCTGGTTCGGGCAAAGCCCGCGAGGTTGGAAAACGAGGGTGCGCCTGCCCGCCAGTCGGTGAAATCCGGGATCGACGCTGCCTCCCGGCCAATCGAGGGATGCCGCCCCCACACCGACACCAGGCGATCAGGTTCATGAAAGGGCAGCGGGCGCAAGAGAAGGGCGTTCACCACGGAGAAGATCGCGGTGTTGGCGCCGAGGCCGAGGGCGAGCGTGAGAATCGCGGCGGTGGCGAAGCCGGGGTTCCGCCGGAGCGCACGCAGGGAATGCTTCAGATCCTGGAGCAGAGAGTCCATCGGAGATCGGCGCCCGCTCAGCTCACCGCGGAGAGCTGACGCTCCTCGACCACCTTGCCGTCGAAGAGGTGGATCGAGCGACCCGCGTGGCGGGCGTAACGCGCGTCGTGCGTCACCATGCAGATGGTGGCGCCGCCCTGGTGCAGCTCCCGCAGCAGCTCCATCACCGCTTCGCCGTTCGTCGAGTCGAGGTTGCCGGTCGGCTCGTCGGCAAGGAGGATGGCCGGATCGCCCGCCACCGCCCGCGCGACCGCCACGCGCTGCTGCTGACCCCCGGAGAGTTGCGCCGGGAAATGCTTCATCCGGTGCGACATCCCGACGCGCTCCAGCGCCGACTGCACGCGCTTCCTCCGTTCGTCGGAGGCCATCCCGCGATAGGTGAGCGGCAGCTCGACGTTCTCGTACACGGTGAGATCGCCGATCAGGTTGAAGGCCTGAAAGATGAATCCGATCTGCCGGTTGCGAACGCGGGCCCGCTCGGAGGCGGTGAGCTTGGAAACGGGCTGCCCGTCGAGGGTGTATGAGCCATCCGTCGGAGAATCGAGCAGACCGAGTATCGAGAGAAGGGTGGTCTTCCCGCACCCCGACGGCCCGGCGATCGCGACATACTCGCCGTGCGCGATCTGGAGATGGATGTCCGAGAGAGCGTGGGTCTCGACTTCGTCGGTGTAGAAGACCTTCTTGATTCCCTGGAGCGCGATGAGCGGTTCGGTCATTGGGATGTCCGGTGAGGGCGGCTGATGGAAAAGGCTGATGGCTGCTGGATATCGGCTACTGGTACAGCTGCCGCGTTGGTCACGTCCACGGTTGAAATCGGAAAGGCCACTAACCGACGGCCAGCAGCCATCAGCCGCCGTCTCACTCCACCCTCACCCGGTCGAACCCGTCCCATCGCGACATGTCGGAAATGATCACCTTGTCGCCGGCTTGAAGGCCGCCCATCACCTCCACCGTGTTGACAGACGTGCGGCCGAGCCGAATATTCGTGCGGACCGCGGCCGCTCCACCGTCGACCAGCTTGAACAGTCCTACCGTACTGCCCGCCTGCCCGTATGCCGGGCGCCCCACGTGCAGCACGTTGTCGAGCCGCTCGACTTGAATCGTTCCGTCCACCGAGAGGTCGGGCCGCGCCCCGCGGGGCATCTCCCCGGCAAGCGACACATCCACCGTTACCGTCCCGTTCAGAACAGCGGGGTCGATCCGTGAGACACGCCCTTGGACGATTCCGTTGCGTGTATCGATGGAGGCGGGCTGGCCGATGGTGACGTCCTTTGCCTGCGTTTCGGGGATTCGGAGCACCGCCTTGAGCTTGCCCGGCTCCACGATGCGGGCCAGTTGCGCTCCTGACTGCGCCCACTGGCCGACCTCGAGGCTCAACTCCTGGAGCGTGCCGGCCGCGCCGGCCTTCACTTCCATAGACCGGATTCGACCCCGCTGGAAGTCGGTGACATCGCGGAGGCGCCGCACCTGCGCCGCCTGAAGAGCGACCTGCGAGTCGGCAGCCTGAACCATGACCTGAAGCCGCTCCTCCTCCACCTTGAATCGCGTGGCCAACTCTTCGACATGCTCCTGAGCCCTGCTGGCGTCGTTGGCAGAAATCAGTTGCTTGGCGGCCAACGTGTCGGCGGCATCCCCATTTCGCTTGGCGTCGAGGTACGCGGCCCGCGCCGAGGCCACCGTCGCTTCCTGATTGAGCCGCTGGCTCGCGAGATTGGCCCGGAGATTGACCCTGTCGGCCTGCGCGACGGTGAGCTGACGCTCCGATTCGAGCGCCTCCAGCTGCACGTCGGGATTGCTGAGCTCGAGCAGTACCGTTTCCGGCTTCACAACCTCTCCGGCCTCGGCCAGCCGCCGGTCCACCCGGCCGGCGGTGACCGCCGATATGTACCTGATCCGTTCGGGTACCAGCGTACCTGGCCCGCGGACCTCGATGACCAGCGGCCCCTTCTGTACCGAGTCGATCCAGATGGCCGACCGGTCGACCTTCGGCGCCGCCGGCTTGAGACTGTGAAGACCAAGGGTCCCCAGCACCACCGCGGCCAGCGCGATAGCGCCATACATGAGCCTCTTCCGACCTCGCTTTGCCGGCGCCCGCTGAATGTCCACGACGCTTCCTTTATGAGATGCGAGTCCTGCCGAGATCTCGCGGCAGGCGAGCGCGCCATAGGGAAGGTCTGTGCCAGGCCGACACTCGAAGGAGAACGTTGATCGGCAACTACTTGCGGAGACATGCGTCGTTGCAGGAGGCCGGAAAGCGTTCGGAACCGGGACTGGCGAATCCCGGAAACGAACACGCGGGCGTGTCGGCGTATTTCCCGGCGGCGTCTCCAACTGATTCCCGCACACATCTCAGGAGCCGCATGACACCTCATGGCCGGGTCTACCCAACAGCCCGGCGCTCACTTCGGACCCTGGCCGTCATCGCCGCCGTTGTTGGTTGCGGCCATTCCGACTCCTTCACTTCGCCCCCGTACGGCACCGACGCACCATTTGATCCGGCCCCGCCGGTTCGGCTCACGTTCAACTCGCTCGCCGATCGTGGCGCCGCCTGGCTGCCAGACGGGTCGGGCGTCCTCTATTCCGCGCAGCAGCTCGGGCGAGCCGACGCTGATGTCTGTCTCGCGCTCCTGCCCCCGACTGGTGGGCGCCAGGTCAAGCTCACCTGCGACCTCACCACGGTTGGAGTGGACTCGACCAACTCGATCGAGTCGGCCGCGCCCGCTGACGGCGGCCGTCTCGCGTTCGTCGAGTCGAGCAGCAGGGTCGGCGCGCTCACCCCGAACACCACCGCGATCGCTATCGCCCCGGGTTTGGAC
>JBBRGF010000036.1:0-22389 GCA_038240975.1 Gemmatimonadales bacterium
GGCGAACGCGCTTACGGCTTGCTGTCGCTGGGCTTCTTGACGTCGACCTTGGGGACTTCGACTTCCTTCTTCTCGGTCGTCACTTTCGGTACACTGATCGTGTCCTTTGTGGTCCCGGTCTCGACACTCGGCGTGTTGAGCGTATCGGTAGTCATTCCCACGGCGGGCTTCTTCACCTGGTATTCGCCTTCACCGACCTTCTTACAGCCGGCGGTGCTGCAGATCGCCGCTAACCCTGCTGCCAGTATGAGCGTGCGCACGAAAGAGCCTCCTGGTATGGGAGCTGCTTAGCTGCCTGGACCTGTCCCACTATGGGATAAAGATGTGGATAGAGGCGATCGCGCGCCGTGCGGCGTGTCACGCGCCCGGCCTTTCCCCATATCATCTTTTCCTCACGAAATGTAGAGGATGTTGACAAGCGTTTTGTAAGCTATTGCTCACTAATGATTTGATGGTCGGTTGACTGCATCGCTTCTGCACATCGCGTAACGGATCCGTCACATCCACGAAACGACGACGGCCACCTTGTGGGTGGCCGTCCGTACGACTGGCGCTCAGGCGCGGTGCCGAATCAATCTTCGACCAGTATCAAGTACTTCGACGCCGCCCAGAATTCCTCGGGCTGAGCGATGTCGACGGTCCCGACTACCTTGCCGTCCTTGGTAGCACCCTGAGCGAGAAACGTCGGGCTCTGGCGGGAGACGATCTTGTATTTCTTGTCGGTTCGGGGCAGCGCGATCTTGGTGTTGGCCGTCTTGTCGATGGCAGTGAACAGCTCGGGCTTGAGGTTCCGGGCCGGCTCGAGGCGCGTGCCGCCGAAGACCAGGAACTTCGAACCCTCCTTGGTCACGACGCCCTTCTTGATCAGCTCGTCCTTGGTGCCGACGGCGTAGTACACGGTATTCTTGTACGACGTCAGATTGACCACCGTGTCGGTGAGCGCGGTCTTGGCGGTGGTCAGCTCGGTGTTGACAATGGTGAGCGTGTCCACCTTGCCGGCCAACGTCGCGATCTGCGTGTTCTTCTCGGCGAGCTGGGTCTCGTACTCCGCCTTCTGTTGCTCGGCCGTAGACTTGAGGTCGTCGATGGTCTTCTTGTAGGTCTCGATCTGCGCCAGTAGCCGGGCATTCCGCTGTCTCGACGACTTGGCGCGGGTCTCGGTTTCGGTGAGCTTGGCCTCGCTCTCGTTCAACCGGGCGATGACCGCATTGACTCGCTCGAGCGCCACCTTCCGGTCCTCACGATCCTTCCGTGCCCCAGGCACACCCGGATCGCTCCCCGCTGCCTTGATCGAGAGCCTCTTGGCCTTGGCCAGCTCGCTGTTGATGTCGGTCACGAACTGTGTCGTTTCCAGGACTTCCGTCAGAAGGCTGTCCTTCTGCGCCTCGGCGGCTTTCGAGTCGGCCAGAGCCTTCTTCAGTTCGGCCTGATTGCAACCGGTCGTCGCCACGACGGCGACCGCGATCAGCCAAGCATACCTCATTGAACCTCCCGCTCTGCTCGATGAAAAAAGGTCACCTTCGACGGACACGCGCGCGCCAAACCAGTCGCTCACGACGACTTAAAACTCGGCGCCGCTTGGGGAAAGCGTGCCGGTCCATGACGGTTCGACGGACGAGCAACGAGGATAACAAGTGGGACGCCGGAATGACAGTCCCCGCCCGGGACGTGGCATTCCGGCTGGTCGAACTGGCTACTTGAGGATGGACACCGGCCCGCGACCCCCGCCACCTCGGCAGTTGCCGCCGTGGCCACCGCCGATGATCACGCCGCCGCCGCCACGGTGTGACGGAAGCTCCGACCATCCCTCCCCGCCGCCGGTGTCAGTCGAGCCCGAGGGCCCCGACGAAACGGGGATTACCGTGACCGTTGCTCCCGGCGCCAGCTCGCGCCCGAGCGGATCAGACGCAGAGGTCGGGGCCACTGCGACCGGAGCCGTGACGTGGACGCGAGCGGCGGGTGACGAGGCCGGAGCGGCAAGAGCGGGCGGAGCCGCGAGTGCCGCAGACTCGGGCGCCGAACGAGCTTCGGGCGCCGGCCGGGAGAGCTTGTTCCGTCGCGTTGCAGTCACAGGCGCGAGCTCGATTCGGGATGCGACCTGCGAGGCGGTCACGGAACTGGTGGAGAGGGTCAGGTCGCGGTGTGGAACGGACGTGGCGGTCTCAACGCGGGGCGCTCCACCGCAGGCCACCAGCAGCCCGAGGGGAATTGCCGCCGTCATAGCTACGAATGTACGCATAGGAACTCCGGTTCTACGGTCGACTCGGGGACTCACGGAGCGGGAGACGACGCTGAGCAGATAAGTCGCACGGGACAACTGCGGGAAAGGGGAAGAAAGAAGGGAGAAGGGAGAAAAGAACGCTATTCCCTCTTCCCTCTTCCCCTTTCCCCGCTTCTCAGACGAGAGGCCGCCTCGGCGAGAATATCTTCCGTCTTACAGAAGACGAAACGCACCAGAGACTGTCCGCCGCCTTCGCGATAGAAGCTCGAGCCGGGCACCGGCGTCACGCCGACTTCGCGGGATAGCCACACTGCAAAGGCGGTGTCGTCCAGCGGGCCGGCGGCGGGATGCGCGGCGGCCATCGCGCGGAAATCGGCCAGGATGTAGTAGGCGCCCTCGGGAGTCGGGCACGCAAAGCCCGCATCCACGAGCGCGCCGTGGAGAAGATCGCGCTTGCGCCGGTAGCTCGAGGCCAAAGCCTCGTAGAACGACCGGTCGAGGCCCTCCAGTGCCGCCGCGACCCCCTCCTGGAGTGGCGCGGGAGCGCCCACGGTGAGGAAATCGTGCACCTTCCGGATAGCGTCGGTGAGCGGCTCGGGAGCGATGATCCATCCCACCCGCCACCCGGTGACACTATAGGTCTTGGACGCTCCGCTGATCGTCACCGTGCGCTCGCGCATGCCGGGGAGGGTCGCGATGGGAATGTGCTCGCCTTCGAACCGGATGTGCTCGTAGATCTCGTCGGTCACGGCGAGCGCACCATGGCTCACGCAGAGATCGCGGATGGCCTCGAGCTCCGGCCGCGTCAGCACCCGTCCCGACGGATTGCTCGGCGTGTTCACGATGACCGCGCGGGTGCGCGGGGAGAACGCTCCCGCTAGGCGGTCGAGATCGAGCGGCTGGCCAGGCTCGAGCGGCACGAACACCGGCCGCGCATCGGCGAGGATGGTGTCGGGGCCGTAATTCTCGTAGAAGGGCTCGAAGACGATCACCTCGTCGCCCGGATCGACCACCGCGAGCAGCGTCGAGATCATCGCCTCTGTGGCGCCGCAGGTGACGGTGATCTCCCGCTCCGGATCGGCCAGCAAGCCGTACCACCGCTCATAGTAATGCGCCAGCGCCTCCCGGAGCCGCTGCGCCCCCCAGGTGATGGCGTATTGATTGATATCGTCGTGGATCGCTCGCGCCGCCGCCTCTTTGAGGAGGTCGGGCGCCGGAAAGTTGGGGAACCCCTGCGCCAAATTGATGGCGCGATGCTCCCGGGCAAGCCGGCTCATCCCCCGGATGACCGACTCTCGAAAGCCGTGGGTGCGGCGGGCGGTGTCCACCGAAAGCGCCTCTGGGCTGAGCGTTGACGAAGTATACCTGCAAACTCTCCTCGGACCGCTCTTGGCCCGAACGTTGCCTCAAGGAAAAGCATGAATTCCCGGCCCGCCCCCCACCCGGCCCTGGTCGACCTTCACAGCCACCTCGTCCCCGATGTCGACGACGGGTCGGCCTCGATCGAAGAATCGACGAGGTGCCTCGCGGCCCTCTACGGCGAGGGGGTGCACACCCTGGTCACGACGCCCCACCTCCTCGTTCCCCACCTTCCCGACGATGCCGCCATCGACCACGAGTTGACCCGCCACCGCCGGTCCTACGATACACTGCTTGAAGCGATCGAGGGAAAGCCCGGCATACCGGCACTTGGTCTCGGTCAGGAAATCTGGGCGCCCGACGCCGCGGCGATGCGCCGCGTGGCCGCGCGTGTGGACGTCGGGCTGGCCGGATCGAACACGATCCTCGTGGAGTTCGGATTCGACCTTCGGGGGCGGCACACCGACGTGATCGAGGCGGCGGTTGCGGCCGGACGCGGCATCGTGATCGCTCATCCGGAGCGCTACCGGTTCGCCGAGGGCGATGAGCCGCTCGAGGTCATGCGCACATGGCGGGAGATGGGAGCGCTGCTGCAGGTCAACGCGGGAAGCTTTTCAGGGCACTACCGCGCCTCCTCGCCGGCATCGCTTGGGCTGGCCTGGGAAATGGCGGCGGCGGGGCTGGTTGACCTCGTGGCTACGGACCATCATGGGATCCGTCGCACCGGCGTGTCACTGGGAGAAGCCTACGAAGTGCTGCGCTCGAGAGGCGAAGGGGCACTGGCCGACCGAGCGATGGCCGAAATTCCGGCGGCGTTGCTCGGCGACCACGTGATCAACGATCGCTCTGCAGCCCTCAGGACTCCTTCGGAAGACGCGTAGTGCCGATCGCCTCGAGCAGGTAGGTCATCGGACCGGTCGAGTCGGCGCCGCCCGACGCGCGTGCAACATCCACCGCCTTGCCGATTTGCTCCCGCAGGTCGCCGTACGCCTGCGAAGCACCCCGATCTTCGAAGTGAATCGTTCCCTTGTCGATGCGGTACGCGCCGGCTTGAGCATCGAGCACGCCGAGGAGGCTGTCCATTCCGGTGAAAATCGTCCCGGCCAGGGTCGCGAGCGCGGGTACCTCCTTCGGCGTCACCTTGGCGTACCACTGCCGTATCTCGGAAGACGACAGCTTGTTCTCCTTCGTCATCACCACGAACGAATCCTGGTACTCGCGGTCGATGGTCTCCCGCTGCTGGCGGTAGACCCTAATGAAGTTGGAGGCTCCGGCCAATGCCATGCGCGTTTCGGTGACCCCGCCGGCCGGCGCGAGCCGCGACGGTGCGAAGAGCTGGCCGAGCCGCGACACTCTCATCCCCGACTGGAGCCGGGAGCGGGCATCGTCGTGCGCCGAAGACCAGCGCCGCAGAAAGGTCCCGAGCGGAGAGCCGTCGTCCTTTGCGGCAGCGGGCTTGGAAAGGCCTGGGAGCACCTGCGACAGGGAAGCCATGCGGATCGCGGGCGCCTGCGGCAAGCCAGTCGGCGCGGGAGCAGACGCGGGCGTTTCGGCTTCCGCGCTCGCACCGGCAGTGCCGACCTCCCACGAGCCGCCATCGCTCCATACGGTGCTCGCAAGCGACACGAGCGACTGTGAGGGCGACCCGGGAACAGACGCGGCGAGCACCTCGGTCTGCGTCACGTCGCCCGCGGCCTTTTGGCGGGCCCAAGGTGGCCGCGGCCCGAAGAACGCGAGCTGCATTCCCATGATGAGCAGGAGACCGGTCACGCTGAGCGCGATGGGACGGCGCCACTGGTTTCCGTCCTCACCCCCGTCGCCCTTGCTCTCTTCGGCGTGGGACGTGGCGTCGGGATGATTCGCGCCTTCGAGCGTCTCGGACGCGGCATTGAAGAAGGTCCAGCCCGCACGATGCTCGCCCGGAGGGAGCGGCGGGGACGCGGACGGATCGCGCTCGGCCGCGATCGCCTTGTAGTGCGGATGCAGCGTGACGGAGATCCACTTCGACGTGGCGCGATGATAGATGCGGGAATGCGTGTCCACGTCGCCGGTGCGGATGGCGGCCGCGAGCTCTTCGCCGGTTCTGTAGAGCTCTTCTTTGCCGGGTCTCAACTCGACGAGATACATGATCGGGCTCGACCGATTCGGGAGCCGGTGAGGGCTCCTGTGGATTAGGAACGAATGCGGGGAATGGGACTCGTGTAGGTCCTCGTCGCACCCGCAAGTGCCAGTTCCGTGCTCTTTTTCCCCCCTCCTCTGCCCGGCCCCCTCCCCCTCCCCGGGGCTCTTGGGCAATCCCTTCCAGGCCAGCGTGTTAGACGCTGGGCTCCGCGCACAGCCGGCTGGCATCGGGGGGAAGTCCGGGGCTGCGGCGCGGACGGCATCGCTCGGTGCGAGGTGCGTTTTTCCGGAAGCGGTGGTGGAATGCAAGAAGTTTCGCTCCCCCCTGGATTTGATTAGAGTGAGGGGAACGTTCCCGCTCCGATACAGCGATTCGGAGCCCTTGTCCGCGAACAGTCACCCCGTCCAGAAGGCGGAGGTCGGAGGATACATGAAGAAAGGCTCTGAGGGAGACGAGTTGTTCGACATCGAATCGCGGAGCGGTGGACACACGGCAGGAATCGCCGGCGCTATCGCTCTGGCAGCGGTCGTCGGGCTCGGCGTAGGGTTGCTCGCGGCTCCGCAGGCGGGTGAGCGGACGAGGAAGGCGCTGAGGAACCGCCTCGCGTCGCTCAGCGAGGATTTCGAGGATGGTCTCGAGGACCTGGAGGAGCGAAGCCGGCCCGCGCGCAAGCACATTCGCGAAGGCGCGGGGCGCCTGCGCGAGCGCGGCGGAAAAATCATGGAAGATCTCGAGGAACGGCTGCAACGGCTGGAAGGGCACGAAGAGAGTGGCGCCAACGGCATCGTCAGCCTGCTCACCTTCGCCGCCGGACTCGCGACGACCTATCTGATCACGAGCGAACAGGCGGCGCCGACACGGGCCAAGGTGCGCGACGCCGCGACCGGCATGCGCCAGCGTGCGACCGACCGCTGGGATCGCTTTCAGGAACGGCGTCAATCCAACGGCGGCGCATCGGCGCCGGGCACCACGAGCCAAGCGGAGCCGCAGACGGGCGAACTCTAAACGGCGATGAACGGTGAAGGGTGAACGGCCGTTCACCCTTCACCGCCCGTTCAGTCCACGTGAGACGCCTGGTAAAGCAGAAGCTGCCGGCGCACCTGCTGTGCGGCGCGCATCACCTTGGCTGGATAGCGGTGGCAGTTGGGCGTGTTGACGCTCGCCACGCAGCCGTTGTAGCGAAGCAATGCCCGCTGCACGTTGCCGGTGCGGGTCAGATACCTGCGGAAGATGTGCGCGCCGTGGCAGATGTTTGCCTCCACCTGCCTCAGGTCGTCCGACTCACAGTCGAACTCACCGGCATGGAAGTGCATCACCTGCATGAGGCCGATTGCCCCCTGGCTGCTCACCGTCTCCGCCTCGAGCCGCGGATTCTCGGTCAGCAACACCCCCATTAACAGGCTCGGCGCCAGCTCCAGACGCCCTGACTCCTTCACGATCGCACGGGCGATCCTGTCGGCCATCGCGGCATTCCTGGTGCGTCCGCCGAGGAAGCGGGCGAGAGGGCGGTACGCGTAGCGCGACACCACATTTTGCTCGAGTGCCGCACTGTCAACAGTCGAAATCCCCTTGTCCGACGCCTTCCTCAGCGCTATCGCCCTGAGTGCGAAGAGCGTGGAAAGCGTCGGCGTGTCGATCCTCTCTCGAGGCGTGAGCACGAAAGAGCCTGCCATTCCGCACAGGGCCAAGGTCACGAGAAACACCTGGCTGGGCGAGCGGTTCGGTCGGCGTGCCGTCAGAGAAGGCAGGTCGCGCTGGATGGAGGCCTCACAGCTTGTAGGGGGATAACCGCCGGACCCCCGCAGACCAAGCAAAAACCGGACCTTCCACGGACTCACATGACAAACCCGGCGAGCTTTCGCTCGCCGGGTTTGGTTGCCTTCTGCTGGCGTAAGCTATTTGCTGCCCGTAGCCGCCGCCTGCGCCTGGTAAAGATCGAGGCGGCGCTTTACGATGTCCTCGTCCCTGGCGGCGAGGTCCTTTTGCGCCTGTGCCTGCTGCTGCTGCGCCTCAAGCGTCTTGCGCTCCAGCTCGCGGATCACCTCGTCCTGCTTGAGCACCGTCGTGGGGTCGGCCGTGGGCCCCTGCGAGCGTGAAGCACGGCGCTGCGCCAGTTGCTGCTCCAGCTCGAGCGCCTTCGTGGAGGCTTCGGCCAGCTTCTTGGCTGCCTTGGCCTCATCGACTTCCGTGGCGTGGAGCGCTCCCCGCCGCTCGAGAAACGCCTTCTGGCGCTCGTTGACCTTCTTCTCGGCCTCCAGCGTGATCTTGTCGGTTTCCTGCTTCGATTTGTCGGCCAGCTTGATGCGGGCATCGATCGTCGAGATTTCCTGCTTCTTGACCTCGATCATCCCCTTCGTACGCGTCTTGGCCTCGGTAGCGGCGGCCACGTTGGCGTCGGCCTCGCGCAAGTTGGTCTTTGCGATATCGAGCTGCCGCTGGATGCGGTCGGGACTGCGGACCGGAATGATGTCGATGAAGCCGAGGGCCTGCGCTACTGTCTGAGGAGGCGGCACGGCGCGAGCGGCCGCCGCTGCGCCTGAGGGTGCTGGGGCAGGCGCAGCGGGCGCAGCCTGCGAGGGCGGAGCGTAGCCTTGAACGGTATCGGAACCCTGAGGGGCGGCCGGGGCCGGAGCCGGCTCCTGAGCGGTCAACTGGGTGAAAGCACCCAGAAACAGGGCCCCAACGATAAGGGGCACATGGTATTGCGTTTTCACTGTTCGACTCCTGGCAAGTGAGAGACTGCCCATCACTCAGTTATCCAACGGGTCAGTTCGCCGGCGGGACGGCGTCTCTTGGCTGTTTCGCTATCCCTCGGATACCCCAGCATAAGTATACCGGCTATCCGAAGTCCGTGATCCAGGTCAACCATTGCCGTCACGTCCGGCTCTTTCATGATGCCGCCGGTCCTCAGATAAGTGCCGAGCCCGAGCGATTCGGCGGCGATCATGAGGTTCGCGATAGCCATCATCGAGGCGGCATAGTCCTCTTCCCGGGTTATCTCGTCCTGGCTCACGGCGCACATGACTACGACAATCGCAGGTGTCTCGACCGTCTCGCGCCTCATTTTGTCGGCTGCCGCGACAGCCTCGGGCGACGTCGGATCGGCATAGCGCTGAAGGCGGTGGCGAGCACGGATCTCGGCGAAACGTGCCACCGCCCCGCCGGTTAGGACGGCGAACCGCCAGGGCTCGGTGAGCTTGTGGTTGGGTGCGCGGACCGCGGCGTCGAGAAGGCGCTCGATCGTCTCCCGTGGCACGCTGTCGGGTCGAAAACGGCGGACCGAGGTCCGCCGCTGAATGGCTTCGATGGCGTCCATGACACCAAAGATAGCAGACCCCGCAGGCGATCTACCCGTCGGCGAGCCGGATGATCGCGAATGCGGCACCGTGCGGGTCTTCGATCACGGCGAAGCGGCCGATACCGCCGATGTCGGAGGGCGGCACCCTCACCGTGGCGCCCAGCGATTTCGCCCGGGCCGCGCTCGTGTCGCAGTCATCTACGGCGAAGTAGACGAGCCAGTGGGGAGGTACCGGCGCCCAGTCGGCGCCGATCTGCATCATCCCGGCCGCGGAGGCGTCGCCGCGCTTGAAGAGCGTGTACGCGACCGTGCCGAGCTGCTGGGTCTCGGCCCCCCAACCCAGCAGGTCCTGAAAGAACCGTCCGGCGGCCGACGTATCCGTGGTGGCCAGCTCGTTCCAGCAGATGGTGTTCACCTCGCCGACGACAGCGGCGCCGATGTGCCGCTTCGGCTCCCACAGTGCGACGACTCCACCGGTCGGATCCTGGATGACCGCCATGCGGCCCACGTCGAAGACGTCGAATGCATCGTCGATGATGGCTCCGCCCAGGTCTCGCGCCACGGCCACGGTATGGTCGGCGGAGTCGACAGAGATGTAGGACAGCCAGTGCGGCGGTGTTCCCTCGCGGATCGGCTCCTGATAAAGGGCGGCGACCGCCTTCCCATCGACGTTGAACATCGTGTAGGCGGCGTCAGACCCGATCGGGCGGTCGTCGAAGGCCCATCCGAAGAGGCTGGTGTAGAAACGCTTCGCGGCGGCGGAGTCGGGGGTGCCAAGGTCGGCCCAGCAGAATGTCCCCGGGGCATACGTCTCCATCACGGTCATCGGCGGTCCTCCTGAGTGGGGTCGTGTCGGTGGGAGGAGG
The DNA here is from genome assembly GCA_038240975.1 of Gemmatimonadales bacterium. Taxonomy (GTDB): domain Bacteria; phylum Gemmatimonadota; class Gemmatimonadetes; order Gemmatimonadales; family GWC2-71-9; genus CAVVWJ01. Next base: position 9,867 of record JBBRGF010000036.1, read on the forward strand.
CCCGGCCCAGGACCTCCTCTTTTCACGACGAGCGCGCCGAAACCCGGTTTCAGCCGTGACCTTGGTGCGTTGTTGCTACTTGGCTCGTTCGAGGTAGACGCCTTCGCGGGGATTGACGCGCACACGCTCGCCCTCGTTGATGAACTCCGGCACCTGAATCGTGACGCCGTTGCTCAGACGTGCGGGCTTGGTGCTGGCGGTCTTCGTCGCGGTCTTCATGGTGGGAGCCGTCTCGACCACTTCGAGCTCGGCGGTGGCGGGAAGCAGAATGGCGATGGGGCGGCCGTTCAGCCACTCGGCTTGAAATGCGAGGCCCGAATCGAGCCACGGGCCCTGATCGCCCACGATCTCGTCGTCGAGCGTGTACTGATCGTAGGTCTGCGAATCCATGACGTGAACGCCGTTGGCGTCACGGTACATCACCTGAAGATCTCTCGTGTCGAGCCGCGCGTCCTCCACGAATTCGGTGGCGCTCAATCGCGTGTCGAAGGTGTTTCCGCTGGTGAGGTTTCTGAGGCGGACCTGAACGAATGCGCGCAGGTTGCCCGGCGTACGGTGCTGAAAATCCATGACGCGGCAGGGATTGCCGTCGATCATCAGGACGTGACCGCGGCGAATGTCACTGGCCTTCATGGGTCAACCCCCAGCGATCGCCGCCACGATCGTGATCTCGTCTCCCTCGTTTACCGGCGTGGCGAAGCCACTCTGGAAACGTATATCCTCGTCGTTGAGATAATACGTCACGAAGGGGTACGGCCCTCCAGCCGCGTCCCGAAGCCGCGGTGCCAGCCTTGGAAACCGGCCTGCGATGTCGGCGACGACGTCGCCGAGAGTGCCGCCGGCGGCCTGGATCGTGGTTTGCCCGTCGGCCAGTCGGGCGAGGACGGTGGGAAGACTAAACGTCACGGCCATGGAGGGCCTCCAGTTCGCGAATGCGTGGGGCGATGAGCGGTGCGTCGGGCAAAGAGCCCTGCAGCGCCTCGACGGTCTTGAGTCCATTGCCGGTGATGCAGAGGACGACCTCGTCGTCAGGATTGAAGCGGCCCGACGCCGCCAGCGCCAGCGCCGCCGCCACGGTTGTGCCGCCGGCGGTTTCCGCAAACACTCCCGTAGACTCGGCGAGAAGGCGAATGCCGGCGATGAGGGCGTCGTCGGAGACGGCCGCCGCCCAGCCGCCGCTGCCGCGGATGGCGCTGGCGGCGAAGCGTCCGTCGGCGGGATTGCCGATAGCGATCGAGCGCGCGATCGTGGCGGGAACCACCGGATCAATCGTGTCACCACCGCGCTCGACGAGATTGACGATGGGCGAGCAACCAGCGGCCTGCGCGCCGTAGAGCCGTGGCGCTGCGCCCGACACCAGCCCCGCACCGGCGAACTCGCGGAACCCTTTTTCCAGCTTGGTGAGCAGGGAGCCGCCCGCCATCGGCGCGACGACCGCCGTAGGAAGGCGCCAACCGAGCTGCTCGGCGATCTCGAAGGCCATCGTCTTCGAGCCTTCGCCGTAATAGCCGCGAAGATTGATGTTCACGAGCCCCCACCCGTATCGATCGGCTGCCTGCGAGCAGAGACGGTTGACATCGTCGTAGTTGCCGCGGACGCGGACGAGTCTCGATCCGTAGACCGCAGTGCCAATGACTTTGCCGACCTCGAGGTCGTGGGGAATGAAGATCCAGGCGGGAATGCCGGCCCGCGCGGCCTGGGCGGCGACGGCATTGGCGAGGTTGCCGGTCGACGCACAGCCGACAGTGTCGCATCCAAGCCCGATCGCGGCGTTGAGGCCGGTGGCAACGACGCGGTCCTTGAAGGAGAGCGACGGGTGCGAGACGGCGTCGTTCTTGACCCACACGCGGGCGACACCGAGCCTCCGGGCGAGCACGGGCGATGCGACCAGCGGCGTGAATCCGCTGTCGAGCGAGACCACCGGCTCGCCTTCGAACGGAAGCCACTCGCGGTAACGCCAGAGCGAAGGTGCTCGCGACGCGATCGTCGCGGCGTCGGGAAGCGGGCGATGCGCGGGGTAGACCGGCTCGAGCGGACCGAGACACTCCTCGCAGGTTGCCGAGGCCGAGGCGGGATATGCAGTGCCGCACAGCTTGCACGCCTGCGGAAGCGGGCGCGGCCCCGCGGGAATGGTTCGGGTCGCTGCGTCGCGCGGGAAGTCGAGAGTGGTCGGCATGTGAGAACCCCAAAACGAAAAGCGCCCGGTGCCAAAAAGACACTCGGGACGCGAGGCTTTTTAGCATTTGTTTAACGTGGCAGCAATAGGCCGCAAATGACCACGAGCTTCGGTTGTAGAGACAGTGTATCGGTTTGGGGGTGAGATGGCAAGAGGGTCCTTACCAATCCCGCTCGCCCCTCCGCGCCTCTTTCGACCGCTTGCCCTCGTGCGTCTGGAGCTGCTCCCGCTGCACCGCCTCCAGCAGATGCCGAGCCTGCTCGACGTCCAGCTCCTGGGCCGACTCGCCCTCGGCCGATCCAAATCCGCCGCCGGCCATCGCACCGACGGCCGCATCGGGATTTCCCTCGTAGCCTTCCGAGTTCATGTCGCCTCGCCCGAAGTCGGCCTGGCGCGTCCGGCCCGGCGACCCGCCCGACCTGCGATCGTCACGGAGGCGGCGAAGGGCCAGCTCCAGATTCCACTTCGCGTCGGCGTCAGCGGGGTCGAGCCTCAGCGCCTCCTCGTATGCACGGACCGCGGCGTAGAGCAGCGCGGGCCTTTCAGGCGCGTTCTCGGCGGCGCGGACAAGCGCGTTCCCGAGATTGAACGAGCCGCGCTGCTTCATCTCGCCCACCTCCGCGGCAGCCAGCCGATACCGGTTTGCAGCGTCTTCGTAGTGGCGCATTCGGTAGAGTGCATTGCCGGCGCTGAATGCGTGCCGTGCGGTGGTGTCGGCGTGGAGCGCCTTCTCGAACGCCGCCGAGGCGGCGGCGAAGTCGCCGGCGGCGTAGCGGCGCTCTCCGGTCCAGGTCTGTAGGGTTCCACCGCCGCATCCCGGCAGCAGCGCCACAACGACGGCGACCACGGCCGCCAGGCCCCGGCGCCGCCCCCTCGCGAGCGCCAGCTCGGCAAGGAGGATCGACACGGCGAGCGCCAGCGGCCACTGAAAGCGGTCGGCCCGCTCGGGTGACTTGCTCCCGGATAGCGCGCCCGCCTCGAGGCGCCGCAACGACTCGGCGAGGCGGCCCCGCTCCTCACGATTGTCCCAGCGCGCGAACGCTCCGCCGGTCGCGTCGGCCGCGCGGCGCATCTCCGCTTCTTCCATTCTCGAGATCGCGACCCTGCCGATGTGGTCGCGATGGAACTTGTCAGGCAGCTCGGTGGAGTCGGCCGGAATCGGCCCGCCCTGCGCGGTGCCGATGCCGAGCGCGAACACCGGAACGTTCTCCTTCCGGAGTTGCGCGAACGCGTCGTCCATTCCCCCTTCCCCACTCTCACCGTCGGAAACGATCAACACCGCACGGTGGCCACGCTCACCCTCGTGCTCGAAGATGCGGGCCGCGGTCGACAGCGCCCCGCCAAGATCGGTGGCCGGGTCGCCGAGGTCGTCGGTGCTCGCCGCGTCCAGAAAGAGCCGAAACGCGGCCTGATCGGAGGTGAGCGGCAGCTGGAGAAATGCGCTGCCGCCGAACACCTCGAGCCCCACGCGGTCGCCGGGCGCCGCCGACACCGTCTCCCAGGCCGCGCGCTTGGCGACGGCGAGGCGGGTTGGAGGAAGGTCGGTGACCGTCATCGAGCGGGAGAGATCGAGCAACACGAGCACGTCGCGCCCGGCGTGAACCATGTCGGCGCGGCGGCTGCCGAACTGCGGCCGCGCGAGCGCGAGGAGGCCGAGAGCCAGTGCCGCCACCGGTAGAGCCGCCCGGAGCGTCACATGGCGCTCGTCGGGGAGCGACGAGCCGCGGGCGAGCAGCGCGGGGTCGCCAAAGGCGCGAAGCGACTCGCGATGCCTACGGACGCGGTGCACGGCAATCCATGCCGCAAACGGCACCAAGAGCAGCAGCACCAGTGCCGCCGGCGTTCCGAAGCTCACATTGGCCTCACGGGAGCGACCGGAGGCGAGTGGCGCCGAGCACCGCCTCAGCGAGCAGTAGAGCCAGCCCGGGAATGAGAAGCCACGGATACAGCTCGCGGTAGTCCCGCGTTTCGCTGATGCGGACCTCACGCCGCTCCAGCGGGTCGATCCGCGTGAGGATCTTCTCGAGCGCCTCCGGGTCGGTGGCGCGGAAATACTCGCCGCCGCTCCGGCCGGCGATGCGCTTGAGCACCTGCTCGTCGGAGCTGGTCAGGCGGTCAGGAGTCCTGCCCTCCCGCCAGATGAATCGCTTATCGAGCCCCGAAGTGTCGGCGGCGCTCACGCCGATGGTATGGATCCGCACGCCGATCGCTCTCGCCGCTTCGGCCGCGACGAAGGGAGTGGGCTGGCCGGTGTTGTTCGCGCCGTCGGTGATCAGAACGATCACGCTCGCCTTGGACGGCAGATCCTTGAGCTGCGAGAGGCACATGGCGAGCGCCGTCCCGATCGCGGTACCGTCGGGCAGCATGCCGATGTCGATGCGGCCGAGCATGCGCTGGAGGAGATCGGCGTCGGGCGTGAGCGGCGCCTGCAGGAAAGCCCGGCCGGCGAAAATCACGAGGCCGAGGAGATCGCCGTCGCGCTCGCGGACAAAATCCGCCAGAACTTTGCGCGCCACCATCAGGCGATTGCCGGGCTTGAAGTCGCCGGCCTTCATGCTGCTGGAGATGTCGAGCGCCACCATGATATTCCGCGCCTTGCTGTTGATCTGGCGGACCTCGTGCGGCACCTGCGGGCGTGCCAGCGCCGCGATCAGGAGCGCGAGCCCCGTGAGCCGCAGGACAGTCGGGACGGCATGCCAGCGGGTCGCCCGGCCGCCCGGCGCGCCCGTCAGAAAGACCAACCCCGGAAAGGCGATCCGCTCGGGGGGTGGCCGGCGACGGCGGCGCCAGAGCCACCACCCGCGAGCCGCGGGAACGAGCAGCAGGAAGAGGAATACGGGATCAGCGAACCGCATCGGCCGTCTCCTCCTCGGGGCGACCGGCGGTCGAGTGCCACCGGGCCAGCAGGCTGCGTGCATCGTGCAGAAAGGTGGTGGCGGCGGGCGCGTCGGGCCTCCACCGGGCGAACTTCACGAGATCGGCGTCCTCGAAGACCGCCGTATACTGGCGGCGGAGACCGTCGTCGAGCAGCCGGGGCGGGAGCGACCAGAACAGCTCGGCGGTAGTGCGCTCGCGGGCCGGGACCTCCTCGGCGAAGTGGAGATAGTCGCGAAGCACGTCCGTCACCGACTCGTAGTGGCGCGCCACGTCACCTTTGCTCGACCATTCTTCGCGCTCGATCTCTCCGAGCCGGGCAAGGGCGACCTCGTACGGATCAGGCAGAGGCGGAACCGCGACGGCCTCTGCTGTGGCCGCCGCCGGCGGGGTCTCGGCGGTCGTCCGGCGCCGGCGCCACGCAAGCAGGAGCGCCAGCGCCGCCAGGGCCACGACGCCGATCAGGAAGCGAGGCAGTCGAGAGGGCTTCAGCTCCCGGATGTCCCTGAGCGCGGGGTTCCCCGCTGCGAGTACCGGCTCAACCTCGATCGAGAGCGTATCGCTTCGAACCGTCCCCTTGGAGATGCCCTTGACCGCGCGCATGAACGGGAGACCGAACACCGGCACCGGCTGCGGGCCCGTCCGGTAGAATGCCAGCGTCGCCTTGCCGACGAACTCGCGATTGGCTTGTCGCTGGAGCTTGTCGACCGAAACGATCCTGACGCCGTCGAGGGAGTCCACGGGCTTCGGGAGGGTATCGAAGAGCAGGTCGCGCTCGTCGAGCCGGAGGCGAAAATGGACGGTCACTGGGTCGCCGACCGTCACGCGGCCGCTGTCGGCGTGGACCTCCCATCGCTGCTCCTGGACTCCGCCCTGTGCGATCGCCGGGTCCACGCTCCACCCTAGGCACAACCATGGAAGCACGAAAAACACGGAGACGAACGACAAACCGTGTCTTCCGTGCTTCCGTGGTGAGCTCCCGAGAACGGTCATCGCCACAGCGCCTTCTCCCTCCGCCTGAAGAACGTGAGCAACGGCTCCGCGTACGACCGCCCCGTTTCCAGCCGGAGAAGGTCGACGCCGCGCTCCCTCAGACGCCGCTCGAGCGCGCTGTCGAACTCGTCCGCACGGCGATGGAAATATTCCCGCACCCCACTGTCGCTCGTATCGACGCGGCGCCACTCGCCGCTCTCCGGATCCCACAGGGTCACGATGCCGGTGTCGGGCAGCGTGCGCTCCCGGGGATCAACGAGATGCAGCGCCACCACGTCGTGGCGGCGCGCGAGACGGGCGATGGTGGTGCCGAAGTCGGGGGCGAGAAAATCTGAGAGGATGAAGATCACCGCGCGGTGGCGGAGCGACGGCTCCAGCTCGGCCAGGGCGGCGCCCACATCGGTGCCGCGGCCGGCGGGCTCGAAGGCCAGCAGTTCGCTGATGACCCGAAGCGTGTGTCGGCGGCCCTTGGCGGGCCCGAGATGCCGCTCGACCCGGTTGGTGAAGAGGATTGATCCGACCCGATCGTTGTTGCGCGCGGCAGCAAGGGCGAGCACGGCGCACAGCTCGACCGCGAGGTCGCTCTTGGTGCGGCGAAGCGAGCCGAAGATGCCCGACGCGCTCACGTCCACCACGAACATCACCGAGAGCTCGCGCTCCTCGAGATACCGCTTGACGTAGGCCGAGCCGAGCCGGGCGGTGACGTTCCAGTCGATGGTGCGCACGTCGTCGCCAGGCTGATACTCCCGCACCTCGGCGAACTCCACCCCGCGTCCCCTGAACGCGCTCGAGTACTCGCCCGCCACGATGTCCCGCACAAGGTGCCGCGTGGTGATCTCGATGCGCCGCACCTCCCGCGTGACTTCCTCGGGCGTCATGGCACCGGCACAGCCTCGAAGATCCGGGTCAGCAGCGCGTCGGGCCCTACGCCCTCCGCGTCGGCACGGTAGGTGAGAATGACGCGGTGGCGCAGGACGTCGAAGGCGAGCGCCTTGACGTCGTCGGGCGTCACATAGGCGCGTCCGCGGATGAAGGCGTGCGCCTTGGCCGCGCGAATGAGGAAGATCGCCGCCCGCGGCGAGGCACCGAACTCGATGAGCGGCGCCAGGTCGGCCAGCCCGGCCTCGGCCGGCTTGCGTGTCGCGCCCACCAGGTCGAGCACATACTCCATGATCCGCCCGTCGGCGTAGATGGTTTGGGTCAGCCGGCGCGCCTCGAGAATCCGCCGTGGGTCCATGACCCGGCGCGCCACCGGTTCCGGGCCCGCCGTCATCCGGTCGAGTATTTCGCGCTCATCCTGCCGGTCGGGATAGGTGACCACGAGCTTAAAGAGAAAGCGGTCGACCTGTGCCTCGGGCAGCGGGTAGGTGCCCTCGTGCTCGATCGGGTTCTGCGTGGCGAGCACGAGAAAGAGCTCGGGAAGAGGAAAGGTCTGTCCCCCGATCGTCACCTGCTTCTCCTGCATCGCCTCGAGCAGGGCGCTCTGCACCTTGGCGGGGGCGCGGTTGATCTCGTCGGCCAGGAGAAGATTGGTGAAGATCGGCCCCTTCTGCACCGTGAAGTCGCCGCTCCGCTGGTTGTAGATCATGGTACCGAGGAGGTCGGCCGGCAGGAGGTCGGGCGTGAACTGGATGCGATGGAAGCCCGCATCGATGGTGCCCGCGAGGGTGCGTACCGCCAGGGTCTTGGCCAGGCCGGGCACACCCTCCAGCAGCACGTGCCCGTCGGCGAGGAGGCCGATGATCATCCGCTCGAGCATCATGCGCTGGCCGACGATCACCTGGTTGAGCTCGGACATCAGCTCGCCAACCAGGCCGCTCTCTTCTTCGATCACGGCGGCGGAGGGCACGCCGGCACCGGCGCGGGGGCCGGCCGCGAATCGCTCGGGTATTGATGTCATGGGGTGGGAATTTAATGAGATCGAAGATCGCGGGTCGCCACGCCTGCGGCCGGATACCGCAGCGCCCTACGGTCCGTTGAACGCGGGGTCGTTGGCCCGGGTGCGGAGCTCCGTTTCGCCCCCGCGATACCATCCGCCGCGAAACTCGAAGTGCCTTCCGTCGAGGATCCGGCTGTTGAGCGCATCCGTCCCCTGCTGCTGGACCTGCCAAAGAAGCACTTTGGCTCCCATCTCCGCGGCGGTCTCCCAGATCCCCGGAACCAGCGGGGGGTAGAGATCGGCGAATTCCTCCTTGAGCCGGGATTCCCGGGCCGTGAACTCCAAGGTCACCTCCGGGGAACGGTGGGCGGTCGCGTGACAATCGTGATTCGGGGACGGTGCAATCTGTAGGCTTCGCTCCCTTCGCACCAGAGGCATTCCGTCGAGCCTCCCCTCCCGGTCTCTCCCTGACGCTGCGAAGTTTCCCGTCGCCTCGCCTCCAGGGTCATCATGCGCATTGCGGTAGTGTTCGATACGCCCTACGACGGGTGGGATCATCCCGACCACGAGCGGCAGATGACCACCGAAGTCGCGGCGTGGAAACACAATGAGCCCGAGATGGAGTACCAGATCGCCGACGCCCTCCGCCGGCGCGGCCACGAGGTCTACCTCCTCGGTGTCCGGAACGACGTCGACTACCTCGTCGCCTCTCTCGACGAGCTCCGGCCCGACCTCGTCTTCAACGCTGTCGAGGCCTTTCACGGCGATCCGACCCTCGAGTACCTGGTCCCCGGGATGCTCGAAGCGGAGGGATACCGGTATACCGGCTCGCCGCCCCTGGCACTGCTGGTATCTCGCAACAAGGCGATGAGCAAGAAGATCCTCGCCTTCCACGGCATCCGGGTGCCCGGCTTCGTCACGTACCGGCCGGGCGAAAAGGTGAACGGAGTACCCGACCTGCGCTTTCCTCTCATCGTCAAGCCGCTCCAGTCCGACGCGTCTGCCGGGATCGCCCAGGCCTCGGTGGTGCAGGATCAGGCCGCGCTCGACGAGCGGGTGGCGATGGTGCACGTTCGATTCAGGCAGCCGGCCATCGCCGAAGAGTTCGTCGGCGGACGCGAGCTGTATGTGAGCATGGTCGGCAACGGCGACGAGCTCGACGTCCTGCCGATCACCGAGATGGTGTTCGACAAGCGAAAGACCAAGCCCGAGGAGCGGATCGCCACGCAGTCGGCCAAGTGGGACGAAGACTACCGTGAGCGCAAGGGAATCCGGAATGTCTTCGCGCGCCCGCTCGCAGCGGCAGTGCGGGAGCGAATCGACGAGGTGTGCCGCCGGGCGTTCCGCGCGCTCTGGCTTCGTGACTACGCAAGGGTCGACGTTCGTGTCGCCCCCGACGGCGAGGTCTGGTTCTTGGAGGCCAACGCCAATCCATTCATCAGTTACGGGCACGACATGGCCAACGCGGCCAATAAGGCGGGCATGAACTACTACAAGTTCATTCAGCGGCTGGTGGACGAGGCGGTGGGCCGCATTGGCAACGAGTAGGCGCCGCGCGCCGGCCACCGAGCTGCGATGCATCTGCGGCCGGGAGCTGCAGCGCTACTGGCCGCACTGCCCCAACTGCTCGCGCGCGCAGCAATGGCGCGATACCGAGCACCTGACCGGCGCGGAGTGCTACAACTGCGGCTGGATGGTGTCGGACAAGTTCTCCTGGTGCCCGTGGTGCGGTGTAGACATCCGGGAAGAGGGGTACTCGTCCGAGAAGCCGCTCAAGGCGCCGCGGGGGTTCCGGATGGATGCCCGCTGCGACTGGGGGTGCGGCGGCGGCGTGCAGTACCCGATGAGCAACTGCCCCTGGTGCGGGCGCAAACAGTCGTGGAGCGATGAGGACGAGTTCGAGGGCGATTGCCCCCGCTGCGGCCGAGGGGTCGACGACTGGATGAACTACTGTCCGTGGTGCGGGCAGGACGCCACCGGCCGCGATCTGATTCCCCGCGCGCTCACACGCGTGCGCCGGCTGCTGCTCGTGTCGCGGGTGCGGGATTGGGGATACCGGGTGCTGCTCCGGCCGGGGATTTCGGGGGTGGACCCGCTGTACCCCAAAATCGTAGAGATCGAGCAGCGCTACGTCGTCGGGAGGCGCAGTCGCGACGAGATTCCGTGGACGATGCTGGTCGGCCTGATCACCCACGAGCTGGGGCACAGCTTTCTCTATCACCATTGGGACTGGACCCGGATGCGCCGCTTCAGCCACGCCTTCGGCGAGGTGGACAAGGCCTATCGCGGCATGGACAATAGCTGGGTCTACTTCCAGCGCCGCAGCGTGGCGATTGCCCCGCGAGATTTCGTGAGCGCCTACGCGGCGAAGCATCCGCAGGAAGATTTCGCCGAGACATTCCGGTTCTATATCACGCGCCGCGGCCGATTGCGGGAGCTGTTCGCGGAGTTCGGCCGGAAGCGGAAGGGCGTGATCCTGTACGAGAAGTTTCTGGTGCTGCACGACTTCGTACGGGCTCTGCGCGGCTGGAACTGACGCCGATGGGGGCTCCGATCGTTCTTTCGCGGGCGGGTATTCGTGCTAGCGTGCGGGAGCGGCACTCCCCTCGCGACCGAGATCGGGAGCGCCGGCCGCGCGCAGGGCAGGGACCGGTCGCGAGGGCGCGTCAGTGGGCAGGTAGTTATTCCCACTTCCCGTCCCGGGCGCACGCCACTGCAGCGCCCGAAGCGAGCTGGTCCCTGCCCCGGAGCGAACGATCCAGGGTGACGATGCCCTTCACACCCCCGCGCCGCGCGCATCTCGCAGCACTTCCATCGCCGCGTTGCGCCCGTTGATCCCGATCACGCTCCCGCCCGGATGCGTCCCTGCGCCGCACAGATATACCCCTTCCATGGGCGTTCGCGCCGCCAGCCGCCGGTCCCACATGTACTCCGGCAGAATCTCCCCTTGAAAGATCTGCCCGCCGGTGAGCCCCACCCGCCGCTCGATGTCAGGCGGCCCCAGCACCTCCATCGCGACGATCGCCTTCGGCAGATTGCTGCAGAACCGCGCGATCGAATCGACCACCACCTGTCCCACCTCCATGCGCCGGGTCTCCCAGGTCCCCTCGCTGAACCGGTTCGGCACGTACTGCGCGAAGACACTCATCGTGTGCGTCCCCGGAGGTGCCACGCTGGTATCGAACACCGTCTGCAGGTACAGCTCGTTCCACGTCCGTGGCGGCAGCGCCCCCTCATTTGCGGCGCGATGGTGCCGCCGCCACTCGTCCTTCGAGAGCGGAGTGTTCACCTGCCCCGTATGGTGCGGCTCCATCGTTCCCGGACGGGCAGTGAAGTTCGGCAGCTCGGCGAGCGCCACGTTCACCTTGGCCGTCACCCCTTCGACCGGGATCTCCCTCACCCGGGCGGCCCAGGCGGCGTCCGCTGAGCCGTGGAGCAGTCGCAGCGCCACCCTCGGGTCGGCGTTGGAGATCACGCGAGGCGAGCGGATCCGCTCTCCCGACTCCAGCTCCACGCCGTCGCCGGGAATGATCCGTGCAACCGGGACGCCCGCGGCCACCACGGCGCCGGCCTCGCGCGCGATGTCGCACAAGATGAACGACACCATGCCCATGCCGCCTTGCACGTAGCCCCAGGTGCCCGCCATCCCGTCCATGCGGCCCGACGCGTGGTGGAAATAGATCGATGCGGTCCCCGGGTCGTGCGGGCTCGCGTTGGTTCCGATCACTCCCTGTCCGAGGTAGGCGAGGTGCATGCGCTCGTCCGACATGTATCGCTCGACCAGCTCCACCATCGACCACTCGAAGAGCAGCGCCTCCGCTTCGTTGTCGCCTCGGAGCCGGTCGGAGAGCGCCTCGCGAGTCGGCGAGGGGCCGATCCACACATCGTCGGCGCTGTCGGGCCGGAGCACATCGCGCAGCCGCCGCTTCACGGCCTGCATCGCGCGCCATCCGCTCAGGTCGGCGGGCGCGAACCGGCGGATCTCGTCCTCGCATCGCTCGTCGTCGTTCCAGAGCTGAATGCTGCTCCCGTCCTCGAACGGCACGAACATCCCGCCGGCCGCCGGGGTCCATCGGAACCCATGTCCCGGCAGATCGAGCTCCCGCATCACCAGCGGGTGAAGCAGGCCGACGACATAGGCGCACGGCGACATCCGCACTCCTGGCCACGGCTCCTCGAGCGTGCACGCGCCGCCCACGACCTCACGCGACTCGAGGACGAGCACCCGCTGTCCGGCCCGAGCGAGATAGGCCGCGCAGGTAAGCCCGTTGTGACCCGCGCCGACGACGATGGCATCCCAGCGGCGGCCGGCCAGCGCGCGCACCGGCTCGGGCAGGCCGATGCGTCCGAGAACGGCGGCGGTGGGACTTCGGGGTCTGGTCATGGTCGGTGCAAGAGCTTAGTGTTGCCGGCACTATAACCAAAGGGATACACCACCCTGCGAGGAGGAACCCATGGCCGATCGCGTCCGCAAGGTCAGCTACTGCTATCCCACCGTTCCCCATCGAGCCGGACAGGCGGCACGCGTCCTCGCCGCCCTCAAGGAAGCGGGCGTCGATCTCCTCGTCTTTCACGGCTTCCCCATTCGTGCGGGCAAGGCG
>JBBRGF010000037.1:0-21997 GCA_038240975.1 Gemmatimonadales bacterium
GGTCGCTCGTCTGGGACCTCATCTACGGCCGGGACCCTCTCGCGCCGCCCATCGAGGAATGGGGCGGTATCGCCTATGCGCTCGGCGGGCTCGATGCGAGTCTTCCGGCCGGCTGGGAAATCGTTCCGCTCATCAAGGTGGGGCTCGATCTGGCGCCTCAGGCGCAGGAACTCCTTCGCCGCCTCGAGCGGCTCACGCCCGGCGGCCGGTGCATCGAGGTGTCCGCGCCGAACAATCGCGTGGTGCTGCACTACAACTCCAATGAGCGTCGGTGCGAGCGGATGTCGGGCGGCGTTCCCGGCTGGACCTGGCCGGAGCTTGGACCTATGGTGAACGATCTCGACGCCATCTACCTGAATTTCATCTCGGGGTTCGAGCTCTGTCTCGGCACGGCGCAGGCCCTGCGCCAGGGATTCCGCGGCCCGATCTACGCCGATCTCCACAGCCTCTTTCTGGGGATGCAGCAGGATGGCATACGCGTGCTGCAGCCGCTGCCCGACGCCTCGGCCTGGTTCGGATGCTTCGACCTGGTTCAGCTCAACGAGGACGAAATGCGCCAGCTCAGCCCCGATCCGCTCTCTCTCTCGGCCCAGGCGCTCAGCGCGGGGGTCGACATGCTCGTGGTGACGCTTGGCGCGAGAGGGGCGGCGTACGTCGCGGCACCCGGGTTCGACGGCCTGTTCCGGCCCGAAGGCGTGCCGGCCGATTCGACGGCCGCACGCACCGCGCTCATCCCGGCCCCGGCCGTCGACGCGCTCGACCCCACCGGATGCGGAGACGTGTTCGGAGCAGCGGCCTTTGCGCGGCTCATCGCGGGCGACGATATCGAGACCTCGCTCCGCCACGCGACCGCCATGGCCGGCCGGAATGCCTCGCTCCGCGGCGCGGGAGGGCTCGCCAGACACCTCCGCGGCGAGCTGCTGGTTCCGTGACGCGGGTCATCGAGGTCCCTGCGCATCTTGACGACAGGTCGTTCGAGCAATTCGCGGCCGGCTTCGACACCTGGCCTCCGGAAGAGAAGCTGCTGTTCGACGCCAGGGGAGCTCAGTGGGCCTCGCCGTACGGCCTCATCGGCATGCTGACGGCCGGACAGGCGCTGGCCGAGGCGGGACTCGAGCGCCCACTCTTCACGGTGCCGGCCAGCGCCGAGGTCAAGTCGTACTGGTCGCGTATCGGCTTTTTCCGTCATGCCCCCGACCTCTTCGAGCTGCACGGAAAGGTGCCCAAGGCGTCGGCGCTGGGCTCGTCCGATTCACTGCTCGACGTAACGCCGGTGCGCGCCATGGAAGACGTGCACGAAGCTGTCAACCGGATCTCCGAGACGGCCGCGCGCATCCTTCGCGCCGAGCTGGGACTCGAGCGCACGGCGACGGGCCGATTCAGTATGGCGCTTTCGGAGGCATGTCAGAATATTGTGGAGCATGCCGGCACCGGTGGGTGGGTTGCCGCGCAGACGTATACCTTTCGGCGCCGCCTGGGCCGTCGTGTCGCGGTCATCGCGGTCAGCGACGCCGGCATCGGCTTCCGCCGTTCCCTCGAGAGCACGCATGCCAAACGGTTTGGTGAGCGCTGGGGCGACGGTGCCGCGCTCGAGGCCGCGCTCATTCAGAACGTCAGCCGCTTTCGCGACCCGGGCCGGGGCCAGGGATTCAAGCAGATCAAGCCATTCCTCGACAAATGGGAGGGTAAGATCTCCATCCGCAGCGGAACCGCTCGGCTCTCGATCGTGCCGGTCTGGGACGAGGACGTACCCTTGAGCGAACACCTACCGTTCTTCCCGGGAGCCCAGGTGCAGATCTCCATTCCGGCGCCCGACGCGGCGCCGCGATGATCGAGACGATCCGACTCGGCAATCTCCTCAGGGAGACCGCCGCGACTCCGTACCGCAATCTCATCACCCGGCCCACCGGTGCGGCGGTGCGCAACCGCATCGAGGCGGCACTCGCCGAATCGGACTGTGTCACAGCCCTGCTCGACTTCTCGGATATCGAGCTGCTCGACTTCAGCTGCGCCGACGAGGTAGTGGCCAAGCTCCTCCTCACCGACACCGACCGCGGCGGCTGCGTCCTGGTGCTCGTGGGGTTGAGGGAAGACCAGCACGAGGCCATCGAGCAGGTGCTCATTCATCACGGCCTTGCCGTTGTGGCCGTCTCCGCGGGCGGCGATGCCATGCCGGAGCTCGTCGGCTGGGCCTCCGCCGACGCCCGCGATGCGTTCGGGTGCATCTGCGATCGCGGCGCGCTCAGCTCCAGCGAGCTGGCGCGGGTGCTCGGTTGGATCGAGTCCAGAGGCTGCGCGGCCATGCAGGAGCTGCTGGTACGGAGGCTGGTTCGCTCGGAGGGAGAGGTCTACCTCCCCCTCACCATCGCATGACGCCCCGCCGGCTCGGGCTCTCCACCACCGCCGTTCACGGCGCCATCCGCCGGCGTGCCGACTGGTCACCCGTCGTTCCCCCCCTGATGCAGAGCAGCACCTTCGTGAGTCCGGTGGATTCCGACGAAGAGGTCATCTACAGCCGGTACGGCAACAATCCCAACCAGGTGGCGCTTGGCCGCAAGTACGCCTTACTCGAGGGGGCGGAGGAGGCCGTGTTCGTCGCGAGCGGCATGGGCGCCACCGCGCTGGCCCACCTGGCCGTCCTGCGCCCCGGCGATCACCTCATCAGCAGCACCTGGATCTACGGCGGCACCCAGCGGCTCTTCGACGAGCAGCTCGGCCGTTTCGGCATCGACATCACCTACGTGCATCCCGACAAGCCGCGCGGCTGGCGTAAGTCGGTGCGCAAGAGCACGCGTGCCATTTTCATCGAGACCCCCACCAACCCGCTCGCGCGCATCCTCGACATCGCTCCGGTGGCCCACGTGGCCAAGGAGTTCGGACTGGCGCTGCTGGTCGACGCCACCTTTGCCAGCCCAATCAATTTCCGGCCGCTGGAACATGGGGCCGATGTCGCCATTACCAGCGCCACCAAGTATCTCAATGGTCACAGCGACGTGATCGCGGGGGCCGTCGCGGGAACGGCATCGGTGGTGGAAGAAGTCATACGCCTGATGACGCTCTGGGGGCAGGCGATCGATCCGCACGCCGCCTGGCTGGTCGACCGCGGGCTCCGGACGCTGGCCCTTCGCGTCGAGCGCCAGAACGCCAACGGCATGGCCATGGCGCAGTGGGCCGAAAAGCATTCGGCCATCGCGAAGGTGCACTACCCCGGGCTCCGGAATCATCCCGATCACGAGCTGGCCAGCGAACTGCTCGACGGGTTCGGCGGCATCGTCGGACTCGAGCTCAAGGGGGGTGCCAACGCCGTCACCGGCATGCTTGGCCGCCTCAAGCTCATCGCCCACGCGCCCAGCCTCGGCGGCGTCGAGACCCTGGTGTCCGAGCCGCGGCGCACGTCGCACCGCGGGCTGAGCCCCGAAGCCCGGGCCGCGCTCGGCATACCCGACGGCTTTCTCCGGGTAAGCTGCGGAGTCGAAGACGTGGCGGATATCGTCGCGGACCTGGAGCAGGCGCTGAAGTAACGGAGAAGGGAGAAAGGAGAGCCTTCTCCCTTCTCCGTTCTCCGCTTTAATTTCTCTCGTGATCCGCCTCTCCCACGTCTACAAGTCCTATCCCAACGGCGCCGTGGCGTTGAAGGACGTCTCTTTCCGCATCGAGAGAGGCGAGTTCGTATTTCTCACCGGCCACTCCGGCGCCGGGAAGTCCACCATCATGAAGCTGCTCTTCGCCGAACAGAAACCCACTACCGGCGAAGCGCGGGTCTCAGGGTACAACATCGGCACGCTTCGCGTCGAGGAGATTCCCAAGCTTCGGCGCCGGCTCGGGATCGTGTTCCAGGATTTTCGCCTCCTCGAAGACCGGACGGCCGCGGAGAATATCGCCTTTGCGCTCGAGGTCACCGGCGCACGTCACGACACCATCGCCGCGCGGGTCGCCCGCGTGCTTACCCAGGTCGGCCTCGCCACCAAGACCCGGGCCTATCCGCGCGAGCTCTCCGGCGGCGAACAGCAGCGTGTAGCCATCGCGCGAGCGCTGGTGAACGACCCCGCCATTCTCGTGGCCGACGAGCCCACCGGCAATCTCGACGAGCGCGCCACGCGCGGGGTCTTCCAGTTGCTGCGCGACATCAACGCCGGCGGGACGGTGATCGTGATGGCCACCCACGACCTCGATCTCGTCCGGCAGACGTCGTATCGCAATATCGAGCTGCGCGACGGGGGCCTGGTCTACGACAGCGCGCTCGACGACGCCGGCCAGCCCGAGGTCGAGACGCCGCGATGAGGCTGCTCACACGCGAGGCGTTGCTGTCCTTCCGGCGGGCGCCGCTGCTCTCGGCTCTGTCGGTCACCACCATCGCCTTTTCGCTCTTCACCCTCGGGCTATTCGGCCTCGTCGCGATCAACCTGCGCGAGGCGCTCCGCGGTCTGGAGGAGCGCGTCGAGATCGTCGCGTTCGTGCTGCGCGGCACTCCTACCGAGACGGTCACCCTCGCCACTCAGGACATCGCGGCCTTCCCCGAGGTGCGCGAGGTCAACTTCGTCACCGAGGCGCAGGCGCTGGCGCGGGCACGGTCGGAGCTGGTCGAGTTCAAGGACGCCTACCGCGACCTCCAGGTGAATCCGCTGCCGGCCTCGATCGAGGTGCGTCTCAAGGAGGGATACCGTGATGCGGCCACCGTCGGGCGCGTGGCGCAGCGCCTCCGCGGCTTCGGCTTCGTTGATGACGTGCGCTTCGGGCGGGAATGGGTCGAGAAGCTCGATCACCTGCGGAACATCACGGGGCTGGTGGGGCTGGTGATCGGCCTCGCCTTTGCCGCGGTTGCCGTGGTCATCATCGGTGTGACCATTCGCCTGACGCTGCTGCAGCGGGCGCGAGAGATCAGCATCATGCGCCTGGTCGGCGCCACCAACTGGTTCATCCGCGGGCCGTTTCTCCTCGAGGGGGCAATCAAGGGACTGCTCGGCGGCCTGCTCTCGATCGGCCTCTGTTACGCCGGCTACCTGCTGTTTCGCGACCGGAGCGGCGGCACCTTCGCGGGCGTCATCTTCTTTCAGCCCCAGCACCTGGGGTTCATCGTTCTCTTCGGTGTGCTGCTCGGACTCGCGGGCAGCCTGGTGAGCGTCGGTCGGCACCTGCGGCATGTTTGAGAAGGCGGGGAACACGGGGAGGTGGTACGCGACAGCCCTTCGCGTCTTCTCCATCCTCCCCGTCCTCGCCATCCTCACCGTCCTCCCCGCCACGCTCAACGCCCAGGACGACACCGAAGTCGAGCAGAGCCGTCGGCGCCTCCAGGAGATCCGGCGCGAGCGCGACCGTCTCCAGGAACAGCAACAGCGGCTTCAGGGCCAGGTGCACGACGTGAACGACGAGCTGAGCAATCTCGAGCGGCAGCGCGAGTCCACCCAGCGCATCGTGACCGAGATCGAGCGGCAGATCGGAGGTCTCGCCTCGCAGCTCGACCGGTCGAGCGCCGAGATGATCCTCGCGGAGGACAATCTGGCCGAGCGGCGCGCCGTACTCCAGCGCCGCCTGGTGGATATCTACAAGCGGGGCCCGCTCTACACCTTCCAGGCCCTCTTCGCCGCGGAATCATTCGGCGACCTGCTGAGCCGGTACAAGTATCTCTACCTCACGAGCCGCCAGGACCGCGCACTCGTCGGCGACGTCGAGACTCTCCGGAACCGCGTCGTGAGCGAGCGAAACACCATTCTCAATGTGCGCGACCAGCTCGCACGCACCCGCGAGGAGCGCGAGGCGGAGTACGGCAAGTACACCGATCTCGCCCACACGCGCGAGCGGCGGCTGCAGTCGCTTCGGCAGTCGGCCAGGAGCACCGGGCGGCGTCTCTCGACCCTTCAGAAGGACGAGGCCAGGCTCAACGGCGTGCTGGCCGAGCTCGAGCGCGTCCGCCGCGACGAGGCGGCGCGGGGCGCGGCGCGCGGCGGCGTAAGCGCTCCCGGTTCGATCACCACCGCCGACATAGGCAAGCTCGACTGGCCGGTGGAGGGAACGATCGTCTATCGTTTCGGCCGGGATACCCTTCCGAGCGGAGGCATCATCCGATGGAACGGGGTGGGAATCGCTGCGCCGGTGGGGACGGGCGTCAAGGCGGTGGAGGCCGGAAAGGTGCGGCTCGTGGGCCAGTTCGGCACGTACGGTCTCACCATCGTCCTCGAGCACGGCAACGGCTACTACTCGGTCTACTCGCACCTGCAGGGGGCGAGCGTCAAGGTGGGCGTCACGGTGGCGAAGGGCGACCCGCTCGGGACGGTGGGCGGCGAAAACTCCGACTACGGCCCCCACCTGCACTTCGAGATTCGTGGAGAGAACCAGGTGGCGCTCGATCCCACCGAGTGGCTGAGGAAGAAATAGCCCCGCACGCTCAATCCACCTGCCCGATCCTGTCCCCCGACTGTGCCTTGCCCCGCATGAGCGCCGCCTCGACGAGGGCGAAGAGATCGTCGGGCTCGGTGACGGCGGAATGCGGGTAGGAAACGATGCCCGCGCTGAAGATGGGGCGGCCGGCCGGCTCGAGCGGCAATGCGGCGAGCCGTTCCCGCATCCTCGCCACCGACCGGTGCGCCCCCTCCGGCCCGGTTTCGGGCAGCACGATGGCGAAATCGTCGCCGGCGTAGCGGGCCACGAAGTCGGAAAGCCGCAGCTCGCGCCGAAGCCTGACGCCGACTTCGCGCTGCACCTGCTCCCCGGTGTCGGCAACGGCCCTGCCATTGCCTGGGGAGGTAACTTCCACACCGAGCAGCACGAGACTGAAGCTGAGGGAATAGCGGCGCGCTCGCTCGAACTCCTCCAGCAGACGGCGGTCGAGTCCCGCGATGCCGGCGGCCGGCTGACGATCCACCGATACCTGCGCCACCGTGTCGTCGAGGGCCTGTTCGGCCACCTGCGCCAGGCTCGCAGCCATCTCGAGCTGGGCCGGGCTGAGCGGTGGATGGGACTCGCGGCGCCGGAGCAGGAGAACCGCTGGAACGGTGTCGTCCCGCAGCACGGGAATGGCAAAGAGCGAAGGCGACCGTCGCCCGTTGCCGTGCGGGTCGGCCATCGCGACCGGCCGCCTCGTTCGGATCGCCTCGGCGATCTCGGGATATTGCGCGAGATCCATCCGCACGCCGCCGGGCAGGTGCGGAGCGAGGTCGCCGAGGACCCGACCCTCGGCCTCGCCCGGTGTGGTAATGACGAAAGAGCACTGCGCCAGGGCGAACGCGCGGCTCAGCCGCCGAACCAGCGCCACGACGATCTCCTCGGGCTGGAGCATCGTTCTCGCCTCCGCCACGAGGTCGCGCAGCGTTTCTCGGACTTCGCTTTCGTATGGCGTGCGCCGGGGCGACTGTCGGTCGCGAATCCAGGCGTGCAGGCGGGCGCAGAGATCCGGCAGGTGAACCGGTGCGGCAAGCGCATCGTCGGCGCCCAGATTCAGGGCCGCCGCCGCCGCATCCGGATCCTGGGCCGCGAAGACGACGATGCGGGGCGGCTCGGCTCCCGCCGCATCCAGCAACCCGGACAGCCTGTGGTCGTGCGAATCGGAAAGAGTGATCAGGAGGGCGTCGGGGGGCGGCGACGCCGGCGGAGCGAGGGCCTCGATCAATTGAAATCCGGCGCGGGTCAGCGCGCGCTCCAGCCCGGGCGGACGAGCCGCCGCGTCACCCTCCAGGCGGAGGCGGGGTCTCATGAGCGGCTCGGGAGGCGCGCCGCTGTTCACACGATCGCGAGGTAATAGAGGTGGTAAGGCATCAACCTGCGAGATCCGACCTGCTTGGAGCCCACGTGTCCACCAAGGGTGGGGTAGCGAAGGCCCCCGCGAGAGGCGTGGCCATAGGAGCCACTGCTATCCAGGTGTTCACCAAGACTCCCAACCAGTGGCGTGAGCCGGCGGTGACGATCGAGGGCCGGGCGGAATTTCGCCGGGAAGTCGACCGGTGCGGAATCGCAAGTATACTGGCGCATGACTCCTACCTTATCAACCTCGCCACCCCCGATCCGGTCCAGCTCGTCCGTTCGGAGGCGTCGTTCCGGGCGGAACTGGAGCGGTGCGAAGGGCTCGGCATCGGCTTCGTCGTGTCCCATCCGGGCAACTTCATGGACGACCGCGAGGCGGGGATTCTTCGCAACGCCGCGGCATACACCCGCTGTCTGACGGCCGTGCCCGGGTCTGTCATGGTGCTCCTCGAGACGACGGCGGGAACCGGCACGGCTCTCGGCGCCACCTTCGGGGAGCTGGCCGCACTGCGCCTCCAGATCGGAGAGCACGTGAGGCACCGCGTGGGGTTCTGTGCCGACACCTGCCATCTCTATTCCGCGGGGTACGACCTGGTGGGCGACTACGACGGCGTCTGGCGGCAGTGGGATGAGGAGATCGGCTTCGAGCACCTTCGCTGCGTTCACCTCAACGACTCCAAGACGCCGTTCTCGTCCCGCCGCGACCGCCACGAGCTGATCGCCGAAGGATCGATCGGCGCCGCGCCCTTCCGCAGCATCATGCGGGATCGCCGATTCGCGGCGATCCCGAAGCTACTCGAAACACCCAAGGGCGAGGACGAGTTCACCCAGGACCGTCGCATGATGCGACGGCTGCGCGCGTACGCCCGAACCGCGCGTTGACCGCCCGGCGGTCGGCGGCCATCTTGCACCGATGCCAAGACTGATTCTCCTGCTCGCGCTGCTCCTCACTGGAGCGGCACCGCGCGTGCGTGCGCAGACAGAGTATTACGCGCGAGTCGGCGTCGTCGGTGCGAGCAATCTTCTCCGCGACGCGATCGTCGAGCGGATCACCGTGCGGCAGTCCATCGCCCCGATGGTGGCGGCCGGCGGCTCGGTCCCGATCGGAACCAAGGGCTTCCGCGCCAATGCCGAGGCGACATTCGCGTCGGGCAAGTTTCACCGAAACGAGAATGGCGCGAAAGTGGATCTGGGCACCCTGCGCACCGCTACGCTCATGCTCGGCCTGGAGGGTTCCCTCGGACTGGGACTCCGGTGGCGAGGCGGACTCGGCGTGATCCAATACTGGCCCTCCGAGCACGAGGGGATCTTTCTGTCCGGCGGAACGACGCGATTTCTGGCGGGCGGCGGCATCGACTACAGACATTCCGCGTTCGCGAATTGGGATCTCATGACATCGGCCCGATACGATTTTCACCGGTTCCGGACTGGCACCCTCGAGGATCGCGGGTTCTCGCAGGCCCAGGCCGTGAGCCGGATCTCTCTGTCCGTGGGCCTTTCCCGGAGAGTGCGGTGAGTCCGCGAGGCCAGCTCACCGCGGCTGCGTTCGCGGCCCTCTCGCTCGCGTGCGGCGATATTGCGTCGCCGCGGCGCGCGGACATCTATGAATGGCGGCTGGAGGTTGCCGCCACGTCGGGCGAAGGTCTCGACACGGTGAGCTTTCACTGGCCGGCCGAAAGGCTGCCGGTACGCATCTGGGTGGAACAGACCGATCCGTTGCCGGCCGACGTGGCGCACGCCATCACCGTCTGGCGCGGCGAGTTTCTCTACGGCGAATACGATGCGACCGTGGTCAGCGACTCCAGCGCGGCGGACGTGATCGTCACCACCGGCATCCAGCCTGACATCGGGGTTTCCGCGGTTCGGCTCCACAGTGCCCTGGCGCCGCAATGCGCCGGAGCCACCGATATCAACCTGAGTGACGACAATACGCAGCTGCTGCTGCCGATCAGAATCCACATCGATCCCACCTCTGCTCCCGCCACGCCCGGCTTGGACGAGTGCCTCGCGCTCACCATCACTCACGAGCTGGGGCACTCGCTCGGCATTTTCCGGCATTCACCTAACTCCTCTGATCTCATGTACTTCAACCCTAGCGTGCCGGTGCCGAGCGAGCGCGACCGCAATACCGCGGAAGTGATCTATCACGTGCCTTCCACCGTCGAGGCCGTGGGGCCCTGACCCTGGCCCCGGCA
This sequence comes from Gemmatimonadales bacterium, assembly GCA_038240975.1. Taxonomy (GTDB): domain Bacteria; phylum Gemmatimonadota; class Gemmatimonadetes; order Gemmatimonadales; family GWC2-71-9; genus CAVVWJ01. The sequence goes on from JBBRGF010000037.1 coordinate 9,930, forward strand.
GTGGTTGCCACCGGCCGGAAACTTGCCGATAATTCCGGCCGGAACGCGGCCGACACCGACGGCGGCCGAGTCCTTCGCCGCGCGGCGCCGCGCCACAGGAGCGTATGAGTACCGAGACGACCACCTCACTGCCTCGCGAAAGCCTGACCCTCGTAGAGCACGGCCTCTTTCCCATTCGCATTCACGCCAACCTGACGCCGCCCGCTCTCATCGAGCATGCCCTTCGCCGCGGCGAGGGGCAGCTGACCGATTGCGGCGCGTTCGCCGCCGTGACCACGCCTCACACCGGCCGCTCGCCCAGGGACAAGTTCATCATCGAGGAACCGGGTGGGGCCGACAGGATATGGCGGGAGAAGAATCCACGGCTCGATCCGGTCGCCTTCGAGCGGCTGCACGACGACGTGCGTGGCTACCTGGATGCCCGCGAGGTGTTCGTCCAGGATCTCTTCGCCGGCGCCGACCCCGCATACCGGACCCCTGTGCGGTTCATCTCGCCCAACGCCTGGCACGCCCTCTTCGTGCGCAACATGTTCATCCGCTCGCTGCCTGCCGAGCTGGCCCATTTCCGTCCCGGCTTTACCGTGCTCCACGCTCCCGACTTTCAGGCCGACCCGGCGCGCCACGGCACCCGGAGCAGCACGTTTGTCGTGATCCATTTCGGAAGGAAGCTGGTGCTGATCGGCGGCACGCGGTACGCGGGTGAGATGAAGAAGTCGATATTCAGCGCCATGAACTACCTGCTCCCCGCGGCCGGCGTCATGCCGATGCACTGCTCGGCCAACGTCGGGGCCTCGGGCGACACGGCGATCTTCTTCGGCCTGTCGGGCACCGGCAAGACCACCCTGTCAGCCGACCCCTCCCGCCAGCTCATCGGCGACGACGAGCACGGCTGGAGCGACCGCGGGGTCTTCAATTTCGAGGGCGGGTGCTACGCAAAAGTGATCCGGCTCCGGCCCGACACCGAGCCCGAGATCTATCGGGCTGCACAGACCTTCGGGACGGTGCTGGAGAACGTTGTGCTCGATCCGACCACGCGCGGGGTGGACTTCGACTCCGATCACTTCACCGAAAACACGCGCGCCTGCTATCCGATTTACTACATCCCGAATCACCTGCCCAGCGGAGCGGGCGGACACCCGCGGAACGTCGTCTTCCTCACCGCCGACGCTTTCGGCGTGATGCCGCCAATCGCGCGTCTCACCCCCGAGCAGGCGATGTATCACTTCCTCTCAGGTTACACCGCCAAAGTCGCCGGGACGGAGCGTGGCGTCACCGAGCCGTCGGCTACGTTCTCCGCCTGCTTCGGCGCGCCCTTTCTTCCGCTGCACCCGGGCGTATATGCACGGATGCTCGGCGAGCGGATTGCCCGGCACAATGCCAAGGTATGGCTGGTGAGCACGGGCTGGACCGGAGGCCCCTACGGAGTCGGCACCCGCATGAAGCTCTCCCACACGCGTGCGATGGTGCGCACCGCGCTGGCCGGCGGCCTCGACAACGCTTCGTTCACCCGAGATCCGGTGTTCGGCTTCGAGGTTCCTGCGGAGGTGCCCGAAGTTCCCTCGGCGTTGCTCTCGCCGCGTTCGACGTGGTCCGATCCGGCCGCCTACGACGCGCAGGCGCGCAAGCTCGCCACCATGTTCCGGGAGAATTTCGAGCAGTACCGCGCCGAGGCAACCGAGGGAGCAGCGGCGGCAGGCCCGCTCGTGTGATCCGAGGCGGTCCAGCCGATCTGGAAGTCATCCGCGATCCTCTGTGGGACAACATCCGCCTCGACCGCCCGGCGCTGCTTGTCCTCGACACACCGGCGGTGCAGCGCCTCCGATACATCCGCCAGGTCGGGCACGCCTTTCTCGTCTATCCCGGCGCCACCCACACTCGCTTCGAGCACGCACTCGGCGCCTACCACCTGACCCGCAGGGCCATCGCCACGCTCGATGAGTACGGCGAGCTCGATCGGGTGTCGGAGGAAGACTGCCTCGCCGTCAGGCTGGCCGCGCTCCTGCATGACATCGGCCACTATCCATTTTCCCACGCACTCGAGGAAGCCGGCTTTCCATCCCATGAGACCCTCGGCGTCGCCAAACTGGGCGTCGGGGAGCTAGGCGCCTCTCTGGAAGCGATCGGAGGGCCGGATCTCGCCGGCACACTCGGCGCGCTGATTCTCGGAAAGAGCGCCAGCCCGTTGCAGGGGTTGATCTCGGGTTCGCTCGACCTCGACAAGATCGACTATCTCAGCCGTGACGCCCACATGTGCGGCGTGCCGTATGGAAATGTGGATGTGGACCGCCTGCTGGCCACGCTGACGTTGGTGGAGACCTCCCCCGGTCGGTTCGAGGTGGGCGTTCAGGAAAAGGGCGTGAGTGCACTCGAGTCGCTACTCTTCGCCAAGTACCAGATGTACCGGAACGTCTACTGGCATCATGCGGTGAGGTCGGCGACGTGCATGTTCAAGCGCGCCGTGCGTGCCGCCGTGGGCAGGAAGAATGTGACCGTCGAGGCGCTTGCGGAGTCCACCGACGATGCCTTGATGGAGCTGTTGATCTCGCGGGACGGCAACACCCTCGCATCGGAGATACGCTCGCGCCGCCTGTACAAGCGGGCGCTCGACCTGCCCGCGAGCGATGTGCCGGCCGGCGCTCAGACCTGGGTCGCGGACGATCCCGATCTCCTGGAGCGGGTGGAAGACGCCGTGGCCGGTCAGGTGGGGCTGGCGCCGGGCGAGCTGCTGCTCGACTTTCCCGCACGGCCGTCGATGCTCGGGGTGGACCTTCCGCTCCGGACGCGCGACGGGTCCGTCGAACAGCTCACCGATGCCGGCCGTGCGGGTCACCTTGGACTGCCTCGGGTGGCCGACGAGCTTTACCTCAGCGCGCGGCGATTCCGGGTGTTCGTGGCGTCGATGCCCGACCGGCCGCTCGACGCCCTTCTTGATATACTCACCATGCCCGCCGCCGATGTCTCGCGGCGGATCGCCGACCAGGACGCACTGGTCTAGGGAGACCCGAGATGTTCAGCCGACGCACCTTTCTCACTCAGGCAGCCGGAGCCGTTGCCGCCGGCGTCGCCGGGCAGCGCGTCTGGGCCGAGCCGGCGGCCCTTCGCGCTCCGACCCCCATCACCGTGTACAAGAGCAGGACGTGTGGCTGCTGCGCGCAGTGGGTGGACCACGTGAAGGCGAACGGCTTCATGCCGACGGTGCACGATGAGGAAGAAATGGACGCGATAAAGGACGAGCTCGGTGTTCCGAAGAGCGTCCGCTCCTGTCATACGGCCATGGTGGGCAAGTATCTGGTCGAGGGCCACGTGCCCGCGAGAGACATTCACCGCCTCCTCAAGGAGCGCCCCGCGCTGGCCGGGCTCGCCGTGCCCGGCATGCCGTCGGGAACACCCGGCATGCTGGCTCCCGGCGCCGCGCCGGAACCGTACGACGTGGTCGGATTCGATGCCGCCGGGCAGACGAGCCTCTTCGCGCACCACTAGCCTCGCCTCCATGGCCGACGTCGTCCCGTACCGCGAGGAGTACCTGGCCGACTTCGAGCGGCTCAACCGCGCGTGGATCGAGCAATTCTTCGTGCTCGAAGATGCCGACCGCGAGGTATTCCGCGATCCAGCCGCTGCCATCATCCGGCCCGGAGGCCAGATCTTCTTCGTAGTCGAGAACGGCGAGGTGCAGGGTACGTGCGCCGTCATCCCGCACGAGCCGGGCGTGTACGAGATCGCCAAGATGGCGGTGGTCCCCGAGGCGCGGGGCAAGGGCTACGGCGATCTGCTCATGGAGGCGACGGTGGAGTTTTCGCGGAGGGCCGGGGCGAGCAAGGTGGTCATCGTATCGAACACCGTGCTGGCGCCGGCGATACGGTTGTACGAGAAGCACGACTTCGTGCGGGTGCCGCTGACCGAGGACGAGCGGTTTGCGAGGGCCAATATCAGATTGGAGCGACGGCTCTAGCTGCTCTCGCCCGCCACCGCCGCCGCCGCCGGATGCTCGCCGGTATTGCCAACCGAATCGATCCGGATCACGATCGCCGTGATGTTGTCGAGGCCGCCACGGCGGTTTGCCTCGGTAATCATCTTGTCCACCCATCCCTGCGGCCCGCCGTCGGCGCCGAGGATGCGAATGAGCTGCTCGTCTTCGAGCATTCCGGTCAGTCCATCCGAGGCAAGCAGCAGCACGTCGCCCTGCTCCAGCCTCCCGAAATAGATGTCGGGAATCACGTCGACGCTGGCGCCGACACATCGGGTGATGACGTTGCTGTAGGGGTGAACGCGCGCCTGGTCGGGCGTGAGCAGTCCGGCGTCCACCTGCTCCTGCACGTATGAATGATCCTTGGTGAGCTGCTGAAACTCGCCGTGCCTCAGCAGGTACGCCCGGCTGTCGCCCACCTGGCCGATCAGATACCGCTCCGGCAGGAGAACCAGCACCGTCGCCGTGGTACCCATCCCTCGCTTGTCCTGCTCCAACAGCGTGCGCTCGAAGATCGCGTCATTGGCCGAGCGGATGGCCGTGCGCACCCGCTCGCCCGCCTGCTCGTCGGTCACGCCCCGCAATGAGCCGATCTTGTGCGACGTGATGCGCACCGCCATTTCGCTGGCCACTTCTCCCGCGGCGTGCCCGCCCATGCCGTCGGCCACGATGAAGATGCCGCGGTCGGCGAGCATGAGATAGTTGTCTTCGTTGCCCGAACGAACGATGCCGACGTCGGTACGAGCAGCACAAGTGAAGTGCACGAGATTCCGTTCGGTCTAGCGCAAGAGAAAGTAGGCCATGACGGCGACGACGATACCGAGCACAGCGAGGAGCCACGCCGGCGGCCCCGATGGCCGGGGAACCACCGCGCGAATGGGCCGCCACGGTCGCTCGCCCGGCGCCTGCTCCACGGGGGCGGCAGGCTGCTGACCTGCCGCGTCGATCATCCTCGTGCCGGTGCTCCGGGCTGCCACGGGACTATCGAATGGCTCCCACAATACCGACACCTCACCGAAGCGGACGGTTGTCCCGGGGCTCAGCGCCACGTCTCCCGAGACCCGATCGTTCTCGACGTACGTCCCATTGGTCGAGTCCATGTCGTTCAGTACCCAGATGTCGTCCCGCCGCTGCAGCTTGGCGTGGCTGGTGCTGACACTCGGATCGGAGAGTACGACGTCGTTGTAGTCGGCCCGGCCGATATTGACGATCGGGACCTTGATCGGAAGTCGCTTGCCCTTGAATGGACCGTTGCGGACAAGAAATGACGCCAGCGGCACAACGGTCGGGGCGGTGGGGGTGTCTCCCGCCTCGACGTTCGATGACGGAAGTCCGTGCATGGTGTCGGAGAGCCGGGCGCCGGCGCCGGTGGGCGGGCCAACGGGAGTTGCGGCGGGAACGCTTCGGGGCCGACGGGGACCGGGCGACGAGGCGGCATCGGCGTAGAAGCGGAACTCGTCGTGGCCGATGCGAATCACGTCGGCCCGCGCCAGCACATACCGCCGTCCTGCTCGCTCGCCGTTGACGTACGTTCCGTTCACGCTCACATCCATCAGGACGTACCCCTCTGGCGACGCCTGAATTTCCGCGTGCCGTCGGGAGACGTCGCTGCCGCTCACCACCACATCGGACCCGGCGTCCCGGCCAAAGACGAGCGGATTGGGGCCGACGGCATACTCCCGTCCATCGGTGAGACAGACCACCCGCCCTCCGGTGCCCGCGGCCGGATCGTCGGGCCTGAGCGGCCGCGGCGAAGGCACCAGATCGGCAAAGGCGCCGCTGTCGAAGAGCTGGGTGTTTCCGGACCGGCGGGTGTCGACGGCGAGGATTTCGTGCCGGCCGATCTGGATCTTGTCGCCATGGAGTATCGGCGTGGGGTCGGTGCCGAGTCGAATGCCGTTGACCAGCAGCTCCACGTCGGGACCGGCGGAGCGGATGGCCGCGGCACCCAGTGACGTTCCCTGGAGTACGGCGTGTGCGGCGCTCACGCCCTCACCTTCCAAGTGAATGGCGCAGTCGGGGCCGGCACCGATGATCGACTCACCGGCAGCCACCGGAACGCGAACGCCGCCGATTTCGAGGTGCATCATCGGTCGATTCCTGGAGAGAAACTCAGCCGCCGACAAACGTACCCCGCGTCCCATAACCGCGCAAGCAAACATGTGTTACGCAATTTGGCGCTGCTCCTGCCCACGCAACTGGAGCTGATAGAGCCGCTGATAGAGGCCCCCTTGCGCCAGCAGCTCCCTGTGACTGCCCCGCTCCCTGATCTCGCCGTGATGAAGCACGAGAATCTCCTCGGCGTGCAGGATGGTGCTCAGACGGTGCGCCACCACGATACTGGTCCGTCCGGTCATCAGCTCCGCGATCGCCTCCTGGATCTGCGCCTCGGCCTCCGCGTCCACCGAGCTCGTGGCTTCATCGAGCACGAGGATGCGTGGATCGAGCGCCAGCGCGCGCGCGAAGCTGAGCAACTGCCGCTCCCCGACACTCAGGCTCCGGCCCCGCTCGCCGAGCACGTGACCGTAGCCGGACGGAAGTCGCTCGATGAATCGATCGGCGCCGACGCGTTTCGCGGCCTGCCGCGCCGACTCCGGCGGCACCGGTGCGTCGAGCGTGAGATTGTGCAGGATGTCTCCGGTAAAGAGAAAAAGATCCTGCTGCACGAAGCCGATGATCGACCGGAGGTCGGCGGTCGACAGCTCGCGGATATCCACTCCATCGACTGTGATCCTGCCGCGCTCGGGGTCGTAAAACCTGAGCAGCAGATTGACGATCGTGGTCTTGCCCGCCCCGGTATGGCCGACGAGCGCGATCGTCTGCCCCGGTGTGGCATCGAACGAAATGTCGCGAAGCACCCACGGACCGTCGAGACTGTAGCGGAACCAGACATTCTCGAAGCGCACAGCACCCCGCACCGGCCGCGGCAGCGGCGTGGGCACGGCGGGCTCCCTCACCGTGACCGGCTCGTCGAGCAGCGCAAACACCCGCTCCGATGATGCCATGGCGCTCTGCAGAAGATTGAACTTCTCCGAGAGGTCCTGCAGCGGCTGAAAGAACCGCCGCGTGTACTGGATGAAGGCCGCGAGAATGCCCACGGTGAGCGTCCCATCGAGCACCCGAAGACCGCCGTACCAGAGCAGCAGCGCCATCGACACCGCGGTCAGAACCTCCACCGCCGGAAAGAAGATCGCGTATACCGTGATCGACCGCAGGTGCGCTTCCAGATGGTCCCGATTGAGCTCGGCGAAGCGCCGGGCGGAGCTCTCTTCCCTGCCGAAGAGCTGCACGACTCGCATTCCGGACAGCCGCTCCTGCAGGAAGGAGTTGAGCCGGGCCAGACGGAGGCGGATGTCGCGAAACGCCTCGCGCACCCGGCTCCGGAAGACGCGCGCGGTGAGATAGACCAGCGGAATCACCGCAAAGGTCACGAGCGCGAGCCGCCAGTCGATAGCGAGCATCATTCCCATGATCGCGACCAGCGTGAAAGCGTCGCCGAAGATCGTCACCACTCCCGAGGAGAACAGCTCGTTCAGCGTCTCGACGTCGGAGGTGACTCTCGTCATCAGCCGCCCGACCGGGTTCCTGTCGAAGTAGACGACGCTCAGCCGCTGGAGGTGGCCGAAGATCTCCATCCGGAGGTCGTACATCACGCGCTGGCCGACGAACGTCGTGAGCAGCGCCCCGGCGTACTCCACCACGAAGTCGACCAGGAGCGTTCCCGCATACAGCGCGGTCAGGAGGCCGAGCAATCCGACGTCCCGCCGGGGAATCGCGACGTCCAGCGCGTGCTCGGTGAGCCGCGGGCCGATCAGCGCCAGCCCCGACTGGGTCATCAGCAGCACGAGCGCGAGAGCGGTGAGCCACCGGTAGGGCCTGAGATATCGCAGCAGCCGACGCAGCAGCGTCGCGTCGTAGCCTCGGGCGGCGGCTTCGGAATCCTCCTGGATCGGGCTCATGACGTCAGCCCGCCGGTTCCGTGAGCGCGCTCTGATCCACTCCTTTGAGTCCTCGGCGCACCCAGCTCGAGAACACGAAGAACCCGAAGGCCAGGGTGAAGTACGTGAGGATGAGTCGCCAGAGGAGAATGTAGATCGGCGTCAGCTCGCGCGGCACGTACGACGACATGACCGCCGCCGACAGCACCTCGCCGATTCCCGAGGCGCCCGGGGTGGGCGCGAAATAGAGCAAAAACATCACGAGCGTCTGGATGAGCAGGATGTCGACGAAGTTGGCATGAAGTCCGAGCGCCCGGAGGGCCACGTAGCCGGCCAGCAGCTTGTTGGCGTGCGAGGGCGCGGAGAGAATGGTCGCCCAGAACAGGGTCAGCCACCCGGTTGGACTGTTGAACGCGATGACGCTGGCGTGCGCCTCGTCCAATCCCTCACGCAGACGCTCCAGCCGGTCGGCCACCCGACGGCTCCGCCGCCCCACCGCCTCCGCGATCCGGTGGATCAGATCGCGCACGAACCGGGGAAAGAAAATCACCACGCACATCAGCACGCCGATGCCGCCGATGATCGTGAGGCTTCCGCGGAAGAGGTCGTAGAGCGACAGGCCGAGCAGGTTTCCCCGCTGCCCCAGCGACTGGCCGGCCCCGGCCAGCAGCGCCAGCGGTCCGGCGATCGCGAAAAAGAGCACCGTAGCGACGAAGCTCATGAAGGTGGACGTCACCGCGACCGGCAGCGGCACGCCGAATCGCCGCATGGTGTACATCGTCATCGGTCCGGCGCCGGAATTGAGCGGCGTGATGTATCCCGCCCACGCTCCCATTCCTCCGGCCAGGAACATTCCGGAAAGCGGTGGTTTGGGATGGACGTGCCGCGCCACGACCCAGAGCCTCAACCCGCCGCCGAGCCAGTCGAGGGAGGCGAGCCCCAGGCCCAACAGGACCCAGATCCAGTGGATCCGGCCGACACCCCGGAGAAATGCCTGGAAGTCGTTTCCATAGATCAGCGTTACCCCGAACCCTACCAGGGAGGCCAGGACCGAGATCTCGAAGCCGCGGAGGAGGAACTTCGGTGTGAGCAAGCGGGGCATGAAGCACGTAAGGTAGGACGGGAGGGGTGGAGGACGGAAGGATGGCGCGCGCCCGAAACTTTCCCGAATCCCGGCGCCCCCTTATCCTTCCGTCGAGAATGGCCGACGCCGTCATCCGTATCGTCAACGCCCGGCAGCACAATCTGAAGGGCATCAACGTCGAGCTGCCTCACCGGGCGCTCACCGTGATCACCGGTCCCTCCGGGTCGGGCAAGAGCTCGCTCGCCTTCGACACGGTCTATGCCGAGGGCCAGCGCCGGTACATCGAGTCGCTATCCACTTACGCCAAACAGTTCCTCGACCGCATGCCCAAGCCGCTCGTCGATCGGCTCGAAGGGCTTGCGCCATCGGTGGCCATCGAGCAGCGAAACCCGGTCATATCGAGCCGGTCGACCGTGGGCACCGCCACCGAGATCTACGACTATCTCCGCCTTCTCTGGGCGCGGGCGGGTCGGAGCTACTGCCGGGCCTGCGGTGCCCCGGTCCGGAGAGATACTCCCCAGTCGGCCGCCGACGACGTGCTCGCGGCCGGCTCCGGCAAGCTTCAGGTGTGCTTTCCCCTGCCGCCCGTCGCCAGGCTCACCCACGCCGCGGTCGTGGAGAACCTGCGCGCGCTCGGCTTCGTGCGCGTCATCGCCGACGGCACGCCGCATCGGCTCGACGAGCTTCCGGAGGGCCTCGACTTTACCGAGGCGGATGAGCTGCTCGTGGCGGTCGACCGGCTCCAGGCCCAGCGCGAATCGGCCGGGCGCATAGGCGAAGCGGTGGCCACCGCGTTCCAGGAAGGTGAAGGCGTTGCCGTGGCGCTCCTCGAGGGCGGCCGCCTTCGCTTCACCCGCTACCCCTCCTGCAGCGCCTGCGACACTCCCGCCGCCACGGTCACTCCCGCGCTCTTCTCCTTCAACAACCCGCGCGGCGCCTGCACCGCGTGCAACGGTTTCGGCGCCACGCTAGAGTACGACGAGACACTCATCATCCCCGACCCGGCCCGCTCGCTGGTGGGCGGGGCCATCGACCCGTGGACCAAGCCGAGGTATGACTCGCGCCGGGCGATACTGCTCGACTTTGCCAGGTCGATCGGTGCCGACCATACCCGGCCCTGGTCGAGGCTCAAGGCCGCCCACCGGCGCGAGCTTCTGCACGGCAGGAAGGGGCGCTATCTCGGCATCTTTCCCTTCCTCAAGGGCCTCGAGGAAAAGCGTTACAAGCAGTACATCCGCGTCTTCCTGCGGCAGTATCAGCTCGCCCACGTGTGCGCGGCCTGCGAGGGAACGCGCCTCAATCCCGACGCCCTCGCCGTCCGGGTGGCCGGACGGACCATAGGGTCGGTGGCCACGCAGCCCGTCGACGCGATCCACGATTGGCTGCAGCGCCTGGACCTGACGGCCTACGAGCACGAGGTGGCGCAGCTCATTCTCGACCAGCTCGACTCCCGGCTCGAGTTCCTGCGAGACGTCGGGCTCGGCTATCTGTCGCTCGAGCGGCAGACCCGCACCCTCTCCGGCGGCGAGGCGCAGCGCATCGCCCTGGCCAACGCTCTGGGCTCCCGGCTGGTGGACACACTGTACGTCCTCGACGAGCCTTCGATCGGACTCCATCCCCGGGACACCGACCGCCTCCTGTCGCTCCTTCGGCGACTCCGCGATGCGGGAAACACAGTGATCGTCGTCGAGCACGACCTGAGCGCCATACGCCAGGCCGATTTCATGGTCGAGCTGGGCCCCGGTTCGGGCGAGCGCGGCGGCCATGTCGTCCACGCCGGACCGGTCTCGGATGCCGGCGACTCACTCACCGGCCAGTATCTGACGGGCAAGAAGCGCATCGGCGTTCCCAGCGCCCGGCGGCCGGCAGGCCCGCACTGGCTGCGGGTGCGCGGCGCCACCCTGCACAATCTCAACGACGTGAACGTGGACATCCCACTTGGAGCGCTCACCGCCGTCACCGGCGTATCGGGCTCTGGCAAGAGCACCCTTCTCTACGACGTGATCTACCGCAATCTCGAGAGCAAGCTCCACGGCGGCCACTCGGCCAAGAGCCATCTCGGCGAGCCGGTGGGCCGGGTCGAATCGATCACTGGGTGGGAGTTTCTGAAGGATGCCCTTCTCGTAGACCAGTCACCCATCGGACGCTCGCCGCGCTCCAATCCGATTACCTACATCAAGGCGTTTGACGAGATCCGGGAGCTCTTCGCTGCCCAGCCCCTTTCACGGCGGCGAAAGTACTCGCCGACGACATTCTCGTTCAACGTGCCGGGCGGGCGGTGCGAGGAGTGCGAGGGAGCGGGGCACGTGCGGGTGGAGATGGTGTTCATGGCCGACGTGTTCGTTCCCTGCGAGGTGTGCGGAGGCACCCGCTACAGGCGCGAGGTGCTCGAGGTGCGGGTGCAGGATCACTCGATCCACGACGTCCTCCAGTGGACCGTGGACGAGGCCATCGCGCGCTTCCGCCACCAGCCGAGGCTCGGCACCGCGCTGTGGCACCTGCAACAGGTGGGACTCGGATACCTGCGACTCGGCCAACCGGCCACGACTCTCTCCGGCGGCGAGGCGCAGCGGCTCAAGATCGCCCGCGAGCTGGCGCAGGCCGGAAAGCGCGAAGGCCGGAAGCTCTACATTCTCGACGAGCCCACCACCGGGCTGCATCTCGACGACGTGCGCGTCCTCATGCAGGTGCTCGACCGCCTGGTCGACGCCGGACACACTGTCGTCATCATCGAGCATCACCTCGACGTCGTCAAGCGCGCCGACTGGGTCATCGACCTGGGACCCGAGGCCGGCGATGCCGGCGGCAGGCTGGTGGCGCAGGGACGTCCGGAAGACATTGCCGAATCAGCCGAGTCTCACACCGGGCGATATCTGCGCGCGCTGCTGGACCCGGAGCCCGGGCCGGCTGTGCTTGGCGACGCCACACGCATGTACGACACCAGTGCGGCCGCTATGCCATGAGCCGGCACCCCATCGCCGACTACGCGCTCCTTTCCGACTGCCGATCCGCCGCGCTCGTGCACCGCGCTGGATCGGTCGACTGGCTCTGCTTTCCTCGCTTCGACTCCCCGTCGGTGTTC
>JBBRGF010000038.1:0-21296 GCA_038240975.1 Gemmatimonadales bacterium
AAGCGCGGTGGTATCGCGAGCGCCCGCGGAGGGAGGCGTGGGAGCGCCCAGGACACTACCGGGTGCCAGCAGCACCGCCAGTGCGACTGCGTGGACGAGGATCATGGTTCGGCTGAGCTCCCGGTTGGGGAAGATGCGCCCGGCCGGTGGGGCAAGAACTGTACGAGACCGAGATCCCCCGCCGGGGAGACGGGGGACCCTGAATGGTGCCGGGTCAGACCTTGCGGACGTTGGAAGCCTGGAGCCCCTTGGGGCCTTCGACTACCTCGAACTCCACATTGTCGCCTTCGGATAACGACCTGAAGCCCTCGGCAATGATAGCGGTGTGATGGACGAACACATCTTTGCCACCGTCCTGCGCGATGAATCCAAACCCTTTCGCGTCATTGAACCACTTTACCGTGCCCTTCGCCATTGCTGCAACCTCTTGAAAGGGAGCCCGCAGGCCCCGGGGAACCCCCGGCCGTTGTGGCCGGGCGAGAAGACCCCTCAAAAAGGAAAAATGCCGCCCGGGTCATAGGCCCGGCCGGCCAGCAAAGACTTAAGTATGAAAGGGATTCACAGCGCGCAGCATGAGATAAGGTCGTGTCCGTATAAGGAATTGTCAATAAGGGGGGGTTCCTACCGCAGGACCACGCCCGCAGCCCGCAGCTCGTGGTTGAGAAGCCACCGTTTCTTTGCCAGTCCGCCGCCGTACCCGACCAAGCCGCCGTCCTTCCCCACTACCCGGTGGCAGGGAATCATTATGGCGAGGTGATTCGCGGAGACGAGCCAGCCGATCTGGCGAGGGTGGAGCCCCGTAGCCCGGGCGACGTCCTCGTAGGACCGAGTCTCACCGAGGGGGATTTTCCGAAGGGTCTTGAAGACAGATACCTGAGCGGGCGAGAGATCGAACCATCGCTTCAGGTGGTCGGGATAGGGGAACGAACGGCTGGAGCCGGCAAAGTAGTCGTCGAGCCACTGACCGGTGATACGGCAGCTTCCTTGTGCGATGTGAAGCTCCGGTACGGCAGCGCGCAAGCGGACCGCCCACTTGACCGTCGCCGCCCGATGGGGGAACTCGACGACCAGCGGACCCGCCTCACACTCGACAAGGGTAAGTGCGCCGACCGGCGAGCTGTAGGACGTCCACTCCACGTGCATTGGGTCTCCGTATACCACGGCTGTATCACAAGTAACTTATCGCGGCTCCGCCGTGGGGGCCATGCTGGCGACCCGCCGTGGCGTGCACATCCCAATAGCCAACCGCGCATCCCGGCCGTACATTTCTTCAATGTCCACCCCGCAAGCCCTTGTTGTCCGCACCTTCACTGATCGAGCAGAGGGGCTGTCGCACTTCGTCTTGCACGCAGGCGAGGCGCCGAGGCTCCTGGCTTTTGACGACGCCCTCGGCTGCCCTGTCGAAACTGCCCTCGCCGCACTCGAATGGACCGGCGCAGTGGGGATACTGCTCGACGACGACATGCTGCACGCGGCTCGACTCACCAGTGAGACAGCCGCGGCTGTGATCGAGCGAAAGGGGCAGCAAGGCCGCCGATACGTCTACCTCGGCCCGCGCCTCGACGCCCCCCCGATGGACGTGTTCGAGGGCGCAATCCTGTTCGACGAGCCGGGCGTCAAGGCTGTGGAGTTCACCCACCGCGCGCACGCGCTCGCGCATTTCCTCCGTGCGACCACGGGGGCTGGCGCCTTGCTCGCCCTGCTTGGCCGACGGGCACCCGAGATCCGCCATCTGCGCCGCTGGCTCGGCTCGATCATTCAAGAGCTGGACGTACCGCGCCCACTTGTCGCAGGGTGGTTTGCCGCCAGCGCCGCCGGCTGCCTTTTCGGCTCTTCCGAAGTGGAACAGACGTATCGGTACATCGAGGTGGGCTTGGAGTCATAAGGCGAAAGGGACACGCCGCGTTCTGTGGATACACATCTCCACATCGTGTGGACGGAGCCGGTAGAGTCAGATCGCCAACGCGGTTAGCTATCCACAACCAGTCCCGTCCACATCACGTAACCCGAATAAAATCAGGCGCTTGCAAGATTATTGCGGGTGCCTATCTTAGTGTCCACGCGCCTCGCTGAACACGTGCTGGGACCCCGAGTCACAGTGGCGGACGGCAGGCGGGTTTGAGCGGGATATCGGAGGAGAGGGCCGACGCAACCAAGGGCTCAGGCACTCGCAGATCCCGGTGATCACCCCGGCTTGAACAGTTGAAGCCAGTCGCGTGCTTCATCCACCCCGATCTTGCGCCTCGGGGTGCAGTGCGAAGGGTCGGTCCGCGACCCGATCCGACTCGCAGCGCTCGCATGGACGAACCAGGTGGGATGGCCATCCCGCCCTGGGGATCGAAGCCAAGGCTCTACCGCGCCCTCCCGAGCGGCGTATCAACCAACCGGTGGCAGGTGGAAGAAGAACGGCGGCAGCGATGCCACGACCTTGGGTAGTTCATGCGCGGGACGGCCGTCTAGCCACGACTAGGCGGCCGTTCCGTTTTTACCGCCGTTTACCGCTCACCGTTTTCCGCGGTCATTCCCCAATCGCTCCCCCCACGATAGACCCTCCGCCGGTCGAGCTGCCAGATTGTGCGGGCACTCACCGATTTCTTCCCCACGAAGTTGTCGGGGTCGGCGAGTGCCTCTGTCATGCTTGCCGTCTTGGCGCTGGCATTGTCGGCGAAGTGAAGCACTTCGGCTTCGAGGGTCATGGGCGGCACCGCCGCGCCGAACTCGAGCTTGCCGTGGTGCGAAGCGACGAGATGATGGAGCAGCGTCAGCTCCATCTCGGTGCATTGCGGAAGGTCTTCTTCTCCTACGCGGCGGTCGAGCATCAGGATGCCGAGCGTGACGTGGCCGAGCAAGGAGCCGCATTCGGTGTGCTCGAAGACCCCCTCCCAGGAATACGCGTCCAGCTTTCCGATGTCGTGAAGAAGCGCGCCCGCAAAGACCATCTCGAGATCGGCGTGAGAGATCGCGGCGATGGCGCGGCCGATCGTGGCGACTTCGCATGTGTGCCTGAGCAGGCCACCGAGCTCGGCGTGGTGCCCCTGCACGCTGGCCGGGCATTCCTCGAAGCGTTGCCGGAACTCCGGATCGTCGAAGAAGAGGTTGAGGGTGCTCGCCAGCCGCGGGCGGTGCATCTCGGCGCGCCACTTGTCGAGGACGTTCCAGTACGGCCCCACCTCGGAAACCGACGGAAGAAGCTGGCGCCAATCAACCGAGCCGCGGTGGAGTGTCCGGATGGAGCCCACCTTGAGCTGGCGTCTGCCATTGTGCTGGGTGACCTCTCCGGCGATCTGAACGACATCGCCCCGGCCGATACCCGCGATGCGGGGGAGGTCTTCCACCCAGAATGGGCCCGTGGTGAGCTGCCCGTAACAGTTGCTCAGGATGAGTGAGGTGAATGGCCCGCGGGAGGTATCGCGCTGCTCCACGTCCAGAACCAGAAGCGGAGCCTGAATGCGATCGCCTACGACGAGCCGTCTCAGATCGGGCGGGGCCGGCATGTGTGCTCGTGGCTTGAGGTCGGTGGACAAGTATAGTGGCGGGGAGATAACCTTCCAGACCATGAGCCCCATGCATCTGCTCGTTCTGGAGCGTGACGCCGCCCGGCGCGAAAGGCTCATTGGCGTTCTTCGAAGCGCCGGCCATCATGCCGCCGCGGCCCCGGACGCTCCCGCAGCAGCCGTAGCTCTTGGCGTGCCAGGTTTCGATACTCTCGTGCTCGATCTGGAGTTTCCCGACCTTGATCTCGGTGTTCTGCGTCAGGCCCTCGTGCCCGCGCAATCCGGCGAGCCTGATTCGCTGGCCGCGGCTGAGCGCCGGCACATTGCCCTTACCCTTCGGCACACGAACGGCAACAAGCGACGGGCGGCTCAGCTGCTTGGCATTTCGCGCTCGACGCTCCTCAACAAGGTGAGAAAATACGGGCTGGTGGTGGTGTTTGCCCTGCTGGCCGGGCCGGCGCGAGCGGCGGCGTTGCAGACGCCGCCCATTTCGGCAGCGCAGGTGCACGCCGGCACGCTCAGCTTCGATGGTCATGCCACTCCCGGCGAATTCGTCGGCAAGACGACAGCGGTTTCTGGTGAGGCAACAGGCGCCGACAGTGTGACCGGCGTGCGGGGCTGGGTTGAAGCGCCGGTGAAAACGCTCAAGACTGGCAACGCCCGGCGCGACCGAGACCTCAACAAGTCGATGGAGTCGGACAAGTATCCGACCATGAGGTTCGAGCTGACGGGTGTCTCCGCGCCGGTTGGCGCCAAGGATAGTCTTGCGGCCTCGCTCCAGGGCAAACTGACACTGCATGGAGTGACGCGCGACGTGGCGCTGCCGGCCGTGATTCACCTGGGGCAGGGAGAGGTGCACGTGCGAAGTGATTTTCCGTTGAACCTCAAGGATTACCAGATTGGCGGCCTTACCAAGATGATGGGCATGCTCAAGATGGAGGAGCGGATCGAGGTTCATGTAGACCTCACCTTTACGCCGAAATAGAGCTGCCCGGAGCCGTACCGCCGTCCGGGCCGGCAGCACTCAGGCGGCGGCGCTTTCCGCTCCACCCGCGGCTCGATATCACTGTATCCGCAATCGCCCGAGTCGTGAGGCAATGACGGTTCGGAGTGCCTGACCCCGACTCAGTGAGAACGAGGCGTTGGATACCCCAGTGGTAACGCCGATGGGCGAGAAGGTGATTTGTTTCGGCCCTCCCGTGAGCTCCACTCCGCCGAACGATGGTCCCTCCTCCAGCCATAGGGTTTCGTGGCCTTCTTCGATACGGATGCTCAGGGTGTCGGCGGCTACCGAGAGTACGACCTCTTGGCTTTGGAGGATGGCAGCCATGCGAGCCCGTCGGTGGGCGGAAACGATTCGTCTGACCTGTTCGTCGACCATCAGGCGATCTCTGGCTGCCGCCAGGCGTGGGAGCGAGATGCCCATGATGAGGCTGGAGATGGCGATGGCGAGGAGCAGCTCCAGCAGGCTTTGGCCGCGTCTCATGGCCAGACAATAGACCCAGCCGTGTCAAGTGTACCGATCCTTTACCCGCCGAAGCTGCCCAAAAAACGCACACCTTGCCCGCTTGGGGCCGGCGACGCATACTAGCTATGTCCCTCCCCCGAACCTGAAGATGGAAGGATCGAACGCTGTTTACGCCTCAGCAGCTCTTCGGTGAGTTCGAGCATGGCGCCAACGTCCTGGCCTTCGGCGCATTCCTCGACCGTGCTTGCCTCGAGCGGGCTCGCGAGCGCGACCTGCCGGCTCGCCTTGCCCTCGGCGGGTACGTCGCCTGCCGCCTCGTCGGAAGCATGTTTACTCGAGATGACTCCTCCGAATCCGACGAAGCCTTCGTCTGGCAGGTCGGGGCCGTCAGCCGGCATCTGCGGTCACTGCCCTCCGACAACCCCGAGTCTGCACATCTCTCCGGCATAGCCCAGGAAGTTTCCGACAACTCCCTGCCGTCGCCCGGGCTTCGGCTCAGCCTCACTGCCTACGCGTATTTTCTCGAGCACGAAGGCCGCTTGGAGGAAGCGCTCGAGGTCCTCGGCATCGCGACCCGCACGCATGGCGAATCGGTTCCACCGGTCGACTTCGCGACGGCAGCTCTGTTCGCGGCGAGGCTCAACCGATTGCTCGCCCGGTGGAGCGCAGCTCTGAACTGCTATCTCGTCGCCGAGAAGGCGGCGATTGTCGCCGACGATCGCACGCTGCAGTTGCGCTCGCGGCTGGGACGCGGTGCCGTGGCCCGGGGTATGGGCAACCTGCCATTGGCCCGAGCCATCAGCGAGGAGGTTGCCCAGGCCGCGTTGGAGGCAAAGCTCCCGGAGATGGAGGCCTTCGCCTACACCGACCTGGGCGCGGTCTACTCTGTCGAGGGGAAGAAGGTGGAGTTCGTGCAGGCCAACTACCAGGCCTTTCGGCTCACCGAAGACCCCCTGCACCGCATGCGAACGCTCGGCGACATCGGCATGGGTCTGGTCGAGCTCGGGGCCTACGACAGTGCCCGCCTGGCATTCGGCATCGTGCTCACATCGCAGACTAGCTTCGTCGTGCGCACCAACGCCTTGCTCGAGCTGATGGAGCTGGAGTCCAGTGCTGGAAACCGGCTCGCGTTTCATCGGATGCGCGGGGAGGCGGAAGAACTGTCCGAGCGCATGCCGCCGAGCATGTTGGCC
Organism: Gemmatimonadales bacterium; assembly: GCA_038240975.1. Lineage (GTDB taxonomy): Bacteria > Gemmatimonadota > Gemmatimonadetes > Gemmatimonadales > GWC2-71-9 > CAVVWJ01. The sequence continues at coordinate 6,156 of JBBRGF010000038.1, forward strand.
GACTTCCACTTCAAGGTCGGCACAGGGCTGGCCCGTTTCGGCCAGATGGGCCGCGCGCTGGCGGAGCTCAGGGCCGGACTCGCCCTCAGCGAGACCCACAAGCTCAACAGCTGGTATTTTCGATTCGAGAGTATGCTCAACGAGCTCGCCAAGGGCGAGCCCCGCGAGCCCGAGCGCACACCGGATTCGAGCTGGAGCGATTCCCCAGCTTTGAAGGAGGTGGCGGTCGGGCTCCGCGAGTACGCCTCGTCGACCGCCTAGCGGAGGTCAGCCAGCCCGCATCGTCACGGCTAGTTGTTCGCGCCCTGGGCTTCGAACGACGGAGCGGTCTGTTCCGACGGCCCGGTGGCATCGCTGCGGGTACAGGCGGTCGAAGTGAGAGCGGCGACGGTCAGAGATGCGAAAACGATCCACTTCGTGGTTGGCCGAGACATAGAACCACCTTTTCGAGTAGATGACAGGGGCCAAGAGGGACCAACCAATCTGTGGGCGGATTTCGTGCGAAATTAGGGCCTTTTTGCGACAAATAGGGGCCGATTTGCGACATCTGCTTCTCGCCGCTGTACCCGGAGAGCGTCTCTTCAGGCTGCGTACCCTCGATCCCGACCGCTTTGCGTGGGACTCGGTCAGCACCTGGCATGATGCCGTGGACGTAATCCGGGCCAAGCCCGTGGATATGGCGGTCGTCGACCCGCTATTGGGAGGCATCCACCCCCGCGCGCATGGAATCGAGCGGTTGCGGCAGTTTTTCCCGTCGCTGCCGCTGATGGTGTACACTGAGCTCACGCCGGCGACGGCGCGGGTCTTTCTGGAACTGGGGCGCGCGGGCATTCGCCGGGTCGTGGTCCACCGCTTCGAGGACGCCCCAGCCGCTCTCCGACAAGCTCTGCTGGCCGAGCTCGAGCACAGCGCCTCCCAGCAGGTCATCCAGACGATGTCGGACATCCTCCGCGACCTGCCTCCCGAGCTGCATGAAGCGCTCGAGGTCATGCTCCACGCACCGGGCGACGGGCCCAGCGTCACCGCACTGGCCGACCGTGCTCAGCTCACGCGACGCACGTGCGAGCGCTGGTTCACCAAGGCGGGCCTTCCCTCGCCACGCGTCGTGATGGTGCTGACCAGGCTGCTGTACGCGCATCGCCTCCTACTCGACCCCGGATATACCGTCGAGGACGTCGCGCTCAAGCTGGGATACAGCAAGCCAAAGACGTTGCAGATGCATTTACGGGCTGTGTTCGGGCTTACCGCCGGGGAACTGCGGGTGTCACTTTCGACACACGAGGCTCTGGCGGCCGTAACGAGCCGGTACTTTACTCCTCTACATCAGGTTGCATCTTGAGCGCACGGATTCTGATCATAGACGACGAACCCGCCCTCCGGCGAACGCTGGAGCGCGCGCTCAAGAGCATTCACTATCAGGTCGTGTCGGCGGGCGATCCGAATCTGGCGTATTCGCTGCTCGACGAAATGGACGTCGACCTTGTCTTGCTCGACCTCCATCTACCCCACATCTCGGGTGACGCGTTGTTCCTCGTGCTGGTGCGTCGGTGGCCCCGGCTCCGGGGTCGCGTCATCCTGATGACCGGCGACACCTTCGCCGAGAAAGACCATTGGCCCCGGGAGCTGTTGAGTTGTCCGATACTGCTCAAACCGTTCACACTGGAGACGTTGGGGAACGCGGTGCGAGCGGCGCTCGCGGCAGCAGCGGAGGAGGGGAAGCGGGCGAGCAACGGTCACGCGTGACCGCGAGCGCCACACTCGCTCCGCCTGCCGATCCGCTTACGACCCTGCGGGAATACCGCTCGCTTGCTCCCTGGGGTCTGAGAGATCTGGCGGCGCTGGCCGCAGGAATTCTCGACGCCTCGGGCGTGGTGCCGGTCAACGCCGCCGCCCGCGCCCTGCCGAGCGAGCGCACCATCCGCTTTTACGTGGCACGCGGCCTGGTCAACCCCCCGGACGGCCGCGGCACGGCCGCCGTCTACTCCTACCGTCATCTCCTTCACGTACTCGCCATCAAGCTCCGCCAGATGGAAGGCGCGACGCTGGACGTCCTCACCCGCGAGTTCGCCGAACTCTCGGGTGACATGATCGAGCGCCGCGTGGCCGCGGTGCTCGGCGCTGCGCTTCCGCGGCCCGACCGCCTGCCGCTGCTTCAAAGTCCGGGCACCGGCCGCGGCCGCGTGGGCCGGGCCGTGCTCGCCTGGCTGGCCCCCGTGGAAGGCGCCGGCTCGGGGACGATGTGCCGGCGGGTTTTGGTGGCGCCTGGCATCGAAGTGCTCATAGACGAGCAACATCCCGTGATCCGTCTCAACGGCGACACCGCCGCGATCGCCGAGGCGTTCCGTCAGGCGCTCGCGGGCCTGGTCTCGCCATAACTCACGCCGTCCCGAGGACTCCTCTCTCCCATGGCTCCGCTCATACTGCTCGCCGTTGTAGTCGCGATCGTCCTCTGGATGATCGGCGCCTACAACCGGCTTGTCTCGCTCAGAAACCAGGTAGCCAATGCATGGAAGCAGATCGACGTGCAGCTCAAGCGGCGGCACGACCTGATTCCCAATCTCGTGAACACGGTGAAAGGGGCGATGAATTTCGAGCGCACAACGCTCGATGCGGTGGTCAGCGCGCGCAACAAGGCCGTGGCCGCTGCCGGTGTGCAGCAGACCGCGCAGGCCGAAGGTGAGCTGAGTCAGGCACTGGGCCGGCTCTTCGCGCTGACCGAGGCCTATCCAGACCTCAAGGCCACCGGGAACGTGTCGCAGCTACAGGAAGAACTCACGAGCACCGAGAACAAGATCGGGTTTGCCCGCCAGCTCTACAACGACACGACGACCCAGTACAACACGGCGCAGGCGACGTTCCCCACGATGCTCGTCGCGGGAATCGCGAAGGCCTCGCCGGCCGAGCTGTGGGAGATCCAGGAGCCCGCGGAGCGGGCGGTGCCCTCTGTGGATCTATCGCTCGATAAACCCACTCCGTGAGCGAAGACGCCAACCTTTTTGCCCAGCAGGAATCCAACCGCCGCCGCTCGACCTGGCTCATCGCAGGGTTCATCATCTTCTTCGCGTGGGTCGGATTCGGCGGCGATCTGGCGTTCGGCCTGCTCACCGCCGACGCGCCGGCGGGTTCCTACCACCACGTCATTCCCGTCGCCGGGATCTTCACCACCATGGTGGCCGCCGGCATCTGCTGGTACTCCTGGCGATACGGTGCGCAGCGGGTGCTCTGGTCTACCGGTGCGCGTGAAATCACCGACCCGGCAACTCCCGAGGAGCGTCAGCTCGTCAACGTCGTCGAGGAAATGGCCATCGCCGCAGGGCAGCCGAAGCCTCGGGTCTGGATCGTTCCGGACGACGACCCCAACGCCTTCGCAACCGGGCGCGACGCGGCCACGGCCAGCGTCGCGGTGACCGAGGGGCTGCTGCGCGCCTTGTCACGGGACGAGCTGCAGGGTGTGATCGCGCACGAAATGTCCCACGTGCGGAACCTGGATATCAGGCTCATGACGCTGCTGGCGGGAATGGTCGGCGCCATCGCCCTCATGTCGGATGGAATGGGCAGGATCGTGCGGGGTGGCCGCGTGAGTGGAAAGGGAGTGTCGATGGGGTCGGGAAGGAAGGGCGGGGGAAAGGGCGGAAATGCGGTCGCGATCGTGGTGCTGGTCCTCTGGCTGCTCACCCTCATGGTGGCGCCGATCATCTCGCGGATCCTCGCCATGGCAGTGAGTCGGAAGCGGGAATATCTCGCCGACGCCACCGGCGCCCAGCTCACCAGAAATCCGATGGCGCTCGCCTCCGCTCTCGGGAAGCTCGACGCGGCCTCTGCGCCGACGGGGAGAGTCACCAGTGGGGCCGCCCACCTCTGCATCGTCGACCCCGCGCCGGGGGCTCTCTCCGACAAGATGGGCTTTCTCGCCGACACCTTCGCGTCGCACCCGCCCATCCGCCAGCGCATCGCGCGGCTGCAGGCGATGGCGTACGGCAGCGCCGCTACGACACCAACCGGATCATCTCGGCCGTAAAGCCGGCCGGGTCGAAGGGAAGCTGGACCACCGAGTTGGCGCCCGCCTCGACCGCAGCTGCGGGAATTCCCACGACCAGCGCCACGACGTGGTAGCTATGCGGGTTCGGGGGGGTGAAGCCTCCGAGCGCGTGGGCGCCCGCCGCTCCGCTTCCGCCCAACACGACAACCAGCGAGACGGTTTGGCGGCTTACCGCGCGCTCGACCTCGGCCGCGTCGGCGCACCGCTCCACCGCGAACCCTGCTTCGCGAAGAAGGAGGCCGACGACGCGTGCCAGGCCTTCCTCCGGCACCATCAGCACCGCCCGTCCGCGAAAGACAGGTTGCACCGCCGCCGGCGCCGGCCCGTGGAGATCGACCATGCGGATACCGGGAAGATAGGTCGTGGTCTGTATCTCCCGGAGGTCCCCGATCTGCCGGACGATGTCACGGATGCGGTGGAGTGAATCGCGGATCCCCTGGAGCGCCTCACGGCGCGCCGCCTCGGTCACCTCCTGGCCGACCAGGAGGAGGTCCACATCTGCCGTCGCCGACATCAGGGGGTTGTTGATGCTGTGATGGAGGGCGACGGTCATCTCACCGATGGCGCCCAGGCGCTCCGCTCGCACCAGATCTCGCTCCGCCGCGACGAGCGCCTTTCGCAGCTCGCGGTTGCGCCGCACCCGCTCCAGGATCTCGGGAAGGAGGCCGGTGAGCGACGGATCCTTCGCGAGGTAGTCGTCGGCTCCTCTGCGCAGCGCGGCCGCGGCGAGCGACTCGTTGCCGTGCGCGGTGATGAGCACGACGGCCGGCGGGCTCGGGCGCGTACGAATGGCGTCGAGAATGTCGAGACCTTCGGCGTCGGGCAGCTGGTGATCGAGAAGGACGATGTCGATCCCTTCGAGCGCGTCGAGCGCCTCCCGTCCTGTAGTGGCGAGGGTGAGCGACTCGAAGCCGATCTGGCCGATCACGTGGCGCACGAGCCGGGCGATCGCCGGATCGTCGTCTACCAGCAGCACGCGGGGCCTGCTCGCCGCCTCATGCACCGGCCGTCGCGGCTCCTTCATTGAAGCCGACGCGGGCGAACTTTTCCCACGCCGTCTTGCCCCGCCACGCATCCCAGAGTCCCCTGAGCCGCCAGTAGAGCGTCAACTGGCGGAAGCCGAAGTTCTCGAGGACGGCGTAGCTCAGCAGAATCAGAACCTCCCTCCGCCCGCCAAACGGGAGCAGCCGGCGCTGGAGATGGTCGGCCAGGCCGGCACGGAACCGCCACGCGCCGACGAGCACGGCGGCGACGTTGACGAGAACGCCGTACCCGAGCGAGGCGAGGAGAAAGGCTCCGAGGAGCGCAGGATCGAGTACCCGGGCGCCTCCCATCTTCTCCACTACGAAGAGGAAGAGCACCAGCGCGTAGCCCACGATCTCGACGAGCGGCCCCAGATATTCGAAGAGCCAGAAGGCCGGCAGGGCAAACCATCCGATCCGGCCGAAGGGACGCCGCCAGAGCATCGCCCGGTGATATCGAAGCGACTCGCGGAGCCCGCGATACCAGCGTCCCCGCTGCTTGCGAAGCGAGGCGAGCGTCTCGGGCACCTCGGTCCATGCCACCGGATGGGGCAGGAATGCGATCCGCCGGTCGAGACTCTTGTCGCGGATGAAGCGGTGAAGCCGGACGATGATCTCCATGTCCTCGCACACCGTCCCGGCCCCGAGGCCGACGTATTCCTCCACGATCCTGGAACGCACGAACGGCGTGAGATAACCGCCGGCGCGGATCAGGGTCGCCTTCTCGAACACCGCGAAGACGCCGCTCAGGATCAGGATCGATTCAAGGCGGTCGAGACCCGTGCGGCCGGTGGTGAACGACCTGAGATATTCCACCATCTGGAACCTGGCGAGTGGGCGAGCCGGCAGCCCTACGTCGACCACGCGGCTCTGCCGGATGATGCACCCGTTCGCGATGGCCACCTGTCCTCCCACCGCGACGACACGCGGATCCTCCTGCATCACCCGCATCAGCTCCTTGAGGGCGTGTTCGTCGAGAATCGAGTCGGCGTCGAGCGAGACCACGAACGGAGCGGTCGAGGCGTTGATCCCCGCGTTGAGCGCGTCGGCCTTGCCGCCGTTCACCTTGTCGATCACCGCTACCCGAATCACTGAGCCCGGAAGGCGGACGGTGGCCTCGTACATCGCCCGCACGGGCGCGGTCGCGATCGCTCCCCGATACGGCAGGTCGATCCTGCGCAGCCCGAACGCCTGGCTCAGCCGGTCGAGCGTGCCATCGGTCGATCCATCGTTCACGACGACGATCTCGAACCGGGGATACTCGCAGTAGACCAGGCTGCTCACGCTGTCCACGATGGTCACCTCTTCGTTGAACGCGGGGACGATCATGGTCAGCGGCTTGGTGAGATCGGAATCGTCGATGAGGTCGAGGTCGTCGGCGAAGTGGCTGGTGACGCGGCGCCGGACCTGGCGGGCGGAGAGTACGATGAGTGCGAGCGTGTAGCTGTTGTGGAGCAGGAAGTACGCGATGAATAGCGGTTGTGCGGCCACCGCCGTGGCGATGAGGAACCGCAACACTATCCCGGTCATGTCGGCGCGTCGGATCGCGAGGCAAGCTCGAGCGCCCCGCCGACACGGTGGCGGACGGACGGGAAGGGGTCGGTGCGAGCCACCTCGTGCGCCACCTGGTCGTGCACGAGGGCCAGCGCCAGCGCCGCCGCGAGGCGATGGTTCTCGTCGGCCGCTGCCCTCGCGATCTCCCGGAGTGCCGGAAGGTCGGCGGTTGCCCGCAGCGCGGCAGCGGCCTCCGCGGCACCGACACCCGGCGGAAGGGCGATGGGCGTGGCCTGGAGCAGCCTCGCGACATAGGCGGCGGCCCGTACGGGCATTGATTGATCGGCGGAGAGCCGGTCGAGGACCGCGCCGGTCTCCCGCCCGCCCCTACCCGAGGCTCCGATGGAGAGAGCGACTTCTCTTCGTACCGAGGGGTCGGGGTCGGCGGCCATGCGTTCGAGAAGTATCCATGACCGCATGGCCGCGGCGCTGCGAGCGGCGACCCGGCGAACGCCGGCAGCGGGATCCAGAGTGAGCGCGGCGAGCGATTCTGCATTGGCCGTTTCGGGACGGCTCGCCCAGAGCGATGCCACCGCCTCCCTCACCTCCGGCGAGCGACTTCGCGCCAGACTCTGGAGAAGACGCGGGAGATCGGGGTGATCGATACGCCCGGCGATCCGCATGATCACCATAGCCTCGTCGCCGTCACCCGAAACGCGGAGAGCGTGGTCGGCGAAGACATGAAATGCCGGAGCAACGAGATCGGCGGCCGCTGCGAAGACCGTGGGATCGTCGCCGGGACGGAGCGAGCGGATCACCGTCGGGAATCCTGCCGCGGGTGGGATCTTCGAGAACAACGCCACGGCGGCCCGCCGCACCAGGAGGCTCGGGTCGTCGAGCGCACCACGGGCGACGCCGAGAAGCTCCTCCGCTTCCAACATACCGCCGAGAGCCGTGAGCGATGCCGTTCTGGCCTCGGGGCTCGGGTCGCGACGCGCGGCTTCCATCAGCGCCTCGCGGCTCTCTTCTCCGGGCAGCGCCCGAAGTCCGCCGATGAGGCGCATTCGCCCGCCCACATCGAGCACCTCGTCCATGCCTCGCGCCAGCGCCGCCCCGGCCGCCTCGGAAGTGTGAGTGGTGAGGGCTCGCATTTCGGGGCGGCGTGACGCGGGCAGCCTGCAGCGCAGCAGGCGATACCACGGGTCGAGGTGCATCCGGTCGCGCAGCGCCTCCTGCACCTCGGAGGAGTCCGGCATCCCGACCAGCCGCTCCACCATGACCTCCTGATCGAAGGCGCCAAGGGCGAGTACCGCCGCCGCGTGGACGGCGGCGGGCTCCGGGCGAAGACAGGCCGTGAGCAGGGCCGCCTCGCCGCGCGGCACCTCGAGGATTCCGGTAGCGAGAGCGGCCCGCTCACGCACCAGCGGCGAAAAGTCATCGCGCAACAGGTCGAGGATCGAGGCGCGCATGCTCGCGAGTCTCAGGCGCGCGCCGGCATCAACCGAGGCGGCTCGGATCTCGGGCTGCGAGTCGGACAGGCCGGCCACAACCTGTCTGACGGCAAGTTCGCCACCGAGTCGCGCGAGTGCCTCGATCGCCGTGATGCGAACCGCCGGCTCGGTGTCGGACCGCGCCGCCTCGGCGGCGGCGAGCGCGGAATCGGGAACGCGCAACCTGGCGATGATGTCGAGCGCCAACGAGCGAAGCGCAGGGTCCGGGTCGGAAAGTGCTACCTGGGCGACCTCTGGGGAGAGGTCGCGCCGTACGGCGCCACGCAGGGCGCGTAGCATTGCCTCGCGCGTGGGCTGCCCTGGGGCCGCGAGCAACCCTGCGATCATCTCGCGCGCCCCCGCCGAACGAAACTTGGCCAGCGTCCAGGCGGCTGCACTCGTGTCGTGTCCGTTTCGGACGGTCAACGCCAGTGTTTCGGCCGTACCGAGTCGCTCGAGCGTGACGGCGGCGCGTCCGCGGATGTCGGCGTCCGCATTGTCGAGCGCGTCCAGCAGGGGCTGCTCCGCCGCGGGACCGATGCGCTCCAGCGCCTCGACGCTGCGCAAGCGTACCCACCAGGCGGGATCGCCCAGCGCATGCACCAGTCGGTCGGTCACCTCGCTGTCGCCGAAGGCACCCAGCGCGTTCGCGATCCGGGCGCGCACAAAGGGCGCCGGGTCGGTGAGCAGGCGGTCGAGGAGCGGTCCGACCGCGCTCCGGTCGCCGATGCGTCCGAGCGCCGTGGCGCTCTTGGCGCGCACCTCGCCATCGGCATCCTCGAGGCTGCGGAGCAGCGCGGGTAGTGCGGAGTCGGCGTGGAGCTCGCCGAGCACATTCGCGGCCCACGCGCGTGCCGTTGGCCGGTCGCGCCTGCCGAGGATGGCGAGGAGAGGATCGACGGCCCCCACGCCGTGTCGGACAAGGATGTCGGCGAGGTGCGGAGCAAGCCACCCGTCGGCTGTCTCGAGCGCCGCGGCGAGCGGCTCGATCGCACCGCCGTCCGCAATGCGGGCGAGGGCGCGCAGCGAGATGTCGCGCACATCGGCGTCCTCGGAGCGCGTCGCGCGAATGGTCTCGAGCAGTGCGGGAACCGCCTTTGCGTTCCCCACGCGGCCGAGCAGCTCGGCCGCCAGGGCGCGCTCCCTCCACCGGCGCGCGCTCCGGAGTCGCTCGACGTACTTGTCGATCAATCCGAGACGGTCATAGGCCTCGAGCAGCCAGGCGGGGCGATCGGTGGTGCGGCGGGCCTGCTCTTCCAGCGCGGCCTCGAAGGCATGGAGGTCTCGGAGGATACCGGGCCGGTGGAGCTCGCTGTCGAGTCCTTTCCCCTCGCCCGATGCCAGGTCGGCGACGATGGCGCGGTATATCCCTTTCCGGCGCTCGAGCCGGCGCCCGTACCAGTTGAGATAAACGGTGTAGCAGAACCAGGCGAGAACGGCAAGGAGGGCGATGCTTCCCATCGCCGCCGCCAGGATGAGGATGACTGTCAGGGGGCTCACACTCGAACCTGAGGGTCGTCGAGGAATACGAGCGCCTGCCGGCGGGTCACCACTACCTCGAGCGCCCCGTGCACCACGGGGTCGATCGCCGTCTCTACGAGGTCGCGCATGCGCACCACCGCCACGTCGGGCGGCATCTTTTCCTGGTAGGGCCTGGCGGTGGTCAGCGCGTCAAAGATCTCGACCGCGCCGATGATTCGCGCGCCGAGGGGGATCGCATTGCCCGCGAGACGGTCGGGGTACCCAAGGCCGTCCCAGCGCTCGTGATGACTCCGGACGTAGGCAATCACGCTGCGAAGATGGACCAGGGGGGCGAGGATCTGCGAGCCCACGAGCGTGTGCTGCTTGACGTGCTCGTATTCCTCGTCCGTGAGAGGACCCTGCTTGTTGAGGACTTCCTCACGGATCCCGATCTTGCCGATATCGTGCAGGCGGCCGGCTGTGCGTACGGTCTCGACCTCCTCGTCGGGACAGTCGAGTTGTGCCGCCACCATTGCGGAGAGATCGGCAACGCGGGCCGAGTGGCCGCGGAGAAAGGGGTCCTTGGCTTCGAGGGCGTTGACGAGCGCCTCGAGGGTCGCGACCGATATCCGCTCCTGCGCGGCTAGGTCGAGGAGGCCGTGGCGACGCTGCAGGGCGGAGGTGACGGCCCGGCCGAGGTGGGCGAGATCGATGGGCTTGATGAGGTAGTCGAGGGCGCCGCGCTGCATACAGAGCGCCGCGGTGGTGGCGTCGTTGACTGCTGTGAGCATCAGGAGAGCGATGGTGGGCTCCATCGCGATGATCTCGGGAACGAGATCGAGACCGCTGATGCCCGGCAGGTTCACGTCCAGGATCATGGCCATGATCTTTTGCCGCCGAAGTACCCCGAGGGCCTCCTCACCGGTGGACGCGACGGTGACCTCGAACCCCTGTTGTGTGAGATACTTGCGCACGGCGTTGCGGACCAGCTCTTCGTCGTCCACAACGAGCAGGGTGACGGGGCCATCCTTGAGGGTCACGCGGGCTCCTGCAGGAGAGGCGGTAACCGTACTCGGTCGGGGTTGCGAGAAGGTAGGACCCGAAAAGGGGTCGGTCAATCACCCCACGAAATCCACCGAGACCCTTTCGGCGATGACGCCCGCCCGGTGGCCACGGTCGAGCAGCTCCTGGACCGCAGCCCTGCCCCTGGGCCCGTAGTCCACCGTCCACTCGTTGACGTACATCCCGACGAACGTGTTCGTCCGTTCATCGCCGATTCCCCTGTTATACCGGCTCGCGTGCGCCAGGGCGGGCGCGCGGTGCTCAAGGGCGTAAACGATGCTGGCGCGGAGGTCTCGTCCGATCTGAGCCATCACCGCGTCACCCAGGTCCCGCCGTACCGCGTTGCCCCCCAGCGGCAGGGGGAGGCCGGTGTCTTCGAGCCACCAGGCGCCGAGGTCGGCCCAGAGCTCAAGACCGGCGTCGGCATAGGTCAATTGACCCTCGTGGATCAGGAGCCCGACGTCCACCACTCCGGCGTGGACCGCGTCCTCGATCCGGTCGAAGGGCACCACCACCTCGGTAAAATCGGGCTGAAAGAGCTTGAGGGCGAGATACGCAGTGGTGAGGAGCCCGGGCACTGCGATACGGAGCCCCCGCAGAGCCGCGCGGGGGTCGCCCGGTCTGGACGCCTTGGACACCAGACGGGGGCCGTAGCCGTCCCCCATCGACGACCCGGAGCCGAGCAGGGCGTACTCCCGCCAGATATAGGCATAGGCGTGAATCGAGACGGCCGTCACCTCGAGCTCGGCGCGCCTCGCCCGCTGGTTGAGCGACTCGATGTCCGACAGCTCGTGCACATATCGAAGGTCCCCGGTGTCGATCTTGCCCTCGGCCAGAGCATAGAACATGAAGGCATCGTCGGAGTCGGGGCTGTGGGCGAGGTGAATGACGCGGGACATGGGACCAAGGCCGGTAAACGGTGAACAGTGAACGGTGACGGTGAACGGTGAAGGGTAGCCGTAAACGGTAGGTGGCGATTCCAGTCCCCCGTTCACCGTTTACCGTTTACCGCTTCTTTCCTGAATTCCTCGATGGCTGGCTCGTGCTCCCGGTATTCCACCCGGTTGGCCCCCATCTCGGCCTGGTAGTGCGCCATGAAGTCGCGCCGCGAACGGTTGAGCGCGGCCGAATCGTTCTGCAATCGCGCCGCCTCGGCCCTCACCACGAAGCCGAACAGATGAGTCGGTACGCTCGCGAGGATCGTGTCGGCAAGAGCCAGGGCGCCGGGAGCGTCGCGACCCTGAAGGTGAAGGATCGCCGCGTGGTACCGCGCATCCACGTCGACCGAATCGAGCTGGGTGTAGGCGCCGAGCGCCATGGGCAGAAAGCGCTCGATCTGGACGCTGTCGCCCTGGTCGGCTGCCTCCATGATGCGATTGAAGAGTCGGTCGAACCGCTGACGGGGCGTCATCTGGCTGATGTCGGGAGCCGGCCCGGAGGGCCCGGGCCCAGCTGGAGATCCACCTTGTCCCGGGTTGGCCATGTCCGGTGCAGGAGCGGCCGATACGCCACCGACGACCTTGAGGACTATCGCCCCGAGGAGAATCGCGCAAAGCGCCCCCGCCACCATCCATGCCGTCCGCTCGCTTCGAGCTCGCACAGGGGCGCCGACGGAGCCGGGTAGAGGAGCGGGATGGCCGCAGCGGTGGCAGAAACGGGCCTGGGCCGAGAGGGAGGCCTGGCAGGCGGAACAGCTTCGGGCGAGCAGGCCGGCGCCGCACGCGCTGCAGAACTTGCCGGTGGCCGCCATGCCGCAGGATGGGCAGGTGGAAGTCGGGGCTGTCATTTCGAGGGAGAAAGGAAAGCAGGGAAAGGAGAAAGGAGAAGGGAGAAGGGAGAAGGAGAAGAAAGGAGAGAGAAGAGATGGTCGGGGCATTGCACTTTTGCCCTTCCCCTTTCTCCTTTCTCCTTTCTCCGTTCTCCTCTTCTCTCACCAAGGCACGAGGAATGGCCCAGGCCAAACAGCGGTCGAGCAGCCCGGTGGCGCGTCCCAACCTGGACGGCTTTCCCACCGATCTGAAGGCGGTGAGCAAGGAGGACGTTCTCGGTCTCGCTCGCCAGTTCGGCGTGGATTTCCTGCGCCTTCAGTTCACCGATATTCTCGGCATCAACAAGAACGTGGAGGTGCCGCGCAGCCAGTTCGACAAGGCGCTCGATGGGGAAATCATGTTCGACGGGTCGTCGATCGAGGGGTTCGTGCGGATCGAGGAATCGGACATGCTTCTGAAGCCCGATCTCGAGACCTTCAGAATCCTGCCCTATGACGACGAGGGCGGCCGAGTGGCCCGGTTTCTCTGTGATATCTACACTCCGGATGAGGAGCCGTTCGCCGGGTGTCCGCGCACCACACTCAAGCGTCAGCTCGCCCGCGCCAAGAAGCTCGGCTTCTCGATGATGGCCGGGTGCGAGGCCGAGTTCTTTCTCTTCGAGCAGTCCGCAGACGGTTCACCGACGACTACCACGCACGACGCCGCCGCCTACTTCGATCTGAGTCCGCTCGACAAGGGGGAGGAGATCCGTCGGGCGATCGTGGAGCAGCTCACGGAGATGGGATTCGAGGTGGAGGCGGCGCACCATGAGGTGGCGCCCGGCCAGCACGAGATCGACTTCAAATATGCCGACGCGCTGATCACGGCCGACAACCTCACCACCTTCAAGTTCATCGTCCGGAACGTGGCCAACCGCTATGGCTTCCTCGCGTCGTTCATGCCAAAGCCGATCGAGGGGATGAACGGTAGCGGCATGCACACGCACCAGTCGCTCTTTCGGGGCAAGGACAACGCCTTCTACGACCCGAAGGCCGAGCACAAGCTGTCGAAGGTTGCGTTGCAGTACATCGAAGGCCTGCTGCAGCACGCGCGGGGGTTCTGCGCGATCACCAATCCGCTCATCAACAGTTACAAGCGCCTGGTGCCCGGATACGAAGCCCCGGTCAATGTGGCCTGGTCGATGCGGAACCGGTCGCCGCTCGTGCGGATTCCCGACCGCCGGGGACTCGGCACCCGCTGCGAGCTCCGGATGCCCGATCCGTCATGCAATCCCTACCTCGCGCTCACGGTGCAGCTCGCCGCCGGTCTCGACGGCATCGAGCGCAAGCTCCAGGCGCGCGAGCCGGTGAGCCGCAACATCTTCACCATGAGCTACCGCGACCGCAGGAAATACCGGATCGACGAGCTTCCTCGCGACCTGCACGAGGCGCTCGAGATGCTCGAGAAGGACGACGTGATCACGGCGGCGCTCGGAGACCACCTCACCGAGCGGTTCGTCGAGGCCAAGCGCAATGAGATCCAGCAGTACAGTCTCCACGTCAGCCGCTGGGAGATCGACAACTATATGGGGAGGTACTAGGCTCCGCCGGTGAGGGAGAGGGTCACGGAGCCATAGGGGAGAGGCAGGTCGAGCTGGACCGGGAGCCGCCGAGCATCGTCGGTGAATCGGGCACCCACGGTGGTGCCGTGGGAGCTGGCCTCGACTACCAGCACCGGGACCACCTTTCCGCCGGGAAGCTGGGCCGTCTCGCGGGCAAGCACCCGCACCAGGATCGGGTTGTACGCGGTCTTGAAATAGCGGGAAATCTGATAGCTGCTCCCCACCTTCATGGGCATGGTGCGGAGATAGTAGAGGAAGGCGAGCTCGTCGAGCGGGTCGCTCGGCGCCGCCCAATCCTGCGGTTTGCCTTCAACGCGATACCGGTTCGAGTCGGGAATGATCTGAAAATGCTCCTCGTCCACACTGTTGCCCTGGGCGAGACGCCGCTCGAAGCGGAGCGAGTTGAATGGGACGGTGGCCACCCACGAGGTCATATCGTACCGCGCCCTGAGTCCCGGCGGGCCGCCCTGCCCACTGGCGCTGAAGACGAACGACTCGACGCCACGCTCACGGGCCATCCGGCTCACGGTGACGCTGGCGGTCCCGATGGGAAACATGCCGAGCGTCGCCTCGTACTGCAGCGTCTCGCCGACGGCGAACGGGAAGGGTGCGGCAAGGCGCGTGAGAAGCGCCGCGTGGGCCAGGAGTGTAATGACCGGCATGGGCACCCTGATGAAGGTTGGAAACGACGGTTGTTCGTGAATATATCCTGATGCACGACCCCACCGCCTATCTTCTCGACCTGGATGGCACCCTCTACGAAGGGGGTGCCGCGATACCCGGTGCGGTGGAGTCGGTGGACCGGCTGCGCCGGCGTGGAACGCCGTTCCGGCTGGTCACCAATACCACCAGCAGATCCCGGGCCATGCTGGCGGAGAGATTGAGAGGCTTCGGGTTCGAGGTGAGGCCCGAAGAGATTCTCACCGCGACGCTCGCGGGAGTCGCTGTTCTCCAAACCGCTGGGTATCGCACCGTTGTGCCGTTCGTGCCGGCGGGCGCCCTCGACGACATGTCGGCACTTCCACTCGCCGGGGGCACCTCCGCCGCGCCCCCCGTGTCCGCCGCCGACGCAGTGGTGATCGGCGACCTCGGCGAACGATGGACGTTCGCCCTCATGCAAGAGGCCTTTGAGCACCTGCTGGCCGGGGCGGACCTCGTGGCGCTCTCACGCGACCGCTACTGGCGGCAGGGGGAGCGCCTCACC
>JBBRGF010000039.1:0-21143 GCA_038240975.1 Gemmatimonadales bacterium
CTGCTCTCCGCCTGCGAGGAGACCGGCGCCAAGCCCACCACGACGGTGCAGGCCTCCGACGAAGCCGACCAGCTGCTCGAGGGGTTCTCGCACTACGTGACGTTCGGCGGAGTGCGAAGAAGCCGGGTCGAGGCCGACACCGCGCTTTTCTACGAAAGCACCCAAGTCACCGACCTGCGTCACCTGAAGGTAGTGTTCTACGATCTCAAGGGTGTCGAGGGCTCGACCCTTACGGCCAGGCGCGGATCCTACCGCTGGCAGGATGGCTCGATGGAAGCCACTGAATCGGTCGTTGTGGTGAACCCCGATGGGCGTACGCTGCGAACGCAGCGGCTCAAGTACGACAATGCCGCCAACACCATCTCCACCGACGTGCCGTTCACCTTCGATCGCGGCACGGAGCACCTTCAGGGCAACAGTTTCAAGTCCGACCCCGACTTCAAGAACGTGGTGACCGACCGGCCCCGCGGTGTAGCGGGCAGCGGGATGCTGTTGCCCGGCCAGGGAGCCGATTCCGGCACGCCCCCGAAGAAGGCGCGGGCAAAGGCCAAGGTGACCATTCCGGTGCCCAAGCCGAATATCGATCCCGGCGCAAAGCCAAAGGCGACTCCGTGAAGCCCGTCACCCTGAGTGCGAACCCCGTCATCCCGAGCGCAGCGCGGGATCTCTTCCCCGGAGCCTGGCTGCTCCCCTGCGTTGTGATGCTGACGTTCGCCTCCGCCGCGCTGCAGGCTCAAGCCAAACCGGCCAAGCCGAAGCCGGCGCCGGTCCAGCCAATAGCACCGGCAGCCGGCCAGCCCGGGCGCTGCATCTTTCAGATCGACAACGTCGACCGCCAGGGCGCCGTCAACGAGACGCCATCCGGCACCAACTACTTCGCCGGCGGGAACGTCAGGCTGCGGTGCCGGGGAACCCAGATCTCCATTCAGAGCGACAGTGTCGCCGCGTACGGTGGGTCGATCGTGCAGTTCATCGGCAACGTGAAGTATCGTGACTCCACCGTCTCGATGGATGCCGACAGGGGCACGTACTACAAGAGCGGCGAGCGCTGGGAGGCACGCGGGCGGGTGCAGACCGACAACCTCGCGAGCGGGTCGTCGCTCACCGGTCCTTCGCTCGACTACTTCCGCGTCGTGAAAGGCGTGAGGGACACGGTGGAGATGTACGCCGTGGGCCGCCCGCACATCAACTACGCGCCATCCGACTCCGCCGGCGGAAAGCCCGAGCCCTATGTGATCGTGGGCGACCGGGTGCGGTTCAAGGGCGACGACCGGATCTGGGCCGGCGGCAAGGTCACCATCGACCGGAGCGACTTCACCTCGCGCTCCGACTCGATGCGTCTCGACACCGGAGCGGGCAGCGACGGCTCCCTCATCGGCGGCGAGCCGCTCATGCGCGGACTCGGTCCCGACAGTTTTCGTCTCACGGGCAAGCGGATCGACCTTACGCTGGCCAACCGAGAGCTCGACCTGCTCGTGGCCAAGGGAACGGGGCATGCGATCGGCCGGGACCTCGATCTCGTGGCCGACACGATCGCCCTCGACCTGGCGGAGAAGAAGCTGGAGCACACGTTCGCCTGGGGCGACGCCTCTCGCACTCTGGCGAACGCATCGGCTTATGCCATGCGCGCCGAGTCGCTGGCGATCGACAGCCCGGGGCAGCAGCTCAAGGAGGTGCGAGGGTTCGGCGCCGCCTGGCTGGGCGGCGCGGTCGATACGCTGAGCAAGGAACGCGATTGGATGCGTGGCGATACGATCGTCGCGCAATTCGCCGCCGCCGATTCCGCCGGCAAGTCGCGCGCGGTCCTGAGCCGGATCGAGGCGAGAAAGCTGGCGCAGTCGTATCACCTCGATCCCAACGCCAGGTCGCCGCGACGGCCGTCGATCAATTATTCACGCGGAGACGTCATCATCGTCACCATGCGTCCGCCGCTTCAGGGGGGCGTCGACCGGGTGGACGTACGCGGCAAGGTGGACGGCGTTCAGCTCGAAGCGGCGTCGGATACGGTCGCCGCCGCGCTCGACAGCGCGAAGAAGAGGCTCGCGCCTGGCGCGCGGCGGAATAAATGACCGCCCCCGACTGGATCGTCACGCTCGGCGACCGCGACCCTTCCGTCGCCATCGCGCTCGCCGCGATCACGCGCGCCGCCGGCCTCGAGCCCAAGGTGCGGTTTGCCGACCTGATCATGAGCTACCGGGAGGCGCACCTCGCCTGCTATCAGCGGTTCGGCCAGAACGATCAGGAGATCTCGGGAGACGAGGTCCGGGGACACCTGTCGCAATCGGTTCTCCCCCGGCTCGCCACCGAGGGATGGGTGCTCGACACCTCCGGGTCGGAGTGGGATCCAATCACGCCGAGGGTTCGCTGGTGGGGAGACAGCCAGGAGGACCGCCAAACCATTTACCAGGCCCTGCTGGCGGCGGCGCGGCGCGCCGTGCAGCGCTCGAAATCGCTTGCGCCGCAGCAGGTGTCGGCCAGTGTGCTCGAGGGTGTGGACCTCTCGAAGAGCTTCAAGGGGCGCAAGGTCGTCGACCATGTGAGCGTCCGGGTGCAGCAGGGCGAAATCGTGGGCCTCCTCGGCCCGAACGGGGCGGGAAAGACCACGACCTTCTACCTTATAACAGGGCTCATCGGACCCGACGAAGGACAGGTTCACCTCGACGGTCAGGACCTTACCCGTGCTCCGATGTACCGGCGCGCCCGAGCGGGGATCGGATATCTGGCGCAGGAGCCATCGATCTTCCGCAGGATGACCGTCGAAGAGAATATTCTGGCCATTCTGGAGACGCGGCGGCTCGGCCGCGACGAACGTCTGCGCCGGCTGGAGCACATGCTCGATGAGCTGTCGATCAAGCACCTTCGGCGCAACAAGGCGTATTCGCTGAGCGGAGGGGAACGCCGCCGGCTCGAGATCACCAGGGCGCTCGTGACCGAGCCGAAGTTCATGCTGCTCGATGAACCGTTCGCCGGAGTCGATCCGATCGCCGTCCACGACATCCAGACGATCGTCGCCGGACTGCGCCACCGCGGCATCGGCGTGCTGATCACCGACCACAACGTCGAGCAGACACTCGACATCGTCGATCGAGCCTACATCATGTTCGAAGGAAAAGTGCAGGCCGCTGGAACGGTGCGAGACCTCGTGTACGACGATCGGGTGGCCCAACTCTACCTTGGACCCACCCTCACTGCGCGTCTGCGGGCGCGCCTGGAGGCCGTGGCATGAAGACAGGGCTGTCGCAGCACACCAGCCTCAGGCAGGAGCTCCGAGTCAACCCGAGGCTCTACCAGGCAATGGACATGCTGTACATGCCCATGATGGACCTGCAGCAACACCTCAAGCAGGAGCTGCTCGCCAATCCCTTCCTCGAACTGCTCGAACCCGAAGACGAGACCGTCGAGCAGAAGGACGCCGAGCAGGAAAAGGAGCAGAAGGAAAAAGAGGAGGAGATGGACTGGGAGGAGATTCTTCTCAACGGCTTCGAGGTCGGCGGCACCCGCGAGCAGTACGAGCAGCTCGAATACACCGAGCCCGTCACCGTCGAAACCAAGGACCTCATCGACTATCTGCGCGAGCAGCTCCACATGCTGACACTGTCGCCCCGGCAGCTCCTGCTCGCCGAGGAGTTCCTCGGCAACGTCAACGAGGAGGGCTACCTCGCCGGCACGCTCGAGGAGATACTCGGATCGGTCAATCAGCTCGTGGCCGGGCATGTCGAGGGCAGTGCGGAGGAGGACGACGACGAGGCCGACGAGGCGCCCGCGCTGGCTCCTGAGGCCGGTGCCGAGCTCTATACCATCGCAGAAGCCGAAGAGATGCTGCGCGTGCTCCAGCGTCTCGATCCGTCAGGCATCGGCGCGCGCGATCTGCGCGAGTGTCTCCTCATTCAGCTTGGCGAGCAGGCCGATACCGAGTCGCTTGCCTACCGCCTCGTCAACGAGGCCTTTCCCGACCTGATCGCCCACCGCTGGAACGACCTCGCCAAGCGGTTCGGCGTCGAGCCGGTGGCGGTCCAGGCGGCGGCCGACGAGCTGGCGCGCCTCGACCCCAAGCCGGGGCTCAAGTATTCGACCCAGAACGACGGGTACATTATTCCCGACCTGATCGTCGACAAGATCGGCGCGCGCTACCAGGTGTTCCTGAACGACACCGGCATGCCCCGCCTGCGGCTCAGCCGCTCCTATCAGGAGATCGCGCGCGACAAGAAAAAAATGACGCCCGAGAACCGCGAGTTCATCGCGTCGAAGATGAACAGCGCCAACTGGATGATCCAGGCCATCGAGCAGCGCCGCCAGACCATGCTCAAGGTCATGAACTTCATCGTCGACCGGCAGCGCGACTTCTTCGAGAAGGGCATCGAGCACCTCAAGCCGCTGACGCTCCGCGAGGTGGCCGAGGTCATCAACATGCACGAGTCTACGGTGAGCCGCGTGACCAACGAGAAGTACGTGCAGACGCCGCGCGGCGTGCTTCCGCTCAAGTTCTTCTTCTCCAGCGCCCTGGCCACGGCATCGGGCGAAGACGCGAGCGCGCGGTCCATTCGGGCCAAGCTCGAGAAGATGGTGGGCGACGAAGACACCGCAAAGCCGCTCACCGACCAGCAGATTGTGCACCTTTTCCAGGAACAGGGAATCCAGATCGCCAGGCGGACGGTCGCCAAGTATCGCGACCAGCTCGGGATCCTTCCGGCCCGCATGCGGAAGCGCGTATGACCCTCGGTGGCGCCGTCGAGACGCTGGACGTCAGCGTCCTCGTTCCGGCGAAAGACGAGGCACTCAACCTTCCCGAATTCGTTCGCCTGTGCGCGGAGGCCCTGAGTCCAGCGCCGTTCACCTTCGAGGTGGTGATCGTGAACGACGGGTCGCGCGACGACAGCGTCGCCGTCTTGCGCGACCTGGCGCGCAGCAATCCGTTTCTCCGGGTGGTGAGCCACCGCCGGCAGCGCGGTATTGCCGACGCGCTCCGCTCCGCCGGCGATGTCGCCCGCGGCGACATTTTCGTGTTCTATCCCGCCGACCTCCAGTACCTCCCGGCCGACATTCCTGCACTCGTTGCGCCGATCCTCGACGATCGCGCCGATATCGTCACCGGCACGAAACAGGGCAGGTATGAGAAGGCCTTCGTGTCGTCCGTGTACAACGGCCTCTGCCGCTGGCTTTTCGGCGTGGCGGTCACCGACCTCAATTCCGTAAAGGCGTACCGCCGCGAGGTCATGCTCGGTGTGCCGCTCCGTCCCGATTGGCACCGCTTCATGGTCGTCATCGCCGCCGCCGACGGCTACCGCATCAGCTCGCTCCCGGTACCGCTGCACCCGCGCAGGGCCGGCACGTCGAAGTTCACATGGCGACGGATCCCGGTGGGCATCTTCGATCTCTTCAGTGTCTGGTTTCAGCTTCGATTCGGCCGGAAGCCGATGCTTTTCTTCGGTATCGGCGGGGCCGGTCTCGTGTTCGGTGGACTCCTCGTGGGCGTGCTCGCCCTGGTGCTGCGCTACGCCTTCGACCTCGGCTTCAGGCCTCTCCTCAACCTCGTGGAGACGATGGTCATCTCCGGCATCGTCCTTTTCGCCTTGGGTCTGCTCGGAGAGATGGTGGCGGGCCTCCAGGAGGAGACGCGGGCCGTCGCCCGCTCTCTGGCGCGGTTGGACAAGCTCGACTCCAGGGACTGACCGGTGCGGGTCGTTTTCCTGACCCACAACTTTCCCCGCTGGCCCGGCGATTTGTCGGGCGCCTTCCTCGGCGCCCTCGCGAGCGCCCTGGTGCGCCGGGGCATCGAAGTGCGCGTGGTCGCGCCGAGCGATGAGGGGCAGGGCGGGGAAGAGGTCGTGGGCGGTGTGAGGGTACGGCGCGTGCGTTACGCCTCGGCCGGCGGCGAGACGATCGCCTACCGCGGGACCATGCAAACCGCGCTCCGAAGGCCCGGAGGACTGAAGGCGCTGGCCGGCCTCTGGCGCGCTCTCCGCACCGAAGCCGCGCGTGAAATGGCGGACGGCGCCGATCTGGTCCACGCACACTGGTGGGTTCCCGCGGGGCTCGCCGCTCCGGCCGCAGCGCCGACCGTGCTCACCGTCCACGGCACCGACGCCGCCCTGCTCCGGCGGTCCCGCGTCGCACGCGCCCTCGCGCGCCCGGTATTCGAGCGCTCCAAGGTGGTGACGGCGGTCTCGCGCGAGCTCGCGGGATGGGTGCAGGGCGCCGTCGGGCGCTTCGTGCCGCCGTCACACGTGCATCCGATGCCGGTCGAGGCTTCCGGCTATCCCTGGAGCACCGGCGGCGGCGGCGCCGTAGTCGTCGCACGACTCACGACGCAGAAGCGCGTCAGCCTCGCCATCGAGACGATCGCCTTTCTCGCGAGCTGCGGCCACGATCTTCCTCTCACCATCGTCGGCGACGGTCCGGAGCGCCCCGCGCTCGAGCGCCAGGTCGAGCGTCTTGGCATCAGGCCGTTCGTCCAGTTCGCGGGCGCCGTGGCACACAGCGCGATCACCGGCTTCCTCGCGCACGCCGACGTGATGCTCTTTCCGGCCCAGGGTGAGGGGTTCGGGCTGGCCGCGGCCGAAGCGCTCATGGCAGGCGTGCCGGTCGTCGCGTGCTGGGACGGCGGCGGCGTGCTCGACATCGTGCCTGAGTCCGGTGCAGGGCGTCTCACCCTTCCCGCCCCCGAAGCGATGAGCGACGCGATTCTCGACCTCCTGCACGACCCCGATCACCAGAAGCTCACGCGTCTGATCGGCGAATCGTGGCGTGCCCGCCTCGCACCGGATCACGTCGCCGAGATCTGTGAGGGATGGTATCGCGAGGCGCTCGGTGCGTAACGCCTGGATCCGGGCGGCGGGATGGGTGGCCGGGCTCGCGATCGTCTGGTTCGCCGGTCGCTCTCTCGTCCAGAACTGGGGCCAGCTCCGCACTCAGCCCCTCGAGTGGCGGGTCCAGCCGGGGTGGATCCTCCTGAGCGTGCTTCTCGTGTGGCTCATGTACGCCGTCCTGATCGTCGCGTGGCGCCGGATGCTGGAGGGGTGGGGCCAACGTCTCGATGGGTGGACCGCCGCCCGCATCTGGACCGTGTCGAGCCTGGGCAAGTACGTCCCCGGCAAGGTGTGGGCAGTGGCCGGGATGGCGCTGATGTCGAAGGATGCCGGCGTCGCACCGTGGGCGGCCACCGGCTCGGCCATCATCCTCCAGGCTCTCGCGATCGGTACCGGCGCCACCGTGGCGGGGCTTACCGGCGCCAGGGCGCTCGAGGCCGCGCGGCCAGGCACCCGCGCGGCGCTCGTGGCTCTCGTGGTGGCGTCGGTGGCCGGAGTGGCGCTGCTCCTCTGGCCACCGGTTCTCAAGCGGCTGCTTCGGCTGGCCGGGTCGGACCCCGCGGCGAGTGCGGCGCCCGCCGCCGGCGCCATCGCTCTCGGCATCGTGGCGAACCTCATCGCCTGGATCGGCTATGGTGTGGCGCTGTGGCTGCTGGCGCGAGGGCTCCTTCCCGCCTCGGGGCTCACTCTCCTCCCCGCCATCGCCGTATTTACAGCTTCGTATCTCGCGGGCTTTCTCGCGCTGCTGGTGCCGGGTGGTCTGGGCGTGAGGGAAGGGCTGTTCATTCTCATGCTCCAGGGACCGATTGGCATCGGGGCGGCGACGGCGTTGGCCCTTGCCTCCCGGCTGCTTCTGACCATCACCGAGCTGGGGGCGGCCGTCCCCTTTCTCGCACTACCACGGGGAAGAGCGCGTGTCGCACCCTGAGTCTCGATCGGGCGGCGAATTCTCGCCGCGACATCCGGCGCTCGTGGCCGCGGCGGTGTTCGCGCTTGCCGCCCTCACGCTCTGCTGGCCCATGCTGCAGGGCCGCTTCCTCGTCGGCGACGACCAGTACATCGCGGGATACGGCTTTCGTCTCTTCGGCGCCGAGATGTTTCGGCAGACCGGGCATATTCCCGAGTGGAATCCGTATCTCTTCGGCGGCCTGCCGTTCATCGCCGCGATGCACGGCGACATCTTCTACCCCACGGCTTGGCTGCGGTGGATTCTGCCGGTCGACACGGCGATGAATATCGGGTTCCTGGCCCACATCGTCCTGGCCGGGGGAACGACGTACGCCTTCCTGCGGGCGCTTCGGGTGAGCTGGAGCGGTGCGCTCGTCGGCGGTCTGGCATACGAGCTGACCGGCATTCTGGCGTCGCTGGTGCACCCGGGGCACGACGGCAAGCTCTTCGTCTCCTCGCTCGCGCCCTTCATGCTCCTGGCGCTGCTCAGGGCCGTACGCGACCGGCGACTCAGCGGCTACGGGATGTTCGCGCTGGCCGTCGGGCTCGTTCTCGTGAGCCCCCAGTTCCAGATGGCCTACTACGCCCTCGTGGCCTCTGCGATCTGGATGCTCTACCTCGTCTTCTTCGACCCCGATCGCCCGCCGGGACTTCGCTGGCCGATCGAGCTCGGGCTCGCACTAGGCGCCGTGGTGCTCGGCCTCGGCATCGCCGCCATTCAGATTCTTCCGTTCCTCGCGTACATCCCGTTCTCGCCTCGCGGCGCCGGGGGGCCAAGCACCGGCTGGGAGTATGCGACGGCATTCTCGATGCCGCCCGCCGAAGTCTTCACGACCGTGCTGCCCCAGTTCAACGGAGTGCTGGAGAACTACTGGGGAACCAACGTATTCAAGTCCCACACCGAGTATCTCGGCGCCGTTGTCGTGGTGCTGGCGGCGCTCGGCATCGGCGACCGCTCGCGCCGCCGGCTGGTGCAGGTGCTGGGCGTTATCGCGATCCTGTTCCTTCTCGTCGCATTCGGCGGACACACGCCGTTCTATCGCCTCTGGTACGAAGTGATGCCGATGATGAAGAAGGTGCGTGCACCAGGCATGGCCTTCTTCCTGGTGGCGCTGCCTCTCGCGGCGTTCGCGGGCTTCGGGGTCGACCGGCTCCTGCGCGGCAACCTCTCGGCGCGCTCGTTGGCCGTCCCGATCGGGGTGCTCGGCGGTGTGGCGCTGCTGGGCCTCGTCGGGATTCTCCAGTCGGTGGCCACCCTGCTGGCCGCTCCGGAGCAGGCGGCGCGGGTGACCGCGAATGCCGGTGCGCTGCAGGCAGGCTCGCTGCGCCTCTTCGCGGCCGTGGCCGTGGGCGGAGCCGTCATGTGGGGCGTGTGGAGCCGCCGGCTCCACGGACCGCTTGCCGCGGCGGCCCTCGCCGTGGGCGTCACGGCCGATCTCTGGAGCATCGACCGGCTCTTCTTCGATTTTCGCGCGCCCGCCGCCGAGCTGTACCGCGACGATGAGATCACCGCGCGGCTACGCGCGACGCCCAAGCCGTTCCGGGTCCTCGATGTGGGGGTGTATCAGGGATCGTATCTCATGGCGTTCGACATCCAGTCGATGCTTGGGTATCACGGCCAGGAGAGCCGCTTCTACGACGAGCTTCTTGGCGGAAAAGGTCAGTGGCGCTTCGCGGGCAATCCGAATCTTCACGATCTTCTGGCCGTCAGGTTCATCCTGCTGCCGGCGCCGCAGCCGGTGCCGGGATTTCACCAGGTTCTGGGACCGGTGACGACCACGCCGGGTTCGCCGGGCATACTCATGGAGCGCGATACGGTTCCGTCGTACGTGCGCGTCGTCGCGGGGGCGGCCAAGCTGCCGGAGGATCAGATTCCGCCAACGGTGATCGATCCCCGCTTTCCGGCCGGCAGCGTCGCCCTGTATCCCGACACCGCCAGCGTGACGCCCGCCCCGATCCCCGCGGGGGCGCTTCCATCGCCCGGAGTGACCGCGACACTCGCCGGGTGGGCGCCCGGCGACATCCGGGTGACCTTGTCGGGCAAGTCCGACAGCACGAGCTACCTGCTCGTGTCCGAGAACTGGCATCCCGACTGGCATGCCGACGTAGACGGCAAGGCGGCGGCGCTGCTGAGAGCCGACCACACGCTGCTGAGCGTGGCGCTGCCCAGCGGCACCCGGGAAGTGCGCTTCCACTTTGCCTCCGCGGTCTACAGGCGGGGAAGGTTGATCACCATCGTTGCGCTGCTGGCCGCAGTGGCGCTCTGTCTGGCCCCATTCTGGCAGCGGAGACTCCGGCGTGGCTGAACGGGCACTCGTGGTGGTGCCGACCTACAACGAGCGGGTCAACCTGCCGCTCATCCTGCCGCAGGTGCTGCAACAGGATATTCGCCTCGAGGTCCTCGTCGTAGACGACAACTCGCCCGATGGTACGGGCGAGTTGGCCGACGACATGGCTGCGACCGAGCCCCGCATCCACGTGATGCACCGGCCTGGAAAGGAAGGGTTGGGCAAGGCGTATCTGGCGGGATTTCGCTGGGCTCTCGACCATGGATACGACTTCATCTTCGAGATGGACGCCGATTTCAGCCACGATCCCAAGTACCTGCCCGAGTTTCTGCAGGCGATCGAGCGGGCCGACCTGGTCGTCGGATCGCGGTACCGCTCCGGGGTCAACGTGATCAACTGGCCCATTTCCCGGCTTCTGCTGTCGCTGGGGGCCAACGAGTACGCCAGACGCATCACCGGGCTGCCGCTGACCGACTCTACGGGGGGCTTCAAGTGCTTTCGCAGGCGAGTGCTGGAAGGTATTGACTTCTCACGAGTTAAATCAAACGGGTATTCTTTCCAGATCGAGATTAGCTTTCGCGCATGGAAACAAGGATTTCGAGTGGTCGAGATTCCGATCGTGTTCACCGACCGGGTCGAGGGGCAGAGCAAGATGAACAAGCGGATAGTTCGAGAGGCCATCTGGATGGTCTGGTGGCTGCGCATCAAGTCGATCGGTGGTCGATTGTGAAGGGCACCATCCTCTACAAGCTGAGCGGCTCGGGCAATGACTTCGTCATGCTCGACGGCCGCTCCACCGCTGCGGAGGAATGGTCGGCCGGGAGAATTGCCGCCGTGTGCGACCGCCGAAGCGGCATCGGCGCCGACGGCCTCGTGGTGCTCACGCCCGAGGAGGCCGACACGGTGCGCATGGTCTACTGGAACTCCGACGGCTCGCGGGCCGCGATGTGCGGTAACGCTGCGCTCTGCAGCGCGAGCCTGGCTGTCTACCTGGAGATGGTGGCGGGCGACGAGCTGCGACTGCTCACCGATGCGGGCCCGGTGCGCGCGCGGGCCGACGCATCGGGCGACGGCGCCGAGATCAACCTCCCGGATTTCGAGGTCGAAGCGGCACCCGGCATTGCGGCGAGTACGGGCGAGTGCTGGATCGGATTTGCCACCGTGGGCGTGCCGCACCTCGTCATCAGGGTGGAAGACATCGAAAAAGTCGACCTTGCGGGGAGGGGGCGCGCCCTTCGATTCGACCCTTCGCTCGGAGCCAGAGGGGCCAACGTCAACTTCGTCGCGCCCGGATCGGACGGCCGGTGGCTCATCCGGACCTACGAACGAGGCGTGGAGGGTGAGACGCTGGCCTGCGGCACCGGCACGGTGGCGGCCGCGGTGGTCCTCGCGCAGCGCGAAGGCGCGTGCCTCCCGGCCACGTTCCGGACTCGCGGCGGCCCCGAGCTGCGTGTCCGAGCGCAGATCGACGGATCGAGCGCCGGGGATGTCTGGCTTGGGGGGCAAGGCAAGCTGGTGTTTCGGGCGATCTGGGAAGGGTAAGCGTCCGTCGGCTTGTATCCCGTCTGTAAGCGGCTACCCAACACGAACATAGCGGAATACCGACACGGGAGGTGTGGAGATCCTTTCCACACTTCTCCACAGTTATCACCACGCCAACTTAACATAATATCTCTTATACGACATTGATCTGATGACCCCAGCCCGCCAACCGAGACGGATCGGCACAAAAGAGAGCGGGACTTCTGCCTCGAAGCCCCGCCCGTACTGCCCATAGTAGGTCCGCGGTAAGCGCGGAATCGTCGAGCTACATCTTGCCGCCGGTCAACTCGGCCAGGCGAACCTTTGCTTCGGTGACGCTCGACGATTTGGGATACTTGTCGACGATGGTCCGGTAGGCAGCGGCGGCCTCCGTCTTCTTGCCGGCCTCGGTGTACGACCGGCCCGCGTCGAGCAGATAGCGAGCCTTGAGATACTCCACGTCGGCGACCTTCGATGCCTGCATGAACGCATCGCCGGCATCGGACCACTTGCGCGAGTTCTCGAGTGCCGCGCCCAGCAGGCCGTTGGCGGGTGCGAGATACTGCGGCGAAGGCTTCGTGGCCAGAAAGTCGCGAAGACCGACGGCCGCAAGCTCGCCTTGGCCGTTGACGAGGCGCACCTGGTTGAGGGTAATGGTCGCCTCACTGGCCGCATCGGTGCCCTTGTAGGTCTGGATCAGCTTCTGCAGCTCACTCGACGCCAGCGGCAGATTTCCCGCCTCCGCCGTCGCACGCGCCTGGGACAGGCTCCGGGCGGCGAATTCTTCCTTTCGCTTGCCGCTGGCAATCACGAACCAGACGACCAGTGCCACCACCGCTACGGCGACGGCCGCGGCGCCGATCAGCCGGTTCCGATCGCGGTACCAGGGCGCGGGGGGTACCGAGCCGGTCGCTTCGCGGGACGATGTCGCTGCCACAGACGTTGCCATGAGATCTCATTCTGGAAATGAAGACTGTCACCATCCGCACCGCTCCCGAGTGCCCCCGGCGTGACTCGAACACGCGGCCAACAGTTTAGGAAACTGCTGCTCTATCCATCTGAGCTACGGGGGCGCGTCCGAATGCCGGCCCAGCACTCAAAAATGACCCCACGGCCCTGCGCCGGGCAACCCCGGGTCACAACGGTCACCGCTTGGCTATGACGTGAACCGGTGCGCCCTCGAGCCGGTCCAGGCCCCCCAGGCCGCCGATCTCCAGCAGGAAGGTCCATCCCACAACCTCGGCCCCCAGCCCCCTCGCGAGCTGCGCCGCCGCGCGAGCAGTGCCCCCGGTGGCCAGGACGTCGTCGACGATCAGCACCCGGGCGTTGAGGTCCAGCCCGTCGCGATGACACTCGAGGCAGTCGGTACCGTACTCCAGGGCGTACGACTCGCTGACCCGTTCCCACGGCAGCTTTCCCGGTTTGCGGGCCGGGACAAAGCCCGCGTCGAGGCTCACCGCCACCGCCCCTCCCAGGATGAAGCCTCGGGCCTCGATGCCCACGACGTGCGTGATTCCCTGCTCCCGGAACGGATCGGCCATTGCTCCGACCAACGTTCGGAGCAGCTTGCCGTCGGCGAGCACGGGTGTGATGTCCTGGAACACGATCCCGGGCTTAGGATAGTCGGGAATCGGCCGCAGGGTGTCGAGGATGTGCCGGGCGAGCGGGGTGAGAATCGTCATCGGATGTCGAAGCTCCTCATGGTCGCGGGTGCGTCGTCGGGCGAGTCCTGCCGTTCGACTGATTGGACCACCGCGCCGTCAGGGCCTCGAGCGAGGAGCGCGTGCAGACGGTCGAGAGCCGCGGAGTCACCGGCCTGCGCGACGACCTCGACGCTGCCGTCGGGAAGATTCCGCGCGTAGCCCGTCACCCGAAGGCTGCGCGCCTGAGACAGCACATACCAGCGGAACCCCACGCCCTGCACGTGGCCGCGCACCAGGAAGCGAGCAACGCTCACGGCCGATGCGCTGCCTGCCGTCGCCGCCATATCGCGTACACCACCACCAGCACGACCGTCGCCGGAAGGATGTAGCCGACGAACGTGCGGTGCACGTACGTGCCGATTGCGGCATCCACCTGTTCGCCGTGGCGTCCGATGACCCAGCCGAGATAGGTCAGAATCGCGCACCACGCGCCGGCGCCGAGGGCAGTGAATGCGATGAACCGGCCGAGCGCCATCCGGCTGATGCCGGCGGGAATCGAGATCAGATGACGGATCACGGGGAGGAGCCGCCCCACGAACGTGCTGATCTCCCCGTGTCGCCGAAAGAACGCCTCGGTGCGGTCGAGCGAGCGCTCGGACATGAGGACGTACTTGCCATATCGGCGCAGCACCGGCTCGCCCACGTACACGGCAAGCGCATAATTGAGGAGAGCGCCGAGCACGCTGCCGGCGGTGCCGGCCGCCACGGCCAGCCACGGGTTCATCTGTCCTTTCGCCGCCAGGTAGCCGGCAGGAGGCATGACCAGCTCGCTCGGCAGCGGGAGAAGCGAGGACTCCACGGCCATGAGCAGCACGATGCCCGGATAGCCGAGTGCGAGAACGGTGGCGGCGAGCCAATGAAAGAAATCGCTGAGCATCTCGAATCGGGTTAGGGAGAAAAACCGAACTCACCGAGGAGCGGCACGAATCGCACGTCCTCCAGCGCGCTGACCCTCAGCTCGTCGCCCTGGCGGCGCACCAGGGTGAGCGTCTGAGTGGCGCGGTCGCCGAGGGGAATCACCATTCGCCCGTCGGGGGCGAGCTGCTCGACGAGGGGAGCCGGAATTTCGGGCGAGGCGGCGGCCACCAGGATCGCGTCGTAGGGCGCGAACGGCCTCCAGCCCAGCGTGCCGTCGCCCACGAGCACCGTCGCGTTTCGGATCCCGGCGGCCTCGAGCGCGGCGCGCGCCGACCTGGCCAGCGCCGCAATGCGCTCGACGCCGAACACGCTCTCGCAGAGCAAGGCCAGGAGCGCCGTCTCGTAGCCCGATCCCGCGCCCACCTCGAGCACGCGCTCCTTTCCGCCGAGCCCGATCAGCTCGAGATAACGGGCCTGCACGTAGGGCTGAGAGATCGTCTGCCCGTTCCCGATCGGCAATGCCACGTCGTCGTACGCCCGGTGCCGCACGCTCTCGGGCACGAAGAGATGCCGCGGAACCAGCCCGATCGCGTGCAGCACCGCGAGATCGCGGATGCCTTTTCGCTGAAGCGTCTCGACCAGTTGCGCGCGATAGCCGCCGTACCCGTCGCCCTCACCTACTTCTCCAGCGACCATCCCGTGACCGTTTCGATGAGGGAGTAGTTGGTGAGGTCCATGTGCAGTGGCGTGACCGAGATGTAGCCCTCCGCCACCGCCAGGTGGTCGGAGTTCTCGGTGCCGGTCCACGTGATGGTGCCGCCTCCGATCCAGTAGATCTCCCGTCCCCACGGGTCCTTCATCTTGGTGAGCGACTCGGAGAAGTAGCGGCTGCCCAGCTTGGTCACCTGAATCCCGCGCACTTCCGCCGCCGGAATCCTCGGCAGGTTCACATTCAGCAGCGTCTGGTCGGGAAAGTCGGGCTGGCTCGTGATCCGTCGCACGAGCGAGACGAGCAGGTCGCGGTAGGTGGCCATCGTCTCGGGCTGGTTTCCGGCAAACGAGATGCCGATGCCGGGGACGCCCAGCGTGACCGCCTCCATCGCGGCGGCGACGGTGCCCGAGTACAACACGTCCTCGCCCATATTGGGGCCGTGGTTCACGCCGGAGAAGACGAAGTCGGGGCGCTGGGGCAGCAGCGCCTGGATGGCGAGCATCACACAGTCGGTGGGCGTGCCGTCGATCTGCCAGCTGGCGTCGGGCCGCCGCGCGGGCCGAAGCGGGCGGTGCAGCGTGAGCGAATGCGACGTGCCGCTCTGCTCGCGGTCGGGGGCGACCACGGTGACGTCCGCGACTTCCCGGCAGACATCGGCGAGCAAGGCGAGTCCGGGCGCGAGAATGCCGTCGTCATTGGTGACGAGGATGTTCATTCAGGCTTTGCGCCGGACCGCCCGTCGAGGACGCCCAGCACTTCCTCGATGGTGGTGCGGACCTCCGCGATCAATTCCGTCTCGTAGGCTTTCCGCGCCGACACCTTGAGCTCGCCGGTGCGCCGGTACTGGTCGATCCGCTGGCGGGCGCCGTCGATGGTGAATTTTTCGCTATAGAGCAGGTGCTTGACCAGCATGATCAGCTCGACTTCCCTGCTCTTGTACACCCGGTTGCCCGACCGGTTCTTCGCCGGATTCAGAAACCGGAACTGGCTCTCCCAGTAACGGAGGACGTGCGGCTTGAGATCGGTCAGCCCGCAGACCTCGCCGATCGAATAAAATTCCTGGACCGGCCGTGTAGTGGTGGTGGTCATCTCCACTGCTCCGGTTTGAGTTCACGCCCCATGAGCTCGGCCACACCGTCGCGCGGCGCCCTGCCGTTGAACAGCACCTCGCACACCTGGTGCACGATCGGAAGCTCCACCCGATGCCTGGCCCCCAGCGCGGCGGCGGCACGCGCCGCGTTGACGCCTTCAGCCACGGTGCGATGCGATCGGCCGTACTCGGCGAGCGTTTGTCCCTCCGCCAGTGCCACCCCGAGCGTGCGATTGCGGCTGAGGCTGCCCGTCGTCGTGAGCACCAGATCGCCCATGCCCGCCAATCCCGCGAAGGTGAGGGGATCGGCGCCCATCGCCAGGCCCAGGCGCGTGATCTCCGCGAGGCCGCGAGTGATCAGCGCCGCTCTGGGATTGTGCCCGAGCCCGAGGCCCTCGAGAATCCCGGCGGCGATCGCGATCACGTTCTTGAGCGCGCCGGCCAGCTCCACACCCGTGACGTCGTTGCCGGTGTACACGCGAAACGCCGGCGTCGCGAACACCTGCTGGGCATCGAGCGCCGCGGCCGGGTCGGTCGCGGCCGCTACCACCGCCGTGGGCTGACCCTCGCACACTTCGGCGGCAAAGCTCGGCCCCGACAGCGCCGCGAATCTGGCCTGGGGTACGCACTCCGCGAACACCTGGGACATCAGCGCCAGCGCGCCGGGGTCGATACCCTTGGTGACGCTGACCACGAGCGCTCCCGGAGCCACGGCGCCGGCAACCTGTCCCGCCACCGAGCGAACCACGTGACTCGGCGCCGCCGATACGATGACCGTGCTGCCGGCGACTGCCTCTCGGGGATCCGAGAGGGCGCTCAATCCCGGCGCGAGCGGAATGCCGGGGAGAAAGAGCGGGTTTTCCCGGTCGCGGTTGATCGCCTCCACGACTTCGGGCTCGAACGCCCAGATCCGTACCCGCTCGCCCTTGCACGCGAGAAGGTTCGCCAGCGTGGTGCCCCAGCTTCCCGCGCCGAGCACCGCGATCGCGCTCATCGGTGTCCGGTGGACGCCGCCCGACGCCCGAAGCGGTTCTCGGTGCCCTTGAGCAGCCTCCGGATGTTCGCGCGGTGGAGCCAGATGATCGCGGCGGCCACGGCGACGTCGAGCCAGAGTATGGCCGATTGCTCGGGGGGATCGAGAAGCCGTACAGCAACGGGAAAGATGGCTGCCGAGGCGATACTGCCGAGCGAGACGTAGCCGCTCAACATCACGATCACCAGCCACACCGCGAACGAAACGCCCAGTGCGGCCGGCGTGAGAGCGAGCATCACGCCGGCCGCGGTGGCGACGCCTTTGCCGCCCTTGAACCCCACGAACACCGAATAGACGTGGCCGACGACGGCCATCATCCCGCACACCAGGGCGAACAGCTCCGACGACGAGGCCCGCGGCGCGAACACGAGCACCGGCACCAGTCCCTTGGCCGCGTCGAAGAGGCCCACGGGGATCGCGAATCGCCATCCGAGCACCCGATAGAGATTCGTGGCACCGAGGTTTCGGCTGCCGTGCTGGCGGAGGTCGATGCCCCGGAGGAGTCGTGCAGTGAGATAGCTGGTGGGAATGGCTCCCAGGAAATAGGAGGCGAGGAGCCAGGGGATCATTTCCTTCAACGCCGGGACCCTCGCCGGGTAAAGCGAAGCCGCATCGGAGAGCCGGTGAACGGCCAGACCGAGCGGAAGCCGTGGACCAGATAACGCTGGTAGGACTCGGGGACGTCGTCGGGCCGGTTACTCACGATGGCAAAGGTCGGCGGCGACGTCGCGATCTGCGAAGCATAGAGCAGCTTGACCTCCTCCCCCGGCTTCTGAGGCGGTGCGGTGCGCTCGAGGAGCGTGGCCAGCACCTTGTTGACTTCGGCGGTGGGAATTCGCTGCTGGCGGCCGTCGGCCACCTCGAGGATGAGGTCGAGAATCTTCCGGACGCGCTGCCCGGTCAGGGCGGACACGTACACGAAAGGCACGTAGCGAAGGAACGGCGCCTTGTCCACCAGCGCCTCCTGGCCCCGGTGTGCGGTGTTCGCATCCTTTTCCTCGACAAGATCCCACTTGTTCACCACGACGATCAGCCCGCAACCCTGATCCCAGGCCTCGGTGGCGATCCGCAGATCCTGATTGTGCAGTCCGACCACCGCGTCGACCACCAGCACGCACACCTGCGCACGCTCGATTGCGCGCTCCGTGCGGAGTGTCGAGTAGAACTCCAGATCATCTTCTACTTTAGCTCGCCTGCGTAAACCGGCAGTGTCAATGAACTTGAGGAGCTTGCCCTGATAGCGCAAGGGTGAATCGACGGCGTCGCGCGTGGTGCCGGCCTCGGGGGCGACGACATGACGCTCCTCGCCGAGGAGGCGGTTGGTGAGCGACGATTTGCCAACGTTGGGGCGCCCGACCACCGCGACCTCGATGGCCGGCTCAGCCTCCGCCTCGTCCGCGGACGGCAGCCGCTCGACCACGGCGTCGAGGAGATCGCCGCTTCCCTTCCCTACCGCCGCGCTCACTCCGTGCGGGTCGCCGAAGCCGAGCTGGTAAAAGTCGTACTGCGCGAGACTGCGCTCGAGATCGTCGAGCTTGTTGACCGCGAGAATCACGGGGCGACCCGCATGACGGAGTCGGTCGGCTATAGCCCGATCTACCGGGTTTATGCCTTCGGGGCCGTCGACGACGAAAATGATGACATCGGACTCGGCGAGCGCGAACTCTACCTGCTGCCGGATGGCTCGGTCCATCGAGTCGTCGGAGTCGGGCACCAGGCCGCCCGTGTCGACGAGCCAGAAATAGCGCCCGCGCCAATCGGCGTGGCCGAAGTGCCGGTCGCGCGTGGTGCCGGGACGATCGGAGACGATGGCCGGACGGCCGCCGAGAATTCGGTTGAAGAGAGTGGACTTGCCGGTGTTGGGCCGGCCCACGATGGCAACGGTAGGCTTGCTCACGCGGCCGCCGCGGTGTGGAGTACGTCGGCGAAGTCCTTCGATGCGCGGACTTCGAACGGCACCGATTCACTCAGCTCGTCGAAGCTCATGCTGTCGATGAAGAGGCCGTCGTCGTTGAGCGACTCGCCAGGAATGAGCGCGAGGTCGAGGCCCGGATGCGCGTTCAGCGCCGCTGTGATCGCCTTGCCGGGCAGCAGCCCGGCCGTGGTGACCGACGCGCCGAAGAGGGAGTTCACCACCGGGATGAGATCGAAGCGCGCGTGCGTCGCACCGGCGAGCGGTTCGAGCACCATGGGCATCAGCGCGGCCATCGCGGTGCCGGTGACGACACCGACTCGCCTCCCTTCCCATCCGGCCAGCTCCGGCGCGTCGTCGAAGATCCGTTGTTGCAGCCAGCGAACCGCGCCGACGCCGTTCTCCACCTGATCGAACCCGTCGTACACCGCCGCGGGCGGCAGCTCCACGCCCGCCCGCAGATACAGCTCGTCGGCGCCGAAGGCCCAGGTGATGCCGCGCTGCTCCCGAGCGATGCCGGCCTGCGCATCGATCAGCTCGATGGCGCCCCGGCATTCCTCGGCCGTGGGCTCGCGCACGAGATGGTGTTTGCTGAACTCGGTGAGCCCCACCGGCACCACCGAGCAGCCGAGGATGGCCGGCCCGAAATCGAAGAGCTCCGACAGCGTCCGGCGGAGCACCGCGCCGTCGTTGACGCCCGGTGACATGACCACCTGTGTGTGGAACTCGATGCCCGCGTCTGCGAACTCGCGGAGTTGAGGGAGGATTTCGGGAGCGGACGGATTCCGCAGGAGATAGCGCCGGAGGACCGGGTCGGTGGCGTGAACCGAGACGTAGAGCGGAGAGAGCCTGTACTCCTTGATGCGGCGCACGTCCCAGGGCTTGAGATTGGTCAGCGTGGCGAAGTTGCCGTACCGGAAGGACAGTCGATAGTCGTCGTCGCGGATGTAGAGAACGTCGCGCAGGCCATCGGGCAACCCATCCACGAAACAGAAATCGCAGCGATTGGCGCAGCGGCGGATCCGGACGGGTTCGAGCGCCACGCCGAAGGCTTCGCCGAGCGGGCGCTCGATGTCGAACTCGATCTCTTCACCGCCGGGCTGCCGCACGTGCAGGAGGAACGTCTCCTCGGCGGTGGCAAACTCCCAGTCGAGAAAATCCTCGAGCTCACGCCCGTCCACCGACAGAAGCTCGGTCCCGGCCTTGAGGCCGAGCTGCTCGGCGATCGATCCTTGTTCTATGGCAGTGACTCTGATCATTCGCAGTCTCGAGAGCCGGGCGCGACATTGCGGCCGGATAGCCTGGAAAGATCGCCTCGCCAGCACCTAATCTCAAGTGCCCATGTCACTTCGGCACTGGATCGGAAGTGCTTTCTGAAGCCGTCAGCCGGTGCGCTCGTACCGGCCGTCGGGCCGAAGCTCCCACGCCGCCGGATCGGCCAGCTCCCGGTCGAGGATCGACGCGAGCCGCGAACAGGCCTCCGCGGATCGAATGGGGGTTACGATCTCGACCCTCCTCCGCAGGTTTCGCGATCGCCAGTCGGCCGACCCGATGCAATAGCGGTCATCGCCCCCGTTCGCGAAGTGGTAGATCCGCGCGTGCTCGAGAAAACGTCCGAGTATGCTGATGACCCTGACCCTGCTCGACCAACCGGCAAGAGCGGGCCGAAGCGTGCAGAGCCCGCGAACGACCAGCTCGATCTCCACTCCCGCCTCGGATGCGCGATACAGCGCATCGACCACCTCGGAATCGCCGAGTCCGTTGATCTTGGCGCGGATTCGAGCCGCGCGCCCGGCGCGCGCGTGAGCGATCTCGGTCGCGATCGCATCGAGGAGCCAGGGAAGCAGGTGCCGGGGCGCGACGGCGATCTGCCGGTACGAGCCTCCAGGTGGATGACTCGACCCCGTCAGCTCGTTGAAGAAATCGTGGATGTCGGCGCCGAGCTCCGGGTCGGCCGAGAGCAGCCCCAGGTCGGTGTATTGGCGGGCGGTGGCGGCGTTGTAGTTTCCGGTGCCGATGTGCACGTAGCGGCGCAGCTCGTTGCCCTCGCGTCGCAGCACCAGGCCGACCTTCGCGTGATTCTTGAGACCCACGACCCCGTAGACGACCGTCGCGCCTGCATCCTCGAGCCGCTGTACCCAGGCGATGTTGCGAGCCTCGTCGAAGCGCGCCTTCAGCTCGATGAAGAGGATCACTTCCTTACCCTCGGCGCGGGCCCGGAGCAGCGCGTCGACAATGGCAGAGCGTTCTCCGACTCGATAGAGCGTGAGCC
>JBBRGF010000040.1:0-20631 GCA_038240975.1 Gemmatimonadales bacterium
GGCAGTGACCGACCCTGTAACAACCAGCGAGCCGGGCCTCTGGCAGGAAGTGGGAAACACTCCACTCCTTCCGGTGGCTCTGCCCGAGATCGCTGCCGACCGCCTGTGGCTCAAGGCCGAATGGCTCAACCCGGGAGGCAGCGTCAAGGACCGCGCGGCGCGCGCCATCCTGCGCGACGGCATCCGCCGGGGGTATCTGCCTGAGCGCAGGCTGCTCGATGCCTCCAGCGGCAACACCGGCATCGCCTACGCGATGCTCGGCGCCGCGGCTGGAGTAGGGGTGACCATATGCCTGCCAGGCAACGCGAGTCCCGAGCGACGCTCACTGCTCGAGATCTATGGCGCGGAGGTGATCACCACCGATCGCCTCGAGGGGACCGACGGCGCCGTGCGTCGGGCGCGCCTGCTCGCGGACGCGGAGCCGGAGCGGTACTACTACGCCGATCAGTACGGCAATCCCGCCAATCCACAGGCGCACCGGGACACCACCGGACCCGAGATCTGGGCTCAGTCCGGCGGTCGCATCACCCATTTTGTCGCCGCCATGGGAACGACGGGAACCATGATGGGTACCGGCGGGTACCTGAAAGACAAGAACCCCGATGTCACTCTCGTAGGAGTGCAGCCCAACGGTCCGTTTCACGGTCTGGAGGGGCTCAAGTATCTGTCTACAGCCGTCAATCCACCCGCGATTTACGATCCGACGGTGCCCGACATCGTCGCCGAGATGTCCACTGAATCGGCCGACTTCACCGCGCGCCGTCTTGCCCGTCAGGGATACCTGGTCGGCTGGTCGGCGGGAGCGGCGGTGGCCGCTGCCCTTGACGTCCTTGTCAGAGAGCCGGAGGCCTATGTCGTGGTAATCGGCTGCGATACCGGCGCACGCTACCTCAGCGAGCCGCACCGGTGGGAGGCGACGTGACGGTCAGGCTGACGGAGTCGCTCGCCGAAGAAATCCGGCGACACGGCCAGGACGCCTATCCGGCGGAATGCTGCGGCGCGCTGGCCGGGCGGATCGGAGCGGATGGAGTCAAGGAAATCGTACGGCTTGCTCCCGCTGTCAACCGCCGCACCGACGACCCGCACCGCTATCTCATCGCGCCGGATGATCTGCGCCGACTGGAAGCGGGGCTCGAGAGCGAGGGGCTCGAGATCGTGGGATACTATCACTCGCATCCCGATCATCCAGCCGCACCCTCGGCGTTCGATGCGGACCACGCGTGGCCGTGGTACAGTTATCTCATCGTCCGGGTAGACGGCGGACGCGGCGCCGATCTCACCAGTTGGGTGCTCGATGACGATCAGCCGCGAATGGACCCGGAATCACTCGAAGTGTTGAGCGAGGTATGACCATGCCCGTGACCGTTTCCATCCCGACACCGCTGCGCGGCTTTACCGGCGGGCGCGACGCCGTAGCGTTGGCGGGAAGCACCGTCGGCGAGGTGCTCGAGCGCCTTCTCGCGGCGCATACCGGTCTCAAGCGCCACCTCATGCAGGACGACGGGCGGTTGCGGACGTTCGTCAACCTGTACCTCAACGACACCGACATCCGCCAGCTCGAATCCACCGCCACTCCGGTGACCGAGGGTGACGTGCTCACCATCGTGCCGAGCATTGCGGGCGGGAGCCCCGTCGTCGAGACGGAGCTGCCCAAGCTGGCCCACGCAGAAGTGCTCCGCTATTCCCGCCACCTGTTGCTTCCCGAGGTCGGCGTCGAGGGCCAGCGAAGGCTGAAGGCGGCGCGGGTGCTCACCATCGGTGCGGGGGGCCTGGGGTCGCCGCTATCGCTCTATCTCGCCGCCGCGGGCGTGGGGACCATCGGCATCGTTGACTTCGACGTGGTCGATCTCACCAACCTTCAGCGTCAGATCGTGCACGGAACCTCCACCCTCGGCACCTCGAAGCTCGCCTCGGCAAAGGCCCGGCTCACCGACCTCAATCCCAACGTCAACGTCGAGGCCCACGAGGGCAGGCTCACGTCGGAAAACGCTCTCGACATCGTTCGCGATTACGATATCGTGGTCGACGGAACCGACAACTTTCCCACCCGCTACCTCGTCAACGACGCGTGCGTGCTGCTCGGCAAGCCGAATGTCTATGGCAGCATCTTTCGTTTCGAGGGTCAGGCTTCGGTGTTCTACGCGAAAGAGGGGCCGTGCTACCGCTGCCTCTACGCCGAGCCACCGCCCCCGGGACTCGTGCCGAGCTGCGCCGAGGGCGGAGTGCTGGGCGTGCTCCCGGGCATCATCGGGAGTATACAGGCGCTGGAGACCATCAAGTGGATCATCGGGGCGGGCGATTCACTCGTCGGCCGTCTCGTGCTCTTCGATGCGCTCAAGCTCAGATTCCGCGAGCTGAAGCTGCGCAAAGATCCTGACTGCCCGATCTGCGGCAAGAATCCGACGATCCACGAGCTGATCGACTACGAGGCGTTCTGCGGCATTGGGGCGGAGCCCGACTACAGCGGCCTCGAGATCACGGTGGAAGACTTCAGGAAAGAGCGTGAGGCCAAGGGCGCCGACCTGGTTCTGGTCGACGTGCGAGAGCCGCACGAATGGGAGATCGCCCATATCGACGGCGCCCGCCTCATTCCGCTCGGCCAGCTTCCCGACCGCTTGGGCGAGCTCGACGGCCATGCGGAGATCGTTACCCAGTGTCACAAGGGGGGAAGGTCGATGAAGGCGCTCGAGATCCTCCGCGGCGCCGGCTTCGGCAAGGTGCGCAACCTGGCCGGCGGCATTGACGCCTGGGCGGAGCGGGTGGAGCCGGGACTGGCACGTTACTAGGACGGAGAGAACGGAGAAATGTCCTCTCCGTCCTCTCCGTCTTCCCAGTGCCGAAGGCGGGACTCGAACCCGCACGGGCTTGCGCCCACTGCGCCCTGAACGCAGCGCGTCTACCAGTTCCACCACTTCGGCGAAGGGGGCAACCTAGTGGTCGGGAGCAAGCCGGTCAACCCGCGCCGTTGACCCATCCGAAGTGCTGGCCTATCCTTTGCTTAGGAAAGGTGATGTGATTCCCGATTCCTCCCCGTCCACCGACCGAAAACAGTCCGTCGCCCGTAATCCCAAGGCGACGCACGACTACCATATTCTCGATTCGTGGGAGTCGGGCATCGTACTGACCGGAACCGAGGTCAAGTCGCTCCGTGACGGCAAGGCCTCGATCAAGGAGGCGTACGCGCGAGTTCGCAACGGGGAACTCTTTCTGGAAGGGATGAACATCACCCCCTACGAGCAAGGCAACCGCTACAATCACGACCCCGTGCGCACCCGGAAGCTGCTCCTTCACCGTAAGGAGATACAGAAGCTCATCGGCGCGGTGGAGCAGCAGGGGCTCACCCTGATTCCGCTCGAGCTGTACTTCAAGAACGGCCGGGCCAAGGTCGCGATTGCGCTGGGCCGCGGAAAGAAGCAGCACGATAAGCGTCAGGACCTGAAGCGCAGGGTTGCGGAGCGCGAAGTGGCCCGAGCCGTCTCCGTAAGGGGACGCCGATGATCGCTACCCTGGCCCTCGCGGTGTCCCTGGTCGCCTCAGGAATTCCCAAAGAAGTCACTGTCGCCGGGGCCGCGGTTCCGGTTCGGATCGACGCTACGGGAGCCGCCGTCGTCCCGGCGCCCGCGCTCCTCCTCGCGCTGCGCGGCACGGTCCGAATGGACCGGGGCTGGGCCGAAGTCACGGTGGCCAGGCAGCCGTTCCGGTTCCTCCTGGGAGCGCCGCTGTGCCTGTTCAGCACCCGTCTCCTGCCGCTGGCGGGACAGGCCTCGGTAAGCAGAGACACGCTGTTTCTTCCCTTCGAGTTCGTCGCCGAGATTCTTCCCTACTACCTGAACGACCGCTACCGGTACGATTACCGGGCGGCGCGGCTCGACGAGATTCCGGCCGAAATGTCCGCTCGCCTGGCGGCAACCGTTCCACAGCTCGAAGGTCCTGCCCGGCTGCCCAACGGACTTCGCCCCGGGCACATCGTGGCAATCGACCCGGGACACGGAGGAGTGGACCCGGGAAATCCCGGCACCTTCTTTCCCCGGGGAACGCGCGAGAAGGACGTCACCCTCCAGGTGGGCCTCCTGCTGCGTGGCGAGCTCAAGCGGCGCGGGGTCGGTGTCCGGATGACTCGCACAACCGACACCCTCATCGCCCTCGGCGATCGCGGCGGATACTGTACCCAGACGTGTGACTTGTTCGTCAGCCTGCACGTCAACTCACTCAAGCGGCGGCCGGGCTATACCGACGTGCGAGGCTACGAAACGTACTTTCTCGCCGAGGCAAAGACCGAGGAGGCCGCGCGCGTAGCCCAGATGGAAAACGACGCCGTGCGGTTCGAAGCCTCCCCCGACGCCGCCGGCCCGATAGGCGGACTCGACTTCATTCTGAAAGACCTGCAGTTGAACGAGCACCTACGCGAGTCCGCCCGCGTCGCCGAGCTGGTGCAGAAGGGCCTCGGCGGCGTTCACACCGGTGAGAACCGGGGCGTAAAGCAGGCCGGATTCATGGTGCTCACCACCGCGCGACGACCGGCGATCCTGGTCGAACTGGGATACAGCACCAACCCTGAGGACGGCCGCCTCCTCACCACGCGGCCAAGCCAACAGGCGATGGCGTCGGCCGTGGCCGACGCCATCGTGGCCTATCTGCGCGAGTACGAGCACAGGACCAGCGCGGCCCGCGATTCGGGGGAGGCCCGGTGAGGCTGCCGGGAGTCGTCCGACGCGCTCCTGCGATCGCCGTAATTGTCTTGTTCGCGGGGTGCGCCTACTACAACGGGATGTACAACACCAACAAACTTGCCCACTCGGCGCAGAAGGCCGAGCGTGAGAATCGTCCCTTCGAGGCCAACAACCTCTGGGGACAAGTCATCACCAGGGCCGAATCGGTGACGGTCCGACATCCGCGCAGCAAGTACGC
This sequence comes from Gemmatimonadales bacterium, assembly GCA_038240975.1. GTDB lineage: Bacteria > Gemmatimonadota > Gemmatimonadetes > Gemmatimonadales > GWC2-71-9 > CAVVWJ01. The sequence goes on from JBBRGF010000040.1 coordinate 4,909, forward strand.
GGCGCAGGCCTCGGTCATTCGCGGGCTGGCACTATCCCGCCTCAGCCAATGCCCGCAGGCACTCGAGCCACTCGGCCAGGTCGCGCTTCTCCCTCCAGGCCGACTCGCCGACGACGCGATGCTGGCCTTGGGCCGGTGCCAGATCGAGGCCGGAGACGCCGCCTCGGCCGATCTTGCCTTCAGCCGCCTCCTCAATGCCAAGGACCTGGTCATCCGCGAGCAGGCGCGGTTTCAGCATGCGCGCGCACTCCGGATAACCGGCCACTACGATCAGGCCATTCCACTTCTTCGCGACGCGAGCGGCCCCCGTGCCGCCGACGAGCTTCTGCTCTCGCTGTCGGGCGCGGGGCGGGTCAGAGAGGCCGACTCGCTGACGGAGGCGCTTCTCGCGAGCGGTGACTCCACCCGAATGTGGGATTCTCTCATCGTAGCGATAAGCCGCCAGCGGCCGGGCGGCGCCAAGACCCTCATAGACCGTCTGTCGGCGCAGCGGGCCGCGACTCCCGCCATCAAGGCCAGGCGGTTGTACGACGAGGGAGTTCGACTGTGGCCGGTGGACACGACGCGCGCGACGGCGCGTTTTCACCAGGCAGTGGAGGCCGGCGCGAACACTGAAGGTGGCGAGCGCGCGAGGCTCCACCTCATCCGGACGGAGCTGACGCGAGCGAGCGGCGTCGACTCGCTCCCGTCGATCGAGGACTCCCTCAAGATTCTCTCCGCGCACGGCGAAATGGTAAACGCCGAGGCGGCCCAGCTCGAAGCCGCCGTGATCCGCGTGCGCGGGGCGACGGACTCGGGAGCGGCGGGAATTCCCCAGGGCGACCTCCGGCTCTTCCTCGCCGCCGAGCTGGCGAGAGATACCCTCGCCGCGCCGCGGGTAGCCGGCGAGCTGTTCCACCGCATCGTCGTCGAGTGGCCCGACTCCCCGTACGCTCCCAAGGCAGTGATCGCCGGTGAGAGGCTCGATTCCACCTGGAGCGACTCCGCCCGAAGCCTCCTGGTCGAGCGCTACAGCGCCAGCCCGTATCTGGCGGTTCTTCGTGGCGAGGAAGCCGATGGGTATCGCGCTCTCGAGGATTCCCTCTTCGCCTTTGCCACCGCCCGACACATGAACGCCGCGCCGCTGGGCGAGCGGCCTCGGGCGGCCCCTCGCCGCGCCGGCGAGCCTGTAGGTGCCCGCCGCCGTCCGAGCGATGTCGATTCAGGCGACGTGCCGCGTCGCCAGCCCGAGCTGTGAGGCCGGCTCGCGATCTCTCCCGGACCGTCTTCGGTCAACGATTTCAGAATCCTCTTCTTCTCGCCGCCGGCACCGCCGGCTTCGGACGCGAGCTCGCCGGCGTCGTCGACCTCGAGCGGCTCGGTGGACTCGTCACCAAGGCGGTGTCGCGAGAGCCGCGAGCCGGGAACCTGCCACCAAGAGTGGCGGAATTTCGCGGCGGCATGCTCAACTCGGTCGGTCTCGCCAATCCCGGGCTCGACCGCGTGCGTGCCGACGAGCTGCCGTGGCTCGCGTCGCACCTGCAACATGCCCGTGTGATCGTGAACGTCGTCGGCTTCACGGTCGAGGAATATGCCGATGTCGTGGATGGACTCGACGCGATGGCGGGGATCACCGCGTTCGAGCTGAACCTGTCCTGTCCTAATACCAGTGCGGGGGGAATCGAGTTCGGCGCGGATCGTGAATGCGTCCGGCGAATCGTCTCGCTCTGTCGCCGCCGCACCCGCCTTCCCATCGCCGCCAAGCTCTCTCCGGTTCTTCCCGATATCGCCGACATGGCCCTGGTGGCGCGCGATGCCGGGGCCGATGCCATCACGCTCGTCAACACCATGCCGGGATTGATGTTCAACGGCGGACGCGGCACCAGGCTCGGCAATGGAAGCGGAGGAGTGAGCGGCCCTGCGCTTCTTCCGCTGGGCGTGCTTGCCGTTACCCGGGTGGCCGAGCGGACCGGTGGGATGACGGTGATCGGGACGGGCGGAGTGCGAACGGCGGACGACGTGGAACAGTACCTGCGAGCGGGAGCGTCACTCGTCGGCCTGGGCACCGGCGCTCTCGCCAATCCCCGCTTGCCTGAGCGGATCGTCACCGAGCTGGAGCGTGGGCATGGCTGAGTTGATCATCGCCCTCGACCTGCCGGACGCCGCTGCAGCGCTGGGGTTAGTCGACCGGCTCCGCGAGGTCCGATGGGTCAAGGTGGGTTCGGTGCTCTTCACGCGTGAGGGCCCCGGACTCGTGCGCGAGCTGGTCGGGCGGTCGATCCAGGTGTTCCTGGATCTCAAATGGCACGACATCCCCAACACCGTCGCCGACGCCGTGGCGGGTGCACGCGAGCTTGGCGTCGCGATGGCGACCGTGCACACCTTGGGCGGTACCGCGATGATGCAGGCGGCCGCCGCGGCAGGCGGTGGCCTCGCGCTGGTAGGCGTCACCGTGCTTACATCGCACGACGCCACCTCCTACGGGCAAGCAATCGGCCGCGCGGAAGTCGATTTGGAGCAGGAGGTCGGGCGCCTGGCCGGCGAGGCCGAGCGGGCGGGTCTGGCCGGCGTCGTCTGCTCACCGCATGAGGTCGCGCTGGTGCGGGCCCGGCTCGGCTCGGGAGCGCGCATCGTCGTACCTGGAATCCGTCGCCGCGCCGATGCGGCAGGCGATCAAATGCGCATCGCCACCGCCGCTGATGCCGCGGCGTCGGGGGCGACGCACCTGGTCGTGGGGCGACCGGTGATTCAGGCCGCCGATCCCGCGGCGGTATTCTCTCAGCTGCTCGAGGAGGCGCAGTGCGTCGGTTCATGATCGTGGCTGCGCTGGTCTTCTCCGGCACACCGGGCCATGCCCAAGGGGCGCCGGCACCGGCGCAGGCACCGGCGCTTGCCGCGGCGGCGGAGCAGGCGAGGCGGGCGTGGTTCGAGCACGATGCCACCGGCCTCGTCGCGGACAGCCCTCGTCTGATGGTTCAGCTACCCGGGGCCGATCCCTCCGCCGCGCTCGAGCCGCGGCAAGCAGCGGCACTGATTGCCGACTTCATCGCCTCGGCGCAGGAGGTCGAGACGGTGGTGCGCGCGGCGCGGGAGGTCGAGGGTGGCCGTGGGTACGTCGAGCTTCAGCGCCGCTATCGGGTGGCGGGCACGCAGGACGATCGCGTGCAGAGTCTGCTCTTGGGGTACCGGCTCGGTCGGGCCGGGTGGCTGCTGGTGGAGCTGAGGGTCGTGGGGTGAACTGTAGCGGCCAATTCGAGCGCAGCATCGAGAATGGGGGTGATTTTCAGTAGCACCCTTCCTCGCATTGTCACTCCCGGACGTTCCCGGGTCCAAGGTCCATATTGTCAGACAAGAATCTGGATTCCCCGCCGGACGCCGAAAAAAAACTGCCGCCCGACGTGCCTGTCCTGGCCGAGCCGTTCACCCCGGAGCAACTGCTGGCAGCTGCCGGCGCACTGCTGCGCAGGGGACTGGTTAGACGGTAACCTCTCCTCCTTGCATCACTTCGAGAGCCGGGATATATTGGACAGCTAGACCTTAACCGGCCCGGAGATTCCAGCGTGAAGGTTCGTTCCAGTGTCAAGCCGATCTGCGAGCACTGCAAAGTCGTCAAGCGACAGGGCGTGACCCGCATCATCTGCAAGCGCAATCCCAAGCACAAGCAGCGGCAAGGCTGATCATGGCTCGCATCGCAGGGGTAGACCTTCCGCGCGAGAAGCGCGTCGAGACGGCTCTCACCTACATCTACGGCATCGGTCGCCCCACCAGCGCGCGAATTCTCGGCGAAACGGGTGTCAGCCCCGATACCCGGGTGCGCGATCTCTCCGATACCGAAGTCGCCCGGCTCCGGCAAATCATCGAGCGGTCGGTCAAGGTCGAGGGAGCGCTCCGTACCGAAATCGCCATGAATATCAAGCGACTGATGGACATCGGCAGCTACCGGGGCATTCGTCACCGCCGTGGGCTGCCGGTGCGCGGCCAGCGGACTCATACCAACGCACGGACCAAGAAGGGTCCGCGGCGTGCCATTGCCGGCAAGAAGAAAGTGACCAAGAAGTAAATGACCGCTCCTGCTACGCCGACGCCCTCCGCGCCCACCACACCAGCGCCCTCCGCGCCAGCGACTGCCAAGACGCCGGGTGCCAAGCGCGCCAAGAAGGTGGTCGAGTCCGAGGGCATCGCCCACGTCTCGGCAACGTTCAACAACCTGCTCATCACCATCACCGACATGCGGGGCAACACGCTCGCGTGGGGGTCGGCGGGCAAGGCCGGCTTCAAGGGCTCCAAGAAGTCGACGCCGTTCGCCGCCACCGTCGCCGCGGAAAACTGCGGCCGCGAGGCCATGAACCTCGGCCTGCGCCGGGTGCACGTTCGGGTGCAGGGGCCGGGTAGCGGCCGCGAGTCGGCCATTCAGGCGCTGGCATCGGTCGGACTGCGCGTGGTGTCCATTCGCGACGTCACGCCGATTCCGCACAATGGCTGCCGTCCTCCCAAGAAGCGGAGGGTCTGAGCCATGTCGAGATACGTCGGTCCAAGCTGCCGTCAGTGCCGCCGCGAAGGGGTCAAGCTGTTCCTCAAGGGCACCAAGTGCCTCACGGAAAAGTGCCCCGTCGAGCGCCGTCCCTATGCCCCCGGTCAGCACGGGCAGAGTGGCGGCCGGCCGCGGAAGGCGTCGGAGTACGCCAAGCAGATGCGCGAAAAGCAGAAGGTCAAGCGGATGTACGGCCTCACCGAGCGCCAGTTCCGCAACACCTTCGACGGCGTGACGCGGGAGCCCGGCGTCAAAGGCACCAACCTGCTCATCGCGCTCGAGAGCCGTCTCGACAACATCGTGTACCGAATGGGCTTCGCGTCGAGCCGCAAGGCGTCGCGCCAGCTCATCGTGCACGGTCATGTCGAAATCAACGGCCACCGCGTCGACATCCCGGCGTACCGCGTCGTCCCCGGCGAAGAGGTACGGGTCGCCCCGGGCAGCCGCGAAAACGTATCGGTCAAGATGGCTCAGGAGAGCGCCCAGCGCGGGCAGCCGGTGTCGTGGATCTCGGTCGATGCCGACAAGGCGGCCGGCCGCGTCACCGAGCGCCCCACTCGCGAGGGCATCCCAATCAACGCACAAGAACAGCTCATCGTCGAGCTCTATTCCAAGTGACCATGACCATTGATCTGACCGGGTTGGTGCGCCCCCACCTCGTCGAGATGACGAAGCGGGACGACAACCCCAATGCCGCCGAGTTCCGTCTCCAGCCTCTCGAGCGCGGGTTCGGCTACACGCTCGGCAATTCGCTCCGCCGGCTGCTCCTCTCCTCCCTTCGTGGCAGCGCGGTGTGGGGTTTCCGGCTCGACGGTGTCGTGCACGAGCACCAGACGGTGCTCGGTGTGCTCGAGGACGTCCACCAGGTCGTGCAACGCCTCAAGGCGCTCACGCTGGTCATGGCCGAAGACGTCGATGAGGCCGTCCTCCACATTCGTCGCGATGGCGCCGGGGCGGTCTACGCTCGCGACATCCAGGAGCACGGCTCGGTGACCGTCAAGAATCCCGACCACCTGCTCTTCACGCTCCAGGACGACCGCGAGGTCAGCATGGAGCTGTACGTCAATAAGGGCCGCGGATACGTCGAGGCCGAAATGCACCCGGCCGACCGCTCGCTGCCGGTCGACCTCGTTCGGATCGACGCCATCTACAATCCGGTGCGTCGCGCCAACTTCTCGGTCTCCGAAACCCGAGTCGGCCAGCGCACCGACTACGATCGACTCACCGTTTCGGTCGAAACCAACGGCACCATCACTCCCGAAGACGCCATCGCCTACGCGGCGGCGCTCGCCCAGGTCCACTTCCAGTACTTCGTGGATTTCGGCAAGGTGCCAACCATGCGCGATGCCGCGGCCCCGGCCAGCGCCGGTGCCGGGGGCAACCTTCGGCAGCGGCTCGCCCGTCCGATCGACGACTTCGGTCTCTCGGTACGGTCGCTCAATTCCCTGAAGAACTCGAACATCCGCACGCTCAAGGATCTCGTCGAGTTCTCCGAAGACGATCTGCTCAAGGTCAAGAACGTCGGCGAGAAGGCCCTCGGCGAAATCGCGGAGCTGCTTCAGCGCGAGAGCCTGAACTTCGGTATGGCATTCGAAGATACCGACGGTGAGCTTCGGATCTCCCGGCCCGGCGTGCCGCCGGTCGCGCAGCCGTCGGCGGGAGCAGGGGAGACGGTGTAATGCGGCATCGCGCCAAGGGCCGCCAGCTCTCTCGCACGTCGAGCCACCGGCGCGCTCTGCTCAACAACATGGCCACCAGCCTGTTCGAGCACGGTCGCATAGTCACTACCGAGGCCAAGGCCAAGGAGCTTCGGCCGTTCGCCGAGAAGCTCATCACACTGGCACGCCGCGGCGATCTCCACGCGCGCCGCCTGGTTGAACGCCGCATCAAGAGCCGCGAAACGCTTTCGCGCCTTTTCAGCGAAATCGGCCCGCGATTCGCCGCGCGGCCCGGTGGATACACCCGCATTCTCAAACTGGGCCACCGCGACGGCGACGGAGCGGATATCGCCCGCATCGAGCTGCTCGCCGAGTGACCGTCATTCCGGCTCGCCGAAATGCAAAAGGGGACCCTCGGGTCCCCTTTTTTCGGCGCTCGATACCGCGAGGTCTACACGGTGGTTCGGCTCCGCGGTGCCTTTGCGACCCGGTTACTCTTCAGGCACTGTGTACATACCCGCACCCTGCGAGGCGACCCGTCGACCAGCACGCGCACGGTTTGCAGATTGGGGTACCAGCGCCGCTTGCTCCGATTGTTCGCGTGGCTCACGTTGTTGCCGGTGACCGGCCCCTTGGCGCACACCGTGCACACCCGTGCCATAGATCCATCCATCGAAGAGTGACAGCCGTTCCATCTGAATCCAAACCTAATGCGCCGGTCAACATGACACAACCTGGCCACCAGGGCCCACATGCCTAAAGCGCTCATCACCGGAGTCACCGGGCAGGACGGCTCTTACCTCGCGGAGCTACTGCTCGCCAAAGGCTACGAAGTGGTGGGAATGGTTCGGAGGACCAGCCACGACAGCTACGAGCGCATCGACCACCTGCTCGATCGGATCGAGGTCGTCGCGGCCGACCTCCTCGACCAGCACTCGCTCACGGTGGTGCTCCAGGACACGCAGCCCGACGAGGTGTACAATCTCGCCGCCCAGTCGTACGTGCCGACATCCTGGAATCAGCCGGTGCTGACCGGTGAATTCACTGCACTCGGGGTGACCAGGATTCTCGAGGCGGTCCGGCTGGTTCACCCCGCGGCACGATTCTATCAGGCCAGCTCTTCGGAGATGTTCGGTAAGGTGACGGAGACGCCGCAGAGCGAGCGCACGTCGTTCTATCCGCGGTCGCCCTACGGCGTCGCCAAGGTGTACGGCCACTGGATCACGGTGAACTACCGCGAGTCTTACGATCTCTTCGCCGTGAGCGGCATTCTCTTCAACCACGAGTCTCCGCGGCGCGGGATCGAGTTCGTCACCCGCAAGGTTTCGGACGGCGTGGCGCGCATCAAGCTCGGCATGGCCGGCGAGATGCGCCTCGGCAACCTCGACGCCCGGCGCGATTGGGGGTTCGCCGGCGACTACGTCGACGCCATGTGGCGCATGCTGCAGCAGCCGGCACCGCAGGACTACGTGATCGGCACGGGGGCGACGCACAGCGTCCGCGAGCTGGTCGATGTGGCGTTTGCCCACGTGGGCCTCGACTATCGCGACTTCGTCAAGAGCGATCCCAGATTCTACCGACCCGCCGAAGTCGACGTTCTTCTCGCCGATGCGTCGAAGGCCCGGAAGGAGCTGGGGTGGGCGCCGAAGGTCGGCTTCAAGGAGCTCATCGCCTCCATGGTCGACGCCGACGTGGCACGGTTGAGCGCGAAGCGATGAAAGTACTGGTGACCGGCGCCGATGGATTCGTCGGGCGGCACCTGGTGCGGCGACTGCTCCAGACGGGCGACGACGTCGCGGCGGCCTGCAGGCCCGGGGGCCCGTCGGTCAACTGGACGGAGGGCCCACCGGCCGGCATTGCCGTACACGCTCTGGCCTTCGAGATCACCGACCACGCTTCGGTGGAACGCGCGCTTCGCTGGGGCCCTGACGCGATCGTCCATCTCGCGGCGATCGCCTCGACCCGTGAGGCTCGCCTCGATCCGGGTGCCGCCTGGGTGGTGAACGCGGCGGGCACCGCCCGGCTTGCCGCCGCCGCCGCGGCGATGCGCGAGTCCGGGGCCGGCGATCCGGTGGTGCTGATCGTCTCGACCGGTGAGGTGTACGGGGCCGGCGTCAGGCGGCCGCGGGCCGAGACCGATCCGCTCCTTCCGCAATCGCCGTACGCGGCCAGCAAGGTGGGAGCCGAGGCCGCGGCGCTGGCGGAGTGGCGGCGCACCGGCCTGAGAGTCGTGGTCGCCCGTCCCTTTCCGCACACCGGCCCGGGCCAGCCCACCACGTACGTGGTGCCGGCCTTTGCCGAGCGGCTTCGGGCGGCGAAACTGTCGGGCGCCTCCACCGTTCCTACGGGAAATCTGGGCCCGGTGCGCGATCTGCTCGACGTGCGCGATGTGGTCGAGGCATACCGGTTGCTGCTCGCCGACGGGGTGCCGGGCGAGGCGTACAACGTTGCGCGGGGAGAAGGAAAGCCGCTCAGCGAGGTGTTCCAGCTTCTCCGCGCCATCACCGGGGCGGCCGCAATGCCCCATGCCGATCCTTCGCTTGCGCGCAGCGCGGACATCCCGTACCTGGTGGGCGACTCGACCAAGCTGCGGCGCGCCACCGGATGGGCGCCGGCGATAGAGCTGGAGCAGACTCTGCGGGAGCTGGTGAATGCCCAGGCGAACTGACCTCAAGACCATCCTTCTTATCGGCTCCGGCCCGATCGTGATCGGGCAGGGCGCCGAGTTCGACTACTCGGGCACGCAGGCGGTGCGCGCGCTCAAGGAGGATGGCTACCGGGTCGTCCTGGTCAACTCGAATCCCGCCACGATCATGACCGACCCCGAGCTGGCCGATGCTACATACATCGAGCCGGTCACGCCCGAGTGGGTGGCCAAGGTGATCGAGCGCGAGCGTCCCGACGCACTCCTGCCCACGATGGGCGGCCAGACGGCGCTCAACGTCGCCATGGCCCTCCAGCGCGACGGAACGCTTGCGAAGTACGGTGTCGAGCTGATCGGCGCCAACGAGCGGGCCATCAGGCTGGCCGAAGACCGCCAGGAGTTCGCCGACGCGATGCAGCGGATCGGCCTCGCGACCCCCGAAGGCCGCACCGTCCGCACGCTCGAGGAGGCGGTCGAGGCGGTGGAGACCACCGGGTACCCGGCCATCCTCCGGCCATCCTATACGCTGGGCGGCACCGGCGGGGGAATCGCCTACAACCGCGAGGAGTTCGAGACCCTCATCCGCCGCGGGCTCGAACTGTCGCCGGTGGGGTCGGTCCTGGTCGAGCGCAGCATCATAGGGTGGAAGGAATTCGAGCTCGAGGTCATGCGCGATGGTGCCGACAACGTCGTCATCGTCTGCTCGATCGAGAACCTCGATCCGATGGGCGTACACACCGGCGATTCGATTACCATCGCGCCGGCGATGACGCTCACCGATCGCGAGTATCAGGTCATGCGCGACGCCTCGATCCGGATCATCCGCGAGATCGGCGTGGCCGCCGGCGGATGCAACATCCAGTTCGCGGTCGACCCCGACACCGGCGAGCAGCTGGTGATCGAGATGAACCCGCGCGTCTCCCGCTCCTCGGCGCTGGCGTCGAAGGCGACGGGGTTTCCGATCGCCCGGATCGGAGCGAAGGTCGCGGTCGGATACCGGCTCGACGAGCTCCCCAACGACATCACCCGCACCACCCCGGCTTCGTTCGAGCCGGTGCTCGACTACGTGGTTGTGAAGATTCCGCGCTTCGCCTTCGAGAAGTTCCCCGCCGCCGACCCGACACTCACGACGCAGATGAAATCGGTGGGCGAAGCCATGGCCATCGGCCGCACGTTCAAGGAGGCGTTCCAGAAGGGGCTGCGCGGCCTTGAAATCGACCGCGCCGGTTGGGTTATCGGCGCCACGCTCGCCGACGACCGGCTGCAGGACGAAAGCCTGGCTGGGGTGCTTGCGGCACTTCGGACGCCCACTCCCGAGCGGGTCTTCCAGATCAAGCGCGCCTTTCAACTCGGCGCCACCGTCGAGGCCGTGGCGGAGCGGACCCGGATCGACCCGTGGTTTCTTCACCAGATGGAAGAGTTACTGGAGGCGGAGCGCGACTGGGCGACGCGGGTACCCACCGGTGACGACGTGGCCGAGGGCGCGGCGCTCAGACGGATGAAGCGGATGGGTTTTTCCGACCGGCAGCTCGCGGACGTGAGAAACGGCACGGAGGAGGAGGTGCGGCACGAGCGGCACCGCCTCGGCGTGCGTCCGGCCTACAAGACCGTGGATACCTGCGCCGGCGAATTTCCGTCGTCCACACCCTATCTCTACTCGTCGTACGACGAGGAAAACGAGGCGCACGCCGCGGGCGACCGCACCGTCGTCATTCTGGGGAGCGGACCCAACCGGATCGGCCAGGGGGTCGAGTTCGACTACTGCTGCGTGCGCGCGGCGATGGCGTTCCGGGAGCTGGGCTACCGCACGGTCATGGTCAACTCCAATCCCGAAACGGTCTCGACCGACTTCGACATCTCCGACGCCCTCTACTTCGAGCCGCTGACGCTCGAGGACGTCCTCGAGATCGTGACGGTCGAGTGCCCGATCGGCGTGGTGATACAGTTCGGCGGGCAGACTCCGCTCCGCCTCGCGCGGGGGCTCGAGCGCGAGGGCATCCGCATTCTCGGCACCTCCCCGGAGGCCATCGACCTGGCCGAAGACCGCGGACGGTTCGAGGCGCTCGCGCGCGAGCTCGGCGTCGCCCAGCCGGCGAGCGGCGTGGCCCGCTCGGTGGACTAGGCGGTGACGGTGGCCGCGAAGGTAGGAGATCCGGTACTCGTACGTCCCTCGTACGTGCTCGGCGGTCGCGCGATGGAGATCGTATACGACGATCCCTCGCTCCGGAGCTACTTCGCCCGCGCGGCGCGGGTGGCGCCCGAACATCCGGTGCTCATCGACAGCTTCCTGGAAGACGCCTTCGAGGCTGACGTCGACGCTATCGCCGACGGCAGCCGGTGCGTGATCGGCGGGGTCATGCAGCACATCGAGGATGCCGGTATCCACTCCGGCGACTCGGCGTGCGTGCTCCCGCCGTACCTCATCAGCGAATCGCAGGTGGACGAGATGCGCCACCACACGCGTGCCTTCGCGCAGCGGCTCGGCGTCGTCGGCCTGCTCAATGTGCAGTACGCGGTCAAGCACGACGTGGTGTATGTCCTCGAGGTGAATCCCCGGGCGTCGCGCACCGTGCCTTTCGTGTCCAAAACCACCAGCGTCCAGCTGGCGGGCCTGGCCGCCGCCATCATGGCCGGACAGACGCTCGACGAGCTGGGCCTGCACGACGACGTCACTCAGCCGTACGTCACGGTGAAAGAGGCGGTCTTTCCATTCAGCAAGCTTCAGGGGGTGGACCTCATCCTGGGTCCCGAGATGCGGAGCACCGGCGAGGTCATGGGCATCGCGGACTCGTTCGGAATGGCCTTTGCCAAGGCGCAGATATCGGCCGACGGTGCGCTCCCGCTCGAAGGCGCCATTTTCGTGACGGTCAACGACCACGACAAGGCGAACGTCGCGCCGATCGCGCGCCGGTTCCACGCGCTGGGTTTTCGGGTGTTCGGCACGGAGGGCACCGCACGATATCTCCGCTCACGCGGCATACCAACCGAGCGCGTACTCAAGGTGCACGAGGGGCGTCCGAACGCCATCGATCTGCTCGTGTCCGGCCGGATTCAGCTTCTGATCAACACTCCGCTCGGCAAGCTGAGCCAGCAGGACGACTACGCCATCCGTCGGGAGGCGCTGCAGCACCGCGTACCGTACACCACGACTCTGTCCGGTGCGTCCGCCGCGTGCGACGCGATCATCGCGCTTCGCAGCCGCAGGGGCGAGGTCCGGCCGCTTCAGGAATGGCACGCACTCGCGAGGGAGATGTCGCCAGAATGGACGGGATGACCGCTCGCGATCCCGCGTTCGCCGGGGCGGTCAGGGCAGCGGTCCGAGGTGGGGTCCGGGAGGGCGAGCCCCTGGCGCGCTACTCCACCTACAGAATCGGGGGCCCCGCCACCGTCCTGTTGCCGGCGGTGCCCGAAGATGTCGGCATTTCACTGCGTCTCGCGCACCAAGCAGGAATTCCCTGGTTCGCCATCGGCCTCGGGTCGAACATCCTGCTGCCCGATGATGGCCTCGACGCCCTGGTCATACGCATCGGCAAGGGGCTCGATCATCTTCGGCAGGAGGGCGACAGGTGGGTCGCGGGCGCGGGGCTGCCGGCGCCGCTCGCCGCCCGCCGCACGGCAACCGCGGGCTACGCCGGTCTCCACATCTTCGTCGGCGTGCCGGGTACGGTTGGCGGGGGCGTATACATGAATGCCGGCTGCCATGGCGGCGACTGGGCCGAGGTGGTGGAGCAGGTGACGGTCGTGGATCAGTCGGGCCGGGATTCCGTCCTACCTCGGGCCGATGTGCCATTCACCTATCGGCGGAGCGGGCTCGACGGGCGTCTCGTGCTCGAGGCCGTGGTGCGGCTGCGGCCCGAAGAGCAGGGCGCGCTCGACGAGCAGATCGCCGAGATGTTCGAGTGGCGGCAGCGGGGCACTCCGTTCAACCAGCCGTGCTGCGGCAGCGTGTTCAAGAACCCGGCGGGGCCGAGCTGGAACCGGGAGGGCGGCCCCCGCACCGCGGGCCAGCTCATCGAGGCGTCGGGCCTCAAGGGCAAGCGCATCGGCGGTGCCGAGGTTTCTCCGGTACATGCGAATTATTTCGTGAACACCGGTAACGCCACGGCGGCCGATGTACGGGGGCTCATCGATCTCGCGCAGCGCGAGGTCGAGGCCAAGTTCGGTGTGCGGCTCGAGCCGGAAGTGAAAATGATCGGGAGTGCGGGGGAGTACCTGAACGACGGGGAAACGGTGAACGGTGAACGGAGAAGGGAAACGGGGGAACTGTGAACGGCGAACGGAAAACGAGAAAAGAGAGGAGTGAGGGAACGGAATGAGATGATGGCGCTCGGAGAACGGTCCCGTTCTCCGTTCTCCGTTCTCCGTTCCCCGCAGTCATGGATTACTTCGCCCACGAGTCGAGCTACATCGACGACGGCGCCACGATCGGCCGCGGAACCAAGATCTGGCACTTCTGCCACGTCATGCCCGGCGCGGTCATCGGCGAGCGGTGCAATCTCGGCCAGAACGTGGTCGTGATGGGCGGCACTCGGCTGGGCGACAACGTGAAGGTCCAGAACAACGTCTCCATCTACGAGGGTGTCGTTCTCGAGGACGACGTCTTCTGCGGGCCAAGCTGCGTCTTCACCAACGTCACCAACCCGCGCAGCCACGTTTCGCGGAAGTCCGAGTACCAGCGCACCCTCGTCCGCCGGGGAGCGTCCATCGGAGCCAATGCCACCATCGTGTGCGGGGCCACGCTCGGTGAGTACTGCTTTATCGGCGCCGGAGCGGTCGTGCGGGGCGAGGTACCGCCGTTCGCGCTGATGGTCGGTGTGCCCGCGCGGCGGGTCGGCTGGATGTGCCAATGCGGCGTGCGGCTCAAGCTGGTCGAGGGGTCGGGAACGTGCTCCGCATGTGGCGCGGTCTATCGCGAAGAGGGGGGCAGTCTGATTCAGATTGACCCACCCGGGCAACACGGCTAACTTCCACGGCTGTCGAATCTTGCGCTTGTCTCCCCATTGGCCGAGCCGATGAACGTACCCTTGCTGGACCTGGTCGCCCAGTACCGCGACATCAAGGATGAGCTCCTGCCGGCGCTGATGTCGGTCATCGAGCGCCAGGCGTTCATCATGGGCGCCGAGGTCGGTCAGCTCGAGGCGGCGGTCGCCCGGCTGTCGCAGACCAAGCACGCCATCGGTTGCGCGAGCGGCACCGACGCGCTGCTGTTGCCGCTCCGCGCGCTCGACCTCAAGCCGGGCGACGAGGTCATCACCGCTCCGTTCACCTTCTTCGCCACGGGCGGGGCCATCCACAATGCTGGCGCAACGCCGGTGTTCGTCGACATCGACGCCGCAACGTTCAACATCTCTCCGGCGGCCATCGAAACGGCCATCACCCCGCGCACGCGCGCGATCATAGTGGTCCACCTCTTCGGCCAGATGGCCGAGATGGAAAAGATCCTGCCTCTGGCCGCCCGGCATGGCCTTGCCGTGATCGAGGATGGGGCGCAGTCCATCGGTGCCCGGCGCAAGATCGATGGCACCTGGCGTATGGCCGGCTCGCTCGGCACCGTGGGCACTTTCTCGTTTTTTCCGAGCAAGAATCTGGGGGGCTTCGGCGACGGTGGAATGATGGTTACGCAGGACGACGCGCTTGCCGCCCGGCTGGCGCGGCTGCGCCTGCACGGCGGCTCTCGGGCCTATCACCACGACGAGGTCGGGTTCAACAGCCGGCTCGACACCATCCAGGCCGCGGTGCTGCTGGCCAAGCTTCCACACCTGGCCAAGTGGAGCGCCACGCGTGCGCGTCATGCGTCACGCTACAACGACGCCTTCCAGCGCAACTCGTCGATCTGCCCGCCGCGGATCGACCCCGCCAACGAGTCGATTTTCAACCAGTACACCATCCGGGTTCCGCGACGGGATGCCCTCCAGGGGCACCTCAAGACCCGGGGTATCGGTCACTCAGTGTACTATCCCCTCGCCCTGCACCTTCAGCCCTGCTTTGCTCACCTGGGCTACAAGCGCGGAAGCATTCCCGTAAGCGAAGAGGCAACGCAATCCGTCGTCTCGCTTCCGGTATTTCCTGAGATGACCTCGCATCAGCAGGACGCCGTGATCGAGGCAGTGCTCGAGTTCTACGCGTGAGCGCGCGGCCGGGAAGAGGAGAATGCACCGGGTGACACCCAATCACATCGCCGGCGATCTCATCACGAAAGCCGAGCGCCGCGAGGCGCTCTTCGGCATCGTAGGGCTGGGGTACGTCGGCCTGCCGCTGGCCGTCGAGCTGGCCAATGCGGGCTACAAGGTGCTCGGCTTCGACGTGCAGCAGAAGGTGGTCGATGGGCTCAACGCCGGGCGCTCGCATGTCAAGGACGTGGCCGACGCGCAGCTTCAGGCGGTGGTGAAGTCGGGGCGACTGAGTGCCACCGCCGACATGTCGCGCCTCCGCGAGCCGGACGCGATTTCGATCTGCGTCCCAACCCCGCTGTCCAAGTTCAAGGACCCCGACGTCAGCTTCATCGTCGCGGCCACGGATGCCATCAAGCGCACGCTCCGCCGGGGCCAGGCGATCATCCTGGAGAGCACGACGTATCCGGGCACGACCCGGGAGATCATGCAACCGGCGCTCGAAAGCACCGGTCTCGAGGTGGGCAAAGACTTTTTCCTCGCCTTCAGTCCCGAGCGCGTGGATCCGGGCAATCCGAATTACGGCACGCGCAACACTCCCAAGGTCGTAGGCGGCATCACCGACGACTGTCGCCGGGTAGCCATAGCGCTCTACCAGCCCGCCATCGACACGCTGGTTCCGGTGTCCACCACCGAGGCGGCCGAGCTGGTCAAGCTGCTCGAGAACACATTCCGCAGCGTCAACATCGGCCTCGTGAACGAGATGGCCATCGTCTGCGACAAGCTCGGAGTCGACGTGTG
>JBBRGF010000041.1:0-20420 GCA_038240975.1 Gemmatimonadales bacterium
GCATGCTCCCCGGCACGCTCTTGTACGTGTACTACGGCAAGGTCGCGGGCGATGTGGCGGCGTTGGCCGGAGGAGTGGCGGTGCCGCACGATTCAACGTACTGGGTCTTCGTCGCCGCCGGCCTGATGGCCACCATCGCGGTCAGCGTGATGGTGGCCCGAACCGCGCGGCGGGCACTACAGGAGGAAACCGACCTGACCGCCGCTACCGCGCGCGACCCAAGGCCGCGGCCGGAATAGCGGCTAACAGCCTGAGCTCGGCCGCTTCATGTGCTCATGCCGCCGCGTCCGCCGGATGCTACTCGGCCGATCCAGGGCAACGACGGCCACGAAGCTTCGGTTCCCAACGCGACGCCTGCCTTGGCGCCGGGCGCACGTCGGATCGGTGTTTCGGCGCGTCGCCCGTGGCAGGTCGCAAAGAGCGCCATCGAGGGCTTACGGCAGAGTCCCGGCGGCCTCGCCGACCCGGGCCAGTCCCCCGAAGACCATGCGTTGGACAGGAATAGGAATGCCGGCGAAATAGGTGGCCGGCATGGGGGAGCGGCAGCGGTGAAAGAGAGGGCTGACGCCCCGATGGGCGTCAGCCCGTTCGCAACTACCGCACCTTCGTGTTCTTGCTCTCCATCGCCTGCACCCACTTCCCGTCCGGGCCCTGCATTTCCATCTTGAAGGTGTACGAGGTGGGAGAAACCTCCTTGATCGTGACGCGCGTCTTGACCTTGGCGCCTCCCATCGAGCCTTCATCGTAGGTCCAGGTATCGCCCCGCAGCGTGCCCCGAGGAATGCTTGCCATCGTCATGTTCGAGTTGTCCACGCCGTAATAGGTGTAGACCTTTTCCTCGGTGCTGTAGCCGAGAATGCCGATGCTCTTGCTTGGCCCCATCGGGGTGGTTCCTTCCGAGCGACAGATGACGCTGAACTGCCCTTCGAACCACTCACAGTTGTCCGACGACGTGACCTTTCCACCGGGACCCATCGGACCCGGCTTCATCTGACCCTCCGCGGTCCACTTGCCGACGAAATACGCGAGCCGCGCTTGCTCGGGGCCAGGCTTGGGCGCTTGAGGCGCCTGGGCCGCCACGAACGGCACGCTGGCGACTGATACCACGGCACACACGGCAACCCTTTTGAACATTCCTTTCATTGTCTCCTTCTCAGTGGGGCAGGGACATTTATCACGCGACGGAACATGTCGACGATGCGGTACTACCCCCACCGCACCCGGTACCGGCACACCGCGCCGCCCCGCGCACGACACTCTTCCTCCACCACGCTCACGCCTTTGACCCCGCACATCTCCAGCGCCTTCTTGTACCACCCGACCACCGTCAGGCAATCGGGCGCGCTGAAGGTGTCGGCGTCGAACGTGGTGAGGACGCCCTCGTTCGTTCCCACCCGCTGGTACTCGCGGCGGCCACTCTTGTAATACAGGGAATAGAAGGAGGGCGATTTGGAGAGGAAGCCGTGCGCGTCGCCCCTGGTGAGATAGCCGGTGTGAATGGTCGACAGGTTCTTCTCCGCCGACGCTGCGCCGAGTCGCTCGAAGAATTCCGGCTTTCCGCCGCCGAGCACCCGGACGATCGAGTCGTCGAGCATCTTGCCGAGCTGGAAGGGGTACCAGTTCGACGTGAAGAGCATGCGCAGAGTGCGCTGGTCGCCTTCCGGCAGGCTGGCCAGCACGCGGTGCACGCCGTCCATGCCGAAGTGCTCCTGGACGAACGCCATCCGCGACTTGAGCACCGCACCCTTGATCTGCTGCACGGCCCCTCCCTCGTCACACAGAAGAGTAAGGGAGGGAGAAAGGAAGCGCGAAAGGGGCTCAGCCGGCCATCGCGCCGACGGTGAGAGCCGCGGCAGGCACGGTGGAAAGCCCGGCGTCGGCGAGCGCCGCCACGGCGCCGACCACCGTCACTACGGGCGATTGGAGGCCGTCGCGGTCGGCGGCCGCCGCGATCGTCGCGAGAGTTGCGAGGGTCACCCGCTGATCGGACGTCGTGGCCGACTGGATGCACGCCGCGGGCGTGTCGGGATCGCGCCCCGCGCCGATGAGCTGCGCCGCGATTTGCCCGAGGACATCCCTTCCCATCAGCACCACGAGCGTGTCAGCGGCCGCGAGGGCGGTCAGATCGTTGATGCCGTCGGCCGAGTGCGCGGTGACTACGGCGAACGAGCGCGCGAGGCCACGCGCGGTGACCGGAATGCCTGCCGCGGCAGGACCGGCGAGGGCGCTCGATACGCCCGGAACGACGAATACCGGCACACCCGCATCCCGGCAGGCCTCCGCTTCCTCGCTCCCACGGCCGAAGACGAACGGATCGCCCCCCTTGAGGCGTACTACGGC
Source organism: Gemmatimonadales bacterium (assembly GCA_038240975.1). Taxonomy (GTDB): domain Bacteria; phylum Gemmatimonadota; class Gemmatimonadetes; order Gemmatimonadales; family GWC2-71-9; genus CAVVWJ01. The sequence goes on from JBBRGF010000041.1 coordinate 2,341, forward strand.
GCGGCCCCGGCGCGCGCGATCTACCAGAATCGCGTTGATCTCCGACTGCGCATACGGTGCATGGCCTGGACCCTTGCCCGCATCGATCAACTCGGTGCCCGCCCTGGCCTCGTGCAGCAACTCGGGGGCAACCAGTCTGTCGTACACCACCACTTCGGCGGCTCGCAGAAGCTCGAGCCCTCGCGCGGTGATGAGCCCCGGGTCGCCCGGCCCGCCGCCGACGAGATGAACGGTTCCGGGCTCGCGCTTGGCGAGTCCGATGCGGGGGCGGAATCGGGGTGCGGGTGGTGGGGTATGACGTCGCGCGAGATCGACGATGATCTCGTCGATTCCGTCACAGGCCCCGACCGCATGGTCTATTACGACGCGGCGGCCGTTGGACGTCCCGACCAGCCTGGGCAGGTCATCGAGCGCGTGCGTGCCGCCGCCGATTAGAAAAGGCACCACAACCAGGGTCGGCTGGAGCGCCTGGGCTGCGACCTGTCCGACCGACGGGTCGTCATCGATGAAGCCGGCGAGCACCTCGCCCGCCACGCGCCGTTGCCTCAATGCTCCGGCGAGCTGCAGCGTCGATGCCCGGCTGTCGGCATGCCGTCGGGTGCCGTGGCCGGCAATGAGGAGCGAAACCTGGTCGCGCGGGACCGCGGATTCGCGCAGCAGCTCCGTGACCCGGCGTGCCACGAGCGGCGCAATGCGAGGGTGTGTTCCCACCGGAGGCGTTTGCCGGAGCCGCACCTCCGCATGGCGACGATTGCGGGCGAGTGCCTCGGGAAGTACGACGTCGCTGTAGTAGCCGGCACTGGTGAACAGCGGAACCACGGTAATCTCGTCGGCGGCCAGCTCGTCGAGCACGGCATCGAAGGCCGGTTCGCCCTGATGGAAGGCGACGGTCACCTCGTCGAACAGTCTTCGCCCGCGCAGCGACTCCGCCAGGCGGCGCACGAGCGCGTTGGCTCCGGTTCCGTTCCTGGAGCCGTGCGCCGCCAGAACGAGTGCGCGCCGCGACGAGGCGCTCACCTGCCTACCTCCAGGGGAATCAGATCTATCGTCGGCAGCTCGCGACCCGTCACCGTGGTACGGCGCGCGCGAAGTCCCATGAGCCTCTGATAGAAGTCGCCGAAGCCTTCGTGCTCGGTACGCTCCGAAGCCCACCGCGTGAGAAGCGGGCGAACGGTGCCGAGCAGTTCCTCGTGCGGAACGTCGGCGCGGTAGAGGTCTACCAGCCGGTCACCGGCAAGGCCGCCGCCGACGTACACGTTGTAGAGTCCGAGCGAGCGGCCTACGAATGCGAGATCGGCGGTGTACGGCCGCGCGCAGCCATTGGGGCAGCCGGTCATGCGAATGGTAATTGGCACGTCGCGAAGGCCGAGCCTGTCGATCTCCGCCTCGAAGTCATCGAGAATGGCGGGAATGGCGCGCTCGGATTCGGCCACGGCCAGGCCGCACGTGGGAAGCGCGGGGCAGGCCATGGAGTATCGCCGAACCGCCGCCAGCTCGAGTGGAGGCAGCACGCCATGGTCGCGCAGCGTGCGCTCGACGAACTCCACGCCGGCGGCGTCGAGATCGGTCAGCAACAGGTTCTGCTGCCCGGTGAAGTGGATTCCGGGCGACAGCCGCTCGACGATGACGTGGAGCGCCCTCTTGAGGGCGTGCCCCTCGGTATCCCCGATGCGTCCGCTCTGCACGAAGACGCCGTAGAACCACTTGCCGTCGGGCTGGCGGTGGCGGCCGAGGTGGTCGTGGAAAGGAAGCGGCGCAAGGGGTACCGCGGGGGCCAGCGTGAACGATGCCCTCCGCTGGAACTCAGCCCGGAAACGGTCGATGCCCCACTCCGCCAGCAGATACTTGAGGCGCGCGTGGCGGCGATCGGACCGGTTGCCGTGATCGCGGAAGATGGCCGCCACGAGGCGCACCGCTTCTACGCCATGCTCGAGCGGCACGAAGCCGAGCGGCTGAGCCAGCCGAGCGGTGGTGTCGCCCTTGTTGTGGGTCATGCCGAGTCCGCCGCCGACGACCAGATTGAAGCCCGTGAGACCTCCGCGGTCCGCAATCGTCAGCAGTCCCACGTCCTGTGAGTAGATGTCCACACAGTTGTCCGACGACAGCCCCACGGCGGTCTTAAACTTTCTCGGCAGATACTGAGTGCCGTAGAACGGCTCTTCCTCCGTTGTCACCTGCCGCTCACCATCGAGCCAGATCTCGTGATACGCGCGCGACGTCGGACGCAGCTCGCTCGCCACCGCCTCGGCTACCCGCCTCACGGCGGCGTGGTCGGTGTCGGCGAGGGGAGCGGAACATCCCATCACGTTGCGCTGGACGTCGCCGCAGGCGGCAATGGTCGTAAGCAGATCGTTGTTGATGGCGGCGATCGTCGACTTGAGGTGCTCCTTGAGCACGCCGTGAAACTGAAGGCCCTGGCGCGTGGTGATTCGGAGCGTCCCGTTGGCGTGGCGGTCGGCGATCGACTCGAGCGCCAGATACTGCGACCCGGTGATGGCGCCTGAGGGGATGGCGACCCGGACCATGAACGAGTATGCCTTTCCCTGGCCGCTCGCCTCGAGGTTGCGCCGCCGGTCGCGTGCGTCCTGTTGATAGGTGCCGTGGAACTTGAGAAGCTGGATGTCGTCGTGATCGAAGTGGGTCGCGTCGGACGCCAGAGTGTCGGCGATCGTGCCACGCAGATGGCTGCTTCGCCGCTTGGCGACCTCGACTTTGGATTCGCGTGCTTCGGTCATAGTCCGGCTCTCGGGTCAGGGCCATGGATCGCGGGTAATCCGCGGCTCGCATGCAGTCCGCATTCGCTCTTGGCCGTCCAGCTCCATCGGCCCGCGCGGCTGTATTCGGCCGGCGCGGCCCCGGCGACCGGGACGGTGCAATGAGTGCAGCCGACTGTCGGATAGCCTCGCTCGTGCAGTTCGTTGTACGGCACGTCGTGCTGCCGCACGTAGTTCCACACCTGGGCACGATCCCACCCGGCGAGCGGATTCACCTTGAGTACCTGGTATTTCCAATCCCAGCCAACCGCCTCGATACCGGCACGTTCGGCCGATTGACTCCGCCGGAGGGCGGTTACCCAGACATCCGTTTGCGCCAGCACCTGGCGCATCGGCTCGACCTTACGCAGGCGGCAGCACTGGTCGGGGTCGGTGAGCCAGAGTCTGGGGCCGTAGCGCTCGGCCTGCTGCTCGGCTGTGAGCCGAGTGCCCTGGTTCTCGAAGCGGAGGTGCGGGTACCGTTCGACCATCGTGTCACGGAGCGCGTACGTCTCCGGAAACAGGAACATCGTATCGAGGTACACGACGGGGATCGCGCGCTCGTGGCGCGCGACCATGTCGATCAACGCACATCCTTCCATTCCGAACGAGGTGGTGAGAACCAGGCGCTGGCCGGCGAACCGCTCCAGCATCCAGGACACGATCGTTTGCGGCTCCGCGCCTTCGCCGACCCCGATCGATTCTGCCGTCTGTGACATTCAGACTCCGCTCCAGGGCAAAAAACAAACACGCCCGCAGGACATACCTGCGGGCGTCGATGCAAAGCTGTGTGTTGCGAGCCGCTAGGTGGTCCGGTCGGGAGAAACGTCAGCCATACAACAACACACCATTGCGCCCGTTTTCGGGGTAGTGGAGGCCGACTGGGTGGTTGAAGCGGCGAAACTCATCATACGACTAGGCTAGCGCTCGGCGATGGCGTTGTCAACTACTTCCCGCTGCTGTCGGCCGGCATCTGCATGGTCGAGTCCATCTTCATCGACGATGAATCCGACGTCATCGTGGTCGAGTCCATCTTCATCGACGATGAATCCGACGTCATCTTGGTGGTATCCGACATCATCTTGGTCGTATCCGACATCATCTTGGTCGAATCCGACATCATCTTGGTGGAGTCCATCGCCATCGTGCTGGAGTCCTTGTTGGCCGCGGCCGCGTCGGGGGTGGCGCCGGTCTCGGGCTGATTCTTGTTACACGCGCCGACAAGGCAAACGGCTACGAACGCAGAGACGGCCAGTGATCTGGTCATGCGATCCCTCAAATGGAGAGTGAGACTGCGAGCCGGATGCGGTACGTCCCGTGCTGTAACGCTCCGTTTGGGTCCGAGCCAGCTGTAAAATGTCGCGCGGAAACCGTTTGCGATAGTGCAACCGAAGCGGTCACGCGGGTCGTTGAGACCGTCCTGAGGTCGGTTGGCGGTAATTGCGACCCAGCCTCAACGCCCGCGATGACCAGCCTTTCCTGGAAATGGACGTGACCGACTCCCCCGATCTTGGCAATCGCCGTTCCATTCCCGGGCCCGGCCTCTCCCCCAGATGACGTGCCCTGAAGTCGATAAAGCGAAAAGACTTAGGAAATTCGCTGCGAATCTTGTCCGCTGGCCTTGTGGCGACTTCCACACAATGTCGTCGTCCAGGCTTGTGGCGAGGCTACAGGATTGTCGCTTCATCTACTCCGCATGCGGCGCCTTGAGCCTGCCCTGGAGGGGTGTACCATTCAACTGCCGCCAGGGGCATGGGAGGCAGTCGACCCCATTGAGAAGACCCTTGGAACCTGATCCGGTTCATACCGGCGAAGGGAGCGCGGCGGGGCGCAGCCCCACTCCCTCCCTCCGCCTTCATGGGGAGACCGCACGATGGCCAGCACCACTCTGCCCGTTCCACCCTCCGCCCTGGCACCCGGCTACGGCGACGCCTTTCCCCGATCCACCAAGATCTACGTCGAAGGAAGCCGCGGCATCCGCATCCCCATGCGCGAGATCGCACTGTCGGGAGGCGAGCCGCCGCTCCGGGTCTACGACACCAGCGGACCTCGAGGCATCGATCCCGAAGTAGGGTTGCCGCCGGTTCGCCGCTCACCGCCGGTAGGTGCCGGGTGCGTCACGCAGCTTCAGTTCGCGCGGCGCGGTGAGATCACACCCGAGATGGAGTTCGCGGCGGTTCGCGAGGGAGTGGAGCCGGAGCTGGTGCGAAGCGAGGTGGCGCGCGGGCGCGCGATCATCCCCGCCAATGTCAACCATCCCGAGCTCGAGCCGATGGTCATCGGGCGACGTTTCCACGTGAAGATCAACGCCAACATCGGCAACTCCGCCGTTCGCTCGTCGATCGACGATGAGGTCGAAAAGCTCCGATGGGCCACGCTCTGGGGCGCCGATACGGTGATGGATCTCTCGACCGGCCGCGACATCCATGAGACTCGCGAATGGATCATCCGGAATTCTCCCGTCCCGATCGGCACCGTCCCGATCTACCAGGCGCTCGAGAAGGCGGGGGGAAAGGCAGAGGATCTGACGTGGGAGGTTTACCGGGACACGCTGGTCGAGCAGGCGGAGCAGGGGGTGGACTACTTCACCGTACATGCGGGCGTGCTGCTTCGCTATGTGCCGCTCACGGCCAGGCGCATGACCGGAATCGTCTCGCGCGGCGGGTCGATCATGGCCAAGTGGTGCCTCTCGCACCACCAGGAAAGCTTCCTCTACACCCGCTTCCGCGACATCTGCGAGATCATGGCGGCGTACGATGTCAGCTTCTCACTGGGCGACGGGCTGCGCCCGGGCAGCATCGCCGACGCGAATGACGAGGCGCAGTTCGCCGAGCTCAAGACCCAGGGCGAGCTCACCAGGATCGCGTGGGAGTATGGCGTGCAGGTGATGAACGAAGGCCCCGGACACATCCCCATGCATCTCATCAAGGAGAACATGGACAAGCAGCTCGAGTGGTGCGACGAAGCCCCGTTCTACACCCTGGGTCCTCTCACCACCGACATCGCTCCCGGCTACGACCACATCACCAGCGCCATCGGAGCGGCGATGATCGGCTGGTACGGCACGGCCATGCTCTGTTACGTCACGCCGAAGGAGCATCTCGGTCTTCCCGACCGCGACGACGTGAAGGCCGGCGTCATCGCCTACAAGATTGCCGCGCACGCGGCCGATCTCGCCAAGGGACACACGCGAGCCTACGAGTGGGATGCCGCACTGAGCAAGGCGCGATTCGAGTTCCGCTGGGAAGACCAGTTCAACCTGGCGCTCGACCCGGTGACCGCCCGGGCCTATCACGACGAGACGCTGCCCGCCGATGGCGCAAAGGTGGCGCACTTTTGCTCGATGTGCGGTCCCAAGTTCTGCTCGATGCAGATCACGCAGGACGTGCGGGCATACGCAGAGGAGATGGAGCGAAAGTCGGAGGAGTTCAGGGAGCGGGGCGGCGAGATCTACGTGACGCCGTGAGGCCGATCAGGGGCAGGGCGCCCGGGTCACGCTCAGGTTACGCCCCCCGTCGATACTGTCTCGCGGATCACCCGTACCCAGCGAGAGGACTCATGCTCCAGAGAGCTGGACCGTTTGCGCGATTGGCCTTCATGGTCATCGCCGTGACTGTGGGGCGTGCCACGGGTCTGACGGCCCAGACCCCCTCCCGCCCCTGGAAACTCACCGCCGCGTTCACCGGCCTCCGGGTCGGCGGGTCGACCAAGTGGATCTACGGACCGGAGCTTGGCCTTCGGCGGGACATCGGGACGCACTGGGGCCTCGGCCTCCGCGCGTCCCTGCCGGTCCTCGACACCGCGCCCTTCTCGGACGACGGGGCCGTGGCTCTCGACCTCGGTCCCACCCTCACGTTCACGACCAGTTACCGGACCGAGCTGGGGCTGGCGGCGGGGGCGACGGCATTTCTCGTGGGGGATGCGGCCGAGCTGACGGACGGCGGCATCGGCGCCTTCGCCGACGCGCACGGGATTGCTTGGCTCACACCGGCCTTGGGCGTGACCGCGGGCGCCACGGTCCGGCTCGGGAACAGCGGCACCGCGTACCCGAGTCTGAGTGCCGGCCTCGCGTTGCGATTCTGAGGGGGAGAAGCGCCCGAATCTGCATCGGTAGAAAGTCACCGCCGCGTAGCCAGGAACGCCGCCAGCGCCTGGACCTCTGCCGGCGTCAGACTCCGGGCGTAGGCCGGCATGTTCGGCCCCCCGTTCGTGATCCTGCCGACGATCTGGTCGCGCGTCATCCTGCCCGCGACGTCGCTCAGCTCTGGTCCGCGCTTCCCGCCATACCCGCCTATCGCATGGCAGAACTCGCACCCCTTTGCATGGAACAGGTTGGCTCCATCGGCGGCGTCGGGCGGGAGAATGCCGACCACCGCGGCCGGCAGGGGCTGCGCCGAGAAGTCGGGCGACCAGTCGGCCCGCTCTCCGGCGAACCAGAACACGCCGATCGAGGTCCAGATGAAGACCACCAGCAATGCCGCCCACGGTCGCCGCCGGACGCTTCGCTCGCCCTTGTTGAACAGCGGAACCAGCAGGAGAAAGGCGCCGAAGACGAGCGGCCCGAGTACGATGACCGCCGACTCGAGATTGTTCGGCACGAGGGCCAGCAGGGCGAAGTACCAGAGAAAATACCAGTCGGGCCGCGGGTACGCCTCGAGAATGCTGGGATCGGGCGGATGCCCCAGCGCTGGCGGACCGACGATGAGTGCGAGCAAGACAATCGTGGCAACCACCGCGGCCCCGAACACCACGTCGCGCCATGCGGCGTCAGGCCAGAACGGCACCCCCTCGTGGCTGAGCAGCTTGCTGTAGCGCTCTCGATAGGTGGCCGGGTCCACCGGCTCGCCAGCGCGCGGGCGCTCCGAGATGCCGTGCTTGAGGACCAGGGCCAGGTGCAGCCCCACGAAGCCGAACACGATTGCCGGGATGAAAAACACGTGGAAGGCAAAGAACCGGCTGAGCGTGGCGCCGCCGATGGTGTCGCCGGCGAGGATGAACCGTGCGATGCCGTGGCCGAGCACGGGCATGCGCCCCGCCTGGGCCGCGCCGACGATGACCGACCAGACCGCGTTCTGATCCCACCGCAGCAACTGTCCGGTAAAGGCCAGCGCCAGCGTGAGCAACAGGAGCACCGCCCCGGTGATCCAGTTGAGCTCACGCGGGAACTTGTATGCGGCCATCAGATACGTGCGCGAGACGTGGATTCCGATGAGGAGCACCATCGCCGATGCGCCGAAGTAGTGCATCCCGCGGAGGAAGCGGCCCAGCAGCGCTTGCTCCGAGATGAATCGAAGGCTGTCGTACGCCTGCCCGCTGGAGGGGACGTACACGGTGGCGAGCGCGATTCCGGTGACGACCTGCAGCACGAACGCGATGAACGTGGCGCTCCCGAACACGTACCACCAGCCGGTACGTGGCGGCACCGGATGCTCGAGCGCTTGTCGTGTGGCGGTGAGCAGGCCGCTTCGGTCGTCCAGCCAGTCCAGAAAACGCTCGATCACGCGGGTGTCACACTATGGGAATCGGGCTGGTGAGAACTTCGACCTGGCCGTGTCGTACCCGAACAGGATACTGCGGCAGCGACCGTGGCAGCGGGCCGGCGGAGACGGAACCGTCGGCATCGTACACTCCGCCGTGGCAGGGACAGAGGAAAAGCTTCGCGTCGGCTACCCACCGCACCGGACACCCCAGGTGGGTGCAGTGCACGGTAAAGGCGGTGAAGTGCGACGCGTCGTCGCGACGGAGCCATGCAGCCGTGTTGGCCGTGACGCCCGCCCATGGCAGTGGCGATGCGTCCTCGAAGTGGACGTCGACCGTCTCACCCACTCGAAAACCGCTTACCGGACCGACGGCCCGCCAGACGCGCGGAGACTTTCCGACGAGGGGCGAGAGAAGAAATCCGACAACCGGCAGGCCGATTACCGCCGCGACAGCCGCCGACAGGCCCATCGACAGGCGGCCCAGAAAACGGCGGCGCTTGAGTAGCGCCGCCTTCTGTAGGTCAGGATCCATTGTGTGTCCGTTGCACTACCAGGCGAGGATGCCCTCTTCTTCGACGAATGCGGCCACGGCCACCAAAGTTCGGAGGCTCGGCGCGCCCTTGAATGCCAGCGCTGCCTCGCGCAAAGCCGGGGGCACGTGTTCTCCGGTTTGCCGGCGATGCTGGCGATGGGTGTCGCCCAGATCCTGGAAGACATGCCGAAGCGAGCGGATTTCGGGCGTCAGGGCCGAGGTCGGGGACTGAGCCTCGCCGAGGGCGACCGACTTAACCTGGCGCGAACGAGCGGAACGGGGACGGGTGGAGCGGGCACGCCGGTCCAGCGCAAGATTGGCGTCAGCGACACGGGCTCTGACGCGATCTATCAGCGGCTGAAGGGGTTCGGGGGCCGAGCTCGGGTCGGACGAAGTGACGTTAGGCATGAGATCCTGCCGGAGGCGAGGAGTATTTCCGTGGCATCGTCAGCGGAGACACTCTGAATCTAACCGGATGGGCGTCGTTCTGACGAACCCTGCAGCTTCCCAACGTCCTCCCACGCCGTTTACATACCTTTCGAGCAGGTTGACCACGTTCGGCAGGGGTGCACCGATCGCTATGCCTAAGGCCGCCGCAAAGACCTCGAAGTCCCCGCGCGGCTCCCGAAAGAAGCCAGGCCCCGCTCCGCAATCGCGGGGCCTGCCGGCTGCCGACCTTGCCAGCGGTTCGCGGCCATCGGCAGTCGACGACCTGGCTCACGCCGTCGCCGCGCACGGCGGCAGCATCATCGGCGCCTACCATGACCCGCTCGGCGGACACTGGCAGCTGCTTGCCGGCCTGCCGATCGAGTCGGTGGAGCCGACACCCTACCAGCGCGATCTGTCCGAGCCCCACGTTGCCCGCCTTGCCGACGCGATCGATCGGCTTGGCCGCTACCTCGATCCGATCGTGGTGGTGCCGTCGGGCGAAGGAAGATACTGGACGCCCAACGGGAACCACCGCCTCGCCGCGCTCACGCGGCTCGGGGCCCGGAGCATCGTGGCGATCGTGGTTCCCGAGTCGGAAGTCGCGCACCGGATCCTGCTGCTCAACACCGAGAAAGCGCACAATTTGCGCGAGCGGGCCTTCGAGGTCATCCGCCTTGCCGAGGGGCTGGTGGGGCTCGACGACCGGCCGGAGCGTGACTACGCCATCGAATTCGAAGAGGCGTCGCTGCTTACTCTGGGGCTCTGCTACCAGCGGAACGGACGGTTCGCCGGCGGGGCCTATCACCCGATCCTGCGCCGCACCGAGGAGTTCTCCGCGGATCGTCTGTCGCGCTCGCTCGAAGTGAGGCGCGGCCGCGCGGAGCGGATTCTTGAGCTGGACGATGCGGTGGCCGCGGCAATCAAGCAACTGAAGGACCGAGGCTTCGAGAGTCCCTACTTGCGGGCGTTCGTGGTTGCCCGCATCAATCCCCTTCGCTTCAAGCGTGGAGCGAAGGCCGACGTGGACGAGACCCTCGAGCGCATGCTCGCCTCGGCACGCCGGTTCGATCCCGCCGAGGTGCGCGCCGATCAGGTGGCGCAGACCGGCGGAGCACCCGAAGAATCCTGAGGAGAATACGATGTCTTTCCGTTGCACTACGCTTGCACTCGGTGTGTATGCCCTGACCACCGCCTGCGGGAAGGGTGAGCGAGCGCCGGCTCCGGCATCCGGCGCCGATTCCGCGATGCCACCGCCGACCGGCGCGGCCGACCGGGTCGAAGGCTTCAAGCAGCCCGAGTCGGTCAAGTACGACGCCGACCTCGACGTCTGGTACGTGAGCAACATCAACGGCGATCCCTTTGCCAAAGATGGGAACGGATACATCTCCCGTCTCCGAAGTGACGGCACGCCCGACTCCCTCGAGTTCATCGTCGGCGGAAAAAACGGGGTGACACTCAACGCACCCAAGGGCATGACGATCGTGGGCGATACGCTCTGGGTGGCCGACGTCGATGCGGTGCGAGGCTTCGATCGGAAGACGGGAGCGGTGGTGGCGTCGGTCGAGCTTGGCCACCAGGTCAGGTTCCTCAACGATATCGTCGCCGGCCCCGACGGCCTTTACATCACCGACTCGGGCTTCGACAAGGACGACAAGGGCGGCATGGGGCACCCCGGTCCCGACCAGGTCTTTCGTATCACCGGCCGCAAGGCATCGCTGGTCCTCAAGAACAGCGCCCTCGCGGCCCCGAACGGGATCGCCTGGGACAGCGCAGGCAAGCGCTTCATCATCGTGCCGTTCGCCGGCAAGACGATACAGGCGTGGAAACCGGGCACGAAGACGCTCACCCCGCTCGGCGACACACCCGGACAGGTGGATGGCATCGAGGTGCTGGGACCGGGTCGCTTGCTCGCCACGAGCTGGACCGATTCGAGCCTCTTCATCATGGAGAACGGGAAGGTGACGGCGATCGGCGGAAAGCTTCCCTCGCCGGCTGATATCGGGCTCGATGCCAAGCGAGGCCGCGTCGCCATTCCGGAGCTGATGGAGGGGCGGGTGGAGTTCCGCACTCTGCCGGCCGCAGCGCCATGAAGTACCTCCTGCTCTTCGCGGCGGCCGCCACCCTCGGCGCCGCCGGCGCGTGGAACATCCGTCAGCGTGCGCCGCTCGATACCGTTACCACGCACGGCGAATGGGTGTACGTCAGGAAGGGGGCCGACTCGATTCGTACCTACGTCGCCTATCCGGAGCGGAAGACGAAGGGGCCTGCCATCATCGTGATTCATGAGATTTTCGGCCTGACCGAGTGGGAGCCCACCGTCGCCGACCGGCTGGCCAAGGAAGGGTACGTTGCCGTTCTCCCCGATCTTCTCTCCTCCAAATACGGTAGAAGCCCGGCGAACCCCGACTCGGGGCGAAAGTTGATCGGAGATCTCGAGCCCGACCGGATCACCTCCGATCTCGGCGCGGTATACGCCTACGTCAACAAGCTTCCCGCGGTGGAGCGCGACAAGGTGGGAACGATCGGATTCTGCTGGGGCGGCGGCCAGAGCTTCCGCTACGCCACCAACAATCCCAACCTCAAGGCCGTCGTGGTGTGCTACGGGCCGCCTCCCGATACCGCCGATATCAAGCGGATCAAGGCGCCGGTGCTCGGCATCTACGGCGAGAACGACGAGCGGATCACCGGCTCGCTGCCGGAGGTTTCCGCGGCGATGCAGTCCCGGGGAAAGACGTTTACCCAGGAGGTCTACCCGGGCACCGGTCACGGTTTTCTCAAGCCCGGCCGGCAGGGCTCGGACGGCCCGCAGGTGGAACGGGCCTGGAAGCGAATTCGGGAGTTCTATCGCGCTCGGCTGGGCACCTGATCGCGGGGCACGGATCACTCGGACTTCGATGAGGCGTTGGGCCTGGCCAGTGATCCGCGCGCTTTCCGTGGTGCCGGTCGCTGGATGCAGTGGCTCGCTCCCACCCCTGCGCGGACAGATCGAAGTCGGACGGGACGCGTACGCGGTGTTTGTGGCGGGAACGGGCGCCGCGGGCGGCGATCTCTACGCGGTGCGCGCTGAAGGGGGCGAGGCGCTTCCGATCACATTCACCAACGTGGGTGAGATGCGGCCACGTCTTTCGCCCGACGGAACTTCGATCGTTTTTCTGCGGGGCCGCTCACTGGTCGACTCGACCCCGGCGACCATCTGGGTCATGAATCTCCTGAGCGGAGCCGACCGCGAGCTTGTCTTGCCGAAAGGGGCCGGGCCTCCCACCGTGGCGGCGTGGTCGGCTGGTGGGCGGCTGATCGTGGTGGCCACCAGCAAAGGTCTCTACCAGTTCGACGCACCGCCGGCCTCGGGAGACGCGCGACCGGTTCCGGTCGTTCAGAGAGCCGTCGCGGAATCGAGCCTGGCGGTGCTGCTCGGCCATCCGGCGTTCGCACGAGTAGTGCCGTGCACGGAGACGGGGGCCATCTGCCTGGCGTCCGGCTCCGGCGCACCCGAGCTGCTGGCGCATGATGCGCACGACGCCGCCGGCTGGGGCCCCGATTCGGTCGCCTTCTTCGTCGGCGATGAGGTCGAAATTCGTCCCCTCGGCGCGGGCCGGGCGCGCCGGCTCGCGTGGGCAGGCGTTCCGAGTGCCCCACGGCAGCTCACCTTCTTTGCCGGCTCCTCTTCGCCGCAGCCCGAATGAGATCGCTTCCTGTCGCGCGAGTTGGCCCCGTTGAAGCCCACCCGCTGTCCCGGGTATCTTTCGGGGCTGTGTATCCGTCACTCTTCGATGGGGTTGTCAATGCGAATGCTGGTCCTCGGTGCGGGGCTTCAGGGTTGCGCGTGCGCCTACGATCTGTTGCAGAGTCCGGCGGTCACCCACGTGACGCTGGCCGATGTTCGGCCGGATCGGCTGCCGCCGTTTCTCGCGGGCGACTGGGAGGGCCGGCTGCGGGTGGCGCAGCTCGACGTCACCGATGCTGAAGCGGTACGGTCGACTCTGCGCGGCCATTCGGCCGTGATGAGCGCCATACCCTATTACTATAACGGCCCCATGGCCCGTGCCGCGGTCGAGGCGGGGTGCCACTTTTCCGATCTGGGGGGCAACACCGAAATCGTCCTGGAGCAGAAAAAGCTGCACGAGCAGGCGGTCGCGGCCGGGGTGTCGGTCGTTCCCGACTGCGGCGTCGCCCCTGGTATGGTCAACATCCTCGCGGCCGAGGGAATCCGGCGACTCGATCAGGCCGAAACGGTCAAGATTTACGTTGGCGGCCTGCCGCAGAACCCCGAGCCGCCCCTCAATTATCAGATCGTGTACTCGCTGGAAGGCGCGCTGGACTATTACACCACTCCCTCCTGGATTCTTCGCCACGGCCAGCCGGCGCAGGTCGATGCCCTCAGCGAGCTGGAAGAGGTGGACTTTCCCCAACCCATCGGCACGCTCGAGGCGTTTCATACCGGCGGCGGAATCAGCACTCTCCCGTTCGCGTACCAGGGTAAGGTCGACGTCATGGAGTACAAGACGCTCCGCTATCCCGGCCACGCGGCAATCATGCGTCCCATCCGCGATCTCGGTCTCCTCGATGCCAATCCGCTGCAGGTCAAGGGTCAGCGGGTGGTGCCGCGCGACGTCTTCATCGCCGCGGTCCAGCCCAGGCTTCACAGGCCTCAGGGTCAGGACCTCGTCGCCCTTCAGGTCAAGGTGACCGGCCAAAAGGATGGCCGGCCGGCCGCGGTAAACTTCCGCCTCATGGATTATTACGACTGCACCCACGGAATCAGCTCCATGATGCGAACGACCGGCTATTCCCTCTCGATTACCGGGCAGATGCAAGCCGACGGCCGCGTCTCACTCAAGGGCGTGTACACACCCGACGAGGCGGTGCCGTTCCAGTCGTATGTGGCCGAGCTGGGCCGCCGCGGGGTGAACATCGAGGAACTTCCATCTTGATGCGGCTGTTCGGGGCCAGGAGGAACTGATGGTCGACTTCGCCACGCTGTGGGACAAGGGTCAGACGTTCGATGATTTCGTACTCGCGAGCGAGAAGCAACGGGGTCTGTGGGAAGGGCTCCACCGGATCGCGGTGGTACCCGACTGGGCCCCTGCCGCCGTACCACCCGGCACAAAGCGCAAGCTGCTGGTGATCGCGGAGGATTGGTGTGGCGACGCGTCGAGCAGCATTCCGGTCGTCGCCAGGCTCGCAGAGTCGGTGCCGGGCATCGAGCTACGGATCGTACGGCGCGACGAGCACCCGGAGGTCATGGACCTCTACCTGACTAACGGCTCGCGGTCCATTCCCATCGTCATCGCGCTTGACGATCATCATCGCGAGATCGGCCACTGGGGGCCGCGTCCTACGGAGCTCCAGGCGTGGGTCGTCGCGAACCGCCCCACCATTCCCAAGGCCGAGCTGTATCCCAAGGTGCGAACCTGGTACGCCCGCGACCGGGGTGAGAGCACCCTGCGCGAGGTGCTTGGGGCGGCGGGCTTGCCGGTGAGCAGGTTGCCTGATCAGAACATCCAGCCGGTGCCCACCGAATAATTGAATCCGTCGGGTCCGCCGGCAAAGTTGATCGTGAAGATGGTGGAGCGGAGAATACGAAGCGCGATTCCTCCCCCTCCTCCGACTTTCATATCTTGGGTTGTCAGCCGGAAGCCTTCCTCCTCGAACACCCGTCCCGCGTCGGCAAAGGCCACCAGCGTCACCGCTCCGAGATCGCCGAAGGGCAGAACGTCGTGGTGCACCTCGACGTTGGCAAAGAGCGAGCCCTTGCCGGTGAGCCGTCCGGTGTCGAGCGAGCGGTGGGAGTATTCCCCGCCCAGCACCGGGACCGAACTCTCCCAAGCCGGAAGGTAGAATCTCGCGTTGAGCGGGGGCCCGCCCCCCATGCCCGAGCCAGCCAGTCTCAGCGCTGCGACGGTCCCCTCCCGCAAGGTGAGGTAGCCTCGGAGAATCACATACTGCCGGGTGTATCCTGATCCGCCGCTTCCAACTTGTGTTCCAGCCTCGAGCAGAAGTCCCTGATGAGTGTCGTATTCGTTGTCGCGCGTGTCGTAGATGAGCGCGAGCCTGCCGGCGGCGTCGTCCTGCTCGAGCTCGCCGGAAGGCACGTCGGTCGCGAACACCGACGGACCGGGCAGCGAGGTGAAGCGGACCTGCTCGACGTTGGCCTGGAACGCGACCTTGAACGGGCCTCGCACGACACGCGTCACCTCGGCGACGCCTCGATACCGCGTGCGCCGGACGCGGTAGAGAAAGGGATCGGTCTTGTCGACCAGATCCTTGTCGAATTGGGTGTTGTTGCCGACTCCGAAATACCCGTACCGCGCCTGCCGATCGGCGCTCGCCAGCACGCTGAGCCGCCAATCCTTCCAGAGCCCCGGCGCGCGAAACTGGGCCGTGACGTACCGGCTGCCCCGTAGGCTGATGCCGGCGTCGCCGGTGAGAGCGGCGTTGCTGGTGTACCGTGCCTCGTACGGGGCGGGCTGCCAATACCTGATGCGCGCCGCGAGGACGGGGCCGTCGTTGGCTCCGCCGGTCAGATACGGGAAATAGCTCGTGCGCCACGGGCTCGAATAGCTCTCGGACGAGTCCTGAGCGGAGGCGGTCGTATCTTCGAGGATCCGACCTCCGGAAGTTTCCGGATCCTGAGCGGACAGACCCATCGCGCCCGCGAACAGAAGCGCGGTCGTCAACACCGAGGCCCGCATCAGGCGGGATTCTTGAAGAGATGAGCTGCGTCGTCCGCTTCAGTGGACCGGAGAAACCCGCGGCGTGGCAGGCAATCGTGCATATGACGGTCTCCGAGGAGACGGGGTGTGCGAGAATTCGGCTGCGGGGGATTTAGGGTGCAGGGCGGCGTAAAGTCAACCGGCCCGAACATCGATTCAGCGTGTGATGCACCGCACAGCAACCCTGTCTTGACTACCTATTTTGGGAGCCAGTGGGAGCAGGATTGTGCGGTGATTGGCGAGACGTCCGAATGAGCCCTGAGCCTCCGGCTTTGTGGCCGGACGCGCCGACCAAGACTAGTTCCCTCTGTTGATCCCTTCACCTATCCCATCCTCTACATATCTCGCATGGAACGGGCCTCGTGCCCGTTCCACCCGCCTTTTCTTGATCAGCTCTATGGTCATGGGTCACAGACGCACGCCGTGCCTCGGCCGATACTCAAGACAGGGCCGAGATTCCGGCGCCCAGCCAGAGGAGACTGGGAGTCATCATGCCTCGAGGCGATAGGTCGGCTTACATAGATAAGCAGAAGCGGCGCGCCGAGCACATCGAAGCATCGGCCCGCAAGGCCGCAGCTACGCGCCGGCGTCGTGGTACGTGACAAGCGCCTTTCGGGGGGTGCATTCGTGGAATTTGGAGAGAGCGTGAGGTGAGGCAGGGCCGACTCTGACTGGGAGGCCAGGGTTGGTTGGAGCGCGCGTCGCAGTCGGGCGCGCGCTTCTTTTTTGGGGTCTGCGGACAAGGGGCCTGCAAACTATGCACATGGGAAAGGCCCGAGCGGCCAAGAACCCTAATATCGGCTTCATTGTTATTCAATTTTTTGCAGTTCCTGCAGAAAACCGTGTACACTTCAATTCGGCCTTAGGCGCTGTCCTGCTCCTCGTGACCGGTGGACACTGATGTCGCACGCCCCTCGAAAGATCGTTTTCAACAGGCCGTCCCTTCTTCCGGAGGGAGACCGTGCCGTGCACCGTAGGTCCTCGCCGCCGGCCCCCTCCTCCTCGGCTCGCGACGCTGCCGTTCACGAGGGTGCCGAGGTGAGAAAGCTCGGCACCCTGATGGAGCTCGGTGAGGCGCTTGCCGGAACGCTCAACCTGCAGGCCGGCCTCTACTCGGTGCTGGAGGTTCTCGAGCGCCGGTGCGGCGCCATTCGCGGAGCCGTGACGCTCGTCGAAGAGGCCACCGGTGTGCTGGAGGTGGTGGCGGGCTTCGGATACCCCGGCACGGGAGAACGGGTGCGGTACCGCCTCGGCGAGGGGGTGGCCGGGCGGGTCGCCAAGAGCCTGCGGCCGGTGGTCGAGCGGACCGCGGAGGTGGCCGTTCTCTGCGTGCCCATCCCCCTCGACGGGTCGGCGGCCGGCACACTCTCCATCGAGCTCGCCGCCGAGCCCAAGCGCGATACCGAGCGGATGATCAAGGTCATGCGGATCGCGGCCGGGATGATCTCGCAATCGCTTCGGATTCAGCGGCTGGTCGACGCGGAGCGGCAGCAGCTCGTCGAAGAAAACACCCAGCTCCGCCAGGAGCTTCGCGAGCGCTACGAGTACACCAACATCGTGGGCAAGAGCGGACCGATGCGGCAGGTGTACGAGCAGGTATCGCAGGTCGTGGGCACCGGCACGACGGTGCTCATCCGCGGCGAGAGCGGCACGGGCAAGGAGCTCATTGCGCACGCGCTGCATCATCATTCCTCGCGCGCCGACAAACCGTTCGTGCGGGTGAACTGCGCCGCACTGCCGGAGACACTGGTCGAATCGGAGCTGTTCGGTTACGAGCGCGGGGCATTCACCGGTGCGCAGGCCCGGCGAAAGGGACGGTTCGAGCAGGCCGACGGCGGCACGCTCTTTCTCGATGAGATCGGCGAGCTGAGCCTGTCGACCCAGGTGAAGCTCTTGCGAGTATTACAGGAACGGGAACTCGAGCGTCTGGGCGGCAACGACAGCGTACGGGTGGACGTCCGTCTGATCACCGCCACCAACAAGGATCTCGAGCGTGCACTGGCCGACGGGTCGTTCCGTGAGGACCTCTACTACCGGCTCAATGTCTTCACGATCTGCGTGCCGCCGCTTCGCGAGCGCAAGTCGGACGTACTCCTTCTTGCCGACCATTTCCTCGAGAAGTACACCCGCCTGCACGACCGGAGCATCAAGCGGATCAGCACGCCGGCCATCG
>JBBRGF010000042.1:0-20308 GCA_038240975.1 Gemmatimonadales bacterium
CCAGGGCCGTGATGATGGTTCCGGCGGCCATCCCGAGGAAAGTTCCCGGTGGAAGGCCCCCGTCACGAAGAGCCTGACGAGCGCCTGTGCTGGCGCGCATCAGGAGTACCGCCGGGATGAGCGGCGACGCCAGGACGTACGCCACGCGCCGAAGCACCGACCATCGGTGCGCCCGTCGAGCGGCGATCAGCACGCCGACCTGAAAACGATCCGAGATCCAGGGAGCCAACCGAGCGACGTTGAGATGGTCGATCCGCGCGGCAGGCTGAAAGTAGGTACGATGTGAGCGGGCCCGAAACACGACCATGAGCTGGTCGCCGTGAGACAACGCGCCATCGAGCTCGTTTCCCAGCTCGAGCAGCACCTGGCGCTTGTACGCGACATTGTGAATCGGAGCGATCATCGTCTCGCGAGGAGGAAGACTGTACAGGTGAGACCCATAGTCGAGCAGGAAGAGCGACCAGCTCAGCATGCCCACCGGATTGGCGTTTCCGAATCCGGGGACCACGGCGGCCCAGGGGCCGGAATGGGCTTCGATCAATACCTCAGCCCAGGTCGGGTGGGCGTACGAGTGGGTTTCGCCGATGAAGACCAGCGGCGCCTGCGCCGCCCGCACCCCAGCCGCCCGGGCCGCACCGATGGCTCGCAGCGATTCGACTCGTACGACCCGTACGCCGGCAAATCCCTCGAGCTCCGATTCGTCGAGTTCGAGCGGCCCTGCCGGAGCGACGATCACGATCTCGAGCTGATTTCGTATCGTCTGCCGACGCAGGCGCCGCACGACCGCCCGGATGGTCTCGTACTTGTCGGTCGGGAGAATGACCGACATCCTCGCCCGTTCGGCATCGCCGTACAGATCGTTCACGGTTTCAGGCATCGCGTTACGCACCTCTCGGTTGACTATCGAGATTGGTCCAGATCTTCCGGTCTCCCTCCGGCACATGGTCGATGCGCCGGTACTCGAACCGACTGAGCTGCCGCAGCGATTCGCCGGCGCCGCCGACATACCCGACCAGCTGACCCATACCGTCGGCGATCAGGCCAATCGCCAGCAGCGGGCCCAGGCGGGCGGCCGATGGGCGGGGACGCGCCGCATGGTGAAGCTGGCGGATGGCTCGAGCAAACCTCACGCACGGAATCAACGGCGAGGCCGCGGCATAGAAGAGTCGCTTTGCCCAGCTCCAGTGCCTTGCCCGTTCCCCCCCGAAGACTCGGCCGGCGTGATACTGCACCGTCAGCCACGAGCCGAACCGGGCAAAGTTTGCATGAGCGGTTCTCGCACGCGGTTCTACCACCAGCCTGTGACCCTGGCTTCGCAACTCGAAGTGGAGCACTGTCTCTGCCCCGAGGAGCTCTTCCAGGCGCGTGTCGAGGCTCAGCAGGATGGATCTCCGGTAACTCGAGTTGTGCCCCGGCAGGAACGCCTGGTCGCCCGCCGAATCGGGGTTGATCCAGGGGCCGTAGCCAATCACGAAATCGCACCAGCTGACGAGCGTGTCCGGGTTCGCGTTCCGAAACACCGGTCCCACTGCCGCGACGTCGCCGCGGGCGTACGGCTCCAGCAGGGCCTCCGCCCAGCCCGGATCCGGGAAGCAATGATCCTCCGCAAGCGCCACGATGGCTCCGCGTGCCGCGCGCACCCCCGCCGCGTTCGCGGAACCCACCGATACGATCGGTCCGACGGCCACGACCTGCCGGCCCCAGAAACCGTCGAAGGCTTGCCCCTCGACCGACAGCGCGTCCGCCGTTCGGGCGACGATGACCAGCTCGAGTTGGTGGGCGATGCTCTGACGCCGAAGGTGCCGAACCGTGGCCTCGATGGTCGTGAAGTCACCTGGCGTGGCCAGAATGACACTCATCGCGGGGGCCTGCTGCGTCTCGATCATCATGGCATCACCGACGCGATCGTACCCTGTCCCGGGGGGGACGAGAGCGCGACGATGCGGCCCTCTTGAGACGATTTCAATGCCGCCTCCACAATGCGGAATGCCTCCCGTCCGTCCTGAACCGACGCGGGCATGGGCCTGCCGGTGGCCAGCGCCCCGACGATGCGCTTCCACTCGCGAGCATAGGACCCCTGAAAGTCACCGCCCTGGCGCGCGGCTCTGAGGGCGGCCGGCAGCCTGGCGGCCCTATCGATCAGCGGACCGACCCTCCTCCAGACGGCGCTCCGGGAACCGCCGGTGGTCGACACCTCGAGACTGTCCGAGTGGTAGCAGGAAAGGCGCAGGGACCCTCGCTCGCCGTACACCTCGATCGTGTTCTGGGAGACGGATCGCTGACTCACCCCCGCCGACACCAGTGCGCCGCTGGTCATCCGGGCCAGGAACACCACCGTTTGATCATCGAAGACGGCCGATCGGGAAAGCGCCTGGACCGTCTCGACTTCGCTCTCGAGGAGATATCGCCATAGGTCGGCCTGATGGGTCCCGATCTCGAGGAGGGCTCCGCCGCCCTGGCTACGCATATGGTGCCATGGCGGCCGGCTCATGCCGCTCCAGTCGGCCGTCCAGAGCGTCCGCAGCATCTCGATCTCGCCGAGGCGCCCGGATTGAATGATCGCTTTGGCTTGCTGTACCAATCGATGCGACCGCAAATTAAATCCCACGACCGAACGCACTCCACTCAGCTCACCCAGCCTCGCGTCGTGAACGAGACGATCGCAGTCGCCCTGCGTCATCGCCAGCGGCTTCTCGATGAACACGTGCTTTTCGGCGCGAAGAGCCGCGGCCGCGACCTCGGTGTGCAGCATGGCGGGAACGCACACCGCGACGAGGTCGACGCGATCGTCGGCCAGCAGGTCGCGGTAGTCGGGAAAGGCCACCGCGGCTTTGCACTGCGCGGCCAGGTGCTGCAGCCGGTGCTCATCATTATCCGAGAGCGCGACAATCGTCACGCCCGGCACCCGCCGCAGCGCGGGCACATGCAGCGAGGTCGCCGCCCGGCCGCACCCGACGATGCCCAGGCGGACCTCAGCGCGAGAACGAGAGAGCGCCGTCACGAAGCATGCACAGGTTGCGCCGGATCCTTTCATACAGGAAGCCCGCGAGGTTTGACGCCTGCCAGAGCGCAAGAAGGAGTGCCACCGGCACGAGTTGCCGCCGGGGCACCGCGGTGAGCGGCCGCCAGAGCCAGTTGCGCGTGTCGAGATGGAAACCGATGTCGGCCAGTACGCCGCCCGATCGGCGGCCGCCACGCTGGCGGTGGAAGTGCTCGGCTCCGCGGCCGTATCCGAAGTGCTGGCGGCAGAATGACCAGACCGTCAGGACCCGGGCGTGCCGCACTCGTGCACCGGCCTGGTAGATGATGCGGTTGCCCCGATGCAGCCACCGGTCGCAGAGTTCGCGTTCCTCGGCGGTCTTGAACGCAGGATCGAATCCGCCGATCTCCCGGAATCGCCGAGCCGACACTCCGAGGTTGTTCGAGGCCAGAAAGCGGGCCGCGGATGGATCGGCGTTGTAATGGCGGTACACCACGTCGGTGATGAGCTGGCTCGTCACCGAGCACAGGTTGCCAGTCGCGGCGTTGGCCGTTGCGCCGCCGACCATGCACTCCGGTGACCCCGACAGGACTTCCGCCAGCCCGCTCAACCATTCCGGCTCGGGGAGGCAATCGTCATCGGTGAACGCGATGAAGTCTCCATGCGCCTGCTGAGCACCGGCGTTTCGCCCCGCCGAGGGGCCGGCATTGGCCTGCCGGAGGAGCGAGACGGTGAGGACCGGAGCGAATGGCGCGACGACCTCGTCCAACGGGGTTTTCGAGCCATCGTCGACCACGATCACCTCGAAGCGGTCGCGCGGATACTCCAGCCGGCAGATCGATTGCAGGCACGCTGCAAGCTCGACCGGGCGCGAGTAAGTTGGAATGACGATGGAAAAACTCGGCAGCACGTATCCGGCTCCCCTAGACCTGCGCCCGCTGCGGATCTCGGTGATCGTCCCGGTGCGCAACGGCGAGGACGTCCTCGGAGATTCGCTCGCGGCCGTTCGTGCCAGTGATTTCCCGGCTGCCGACTGGGACCTCATCGTGGTCGACGACGGAAGCACCGATGGCTCTGCCGCGGTTGCCCGACGGCTTGCGGATGCGGTGGAGCACCTGCCGGTGGCGCAAGGCCCGGCGGCGGCGCGCAACCTGGGGGCGCGGCGGGCACGGGGAGCGATCCTGGTCTTCATCGACGCCGACGTGTGCGTCCATCCCGACGTACTCCGGCGCTTTGTCGAGATCTTCACGGGCGAGCCGGGCGTCGGCGCGATCTTCGGCGCCTATGACACCAGGCCGCGCGCACCGGGGCTGGTGTCGCAGTATCGGAATCTCCTGCACCACTACGTGCACGCACAGAGCCCCGGTGACGCCGAGACCTTCTGGGCCGGATGCGGCGCGATGCGGCGCGAAGTGTTCGCCGAGACAGGTGGCTTCGACGAGACCATACATCAGCTCGAGGACGTCGAGCTCGGCCATCGCGTGCGGGAGCTTGGGCACCGCGTTCTGCTCCGTCCGGAGATTCAAGGGACCCACCTGAAACGCTGGACGCTTCGATCGATGGTCACTACCGACCTCTTCGGTCGCGGTATCACCTGGATGCGCCTCCACCTGCAGCAGGGTCAGAGCGGCCGCCCCGGAACGTTGAACCTGCGCCCCGCCGAGAAGGCCTGTACCGCGCTCAGCGGGCTCGCGATCTGTGCCGTCGGGACTGCGGCCGTTCGCCGGGAAGCCGTATGGCTGCTTGTGGCTTTGGGCTTCCTGGTCATGGTCCTGATCGGGAACACTCGCATGCTCCACTGGTTTGCTCGGGAGCGGGGTTTCTGGTTCGCACTCCGCATCGTGCCGCTTCGCGTGCTGTACTACGTTCTCAATGACATTGCCGTCGTGCTCGGGCTGGTACTGCACACGCTCACGCCTCGACTCGGGCGCGCCCGAGCCCACGGCCCTCCAGGCCCAAGCGTGAGCCGGCCGAGCTAGCGGGCTCACGACTCACCGCCCTCGACCGCGGACTCATGGGCGGCGGCGTCCGACCCGCCGGACACCAGCCACTCGCGAACCGCACCCGCGAACGTCGCGACCTGCGATCCCAACACCAGCAATACCGAAGTCCACCCACCGGCACCGTTCGTCTGCTGCAACGGAAATCGCAACAGGCCCCAGTAGAATGTCGGCGCCTCGACCCGAAGCGACCTTTGCTCCCGCTTCGCGATCCGCCGTCGGCAGAGGAACAGACCCCGGCCGTAGTTGAAGTGTTGGCGACAGAAGCTCCGGAGCGTGAGCGCGTGCGCATGACGGACCACCGCATTGGGGGCGTAGAACGCAGGCAGTCCCGCGTGCTGCCAGCGATGGCAGAAATCGTAATCCTCGCCGGCGGCGAGAGGGAATGCCTGGCTGAACCCTCCGATCTGACGAAACTGCTCCGCAGGCACGGCGAGGTTGCACGTATTGAAGAACATGGTGCTGGTGGCCCGCCGGGCGTTGTTGGCGTACGCGTAAGCCACGATCAGCTGCGTGGCGGTCGAATACCGGTTGGTGGGGAGATCGTTCACGATCCCACCCGCGATGAGCCGGTCCGGACGTTGGGCAAAGCATCGTTCGAACACCTTCAGCCAGTCAGGCTCCGCGGCACAGTCGTCATCGGTAAAGACGAAAAAGCGACCCAGCGCGCGAGCGGCTCCACGGTTTCGCGCTGCGCCGGGGCCGGCCTTTGGGCCGTGTACCAGCGTCACGCGGAGTCGGTCCGCGAACTGCGCCACGACCGCGGCTGGTGAGACCGGGCTGCCGTCGTCGGATACCACCACCTCGAACTTCTCGGGTGAGAAGTCGATGCTGGCGAGCGCCTCGAGACACGCCGCGAGCCGCCCGGGGCGGTCGTGGGTGGGGACGATCACGGAGAACAGAGGTGTGGTGTCCATTCGGACAGCGAGCGTAGCACTGCATCTGCCGGGCCGCCAGGGATGCGGCACAGCGGCGCGGAATCTGCGTTTCCCGGCCCTAGCCAACGGCAAACGGTCTCTTGCCCCTTAGGCACCGTCTCGCCTTGGGGAAAGCCCCCCGTCTACCCGAATCTGATTCAAGTTGTGTCACACCAGCAAGTTCGTGGCGATTCTTGAGAGCGATCTCGGCGTGGCCCGAAGGGCCTCCGTCATCGGCCGCCCTGCTCACGACCCCTTCACCAAGGCCCATGAACAGAATGATTGCGTTGCGATGCAGGCACAGCGGGTGATGTCGCCTCGCCACACCACAAACCTTCAGCCGGGCGACCGCGTCGTGATCTGCGGCGCGGGTCCGGCCGGCCTGACCGCCGCATACCTCCTGGCCGGCAAGGGGCACGAGGTTACCGTGCTCGAAGCCGACAGTGTCGTAGGGGGCATCGCGCGCACGGTCGAGTACAAGGGCTTTCGTTTCGATATCGGCGGACATCGATTCTTTACCCAGCTCCCCGCTGTACAGGCTCTCTGGGAGGAGTTGCTCGGAAACGACCTCATCGACGTGCCTCGTCTCTCGCGAATTTTCTACAACGGCAAATACTACCAGTACCCGCTCCAGGTGGCCGACGCGCTCCGAGGCCTCGGCCCGACGCAGTGTGCGCTCCTCCTCCTGAGCTACCTGCGCGCCCGCATGTGGCCGGCGCCTGCGGAGGAGAACTTCGAGCAGTGGGTCTCCAATCGTTTCGGCCGGCGGCTGTACCGAATCTTCTTCAAGACGTACACCGAGAAGGTATGGGGAATCCCGTGCACCGAGATTCGCGCCGAGTGGGCCGCGCAGCGGATCCAGGGTCTCTCACTTGCGCGCGCCCTCCTTTCGGGTACGCCGCTCAACTATCGTCCGGCGACGATCAAGAGCCTCATCAGCCAGTTCAAGTACCCCCGGCTGGGGCCGGGACAGATGTGGGAGGCTTGCCGAGACAGGGTGATTGAGCGGGGCGGCCAGGTTCTGATGGACCATCGGGTCACCCGGCTCGAGCTCGCCGACGGCCGGGTGCGGGCAATGTGGGCGGCAACGCCAAGTGGCGAGCAGCGTTTCGACGCCGAGCATTTCATCTCGACCGCGCCGCTCCGCTCGCTTATCCAGGCCGCCGGTCCCGCAGCGCCCAGCGGGGTGCAGGTTGCGGCCAAAGGCTTGAGTTACCGCGATTTCGTGGTGGTGGCACTGATCCTCGACCAGGACAAGCTGTTTCCCGACAACTGGCTCTACATTCACACCCCGCACTTCAAGGTCGGCCGGGTGCAAAACTTCAATAACTGGAGTGCCGCGCTGGTACCCGGGCCCGGCCGCACCTGCCTTGGACTGGAGTACTTCTGGTCTCGGGGCGACGACATCTGGCAGAGCGACGATGCATCGCTCGTCGCCCTGGCCACAAAGGAGTTGTCTGCCTTGGGACTGGCCCCGGGGGCGGCGGTTCTCGACGCCGCCGTGGTGAGGGTGCCCGATGCTTACCCGGTCTACGATTCCACGTACGCCGGCCATCTCGCCGTTCTACGGAATTTCCTCGATCCGATCCCCAACCTGCACACCGTGGGTCGGAATGGCATGCACAAGTACAACAATCAGGATCACTCGATGTATGCGGCCATGCTGACCGTGGCAAACCTTCAAGGCGAATCCCACGACGTCTGGTCGGTGAATACTGACCTCGAGTACCACGAGCTGCAGCGGACCCATCCCATAGCGGCCAGTACACTCGTGGGCACCAATGGAGCGGCTCATGCCAATGGGGCGACCCACCCCGAGCGCTCCCCGCGGCCGGTGGTCCCGACGAGCCCGGTACCCTATCGTCGCGCTTTGCACGGAGAGTCTGCGGCGATGCTGCCCGATCAGCAGCCTTCGTAAACCCACATCATCCGGGTCCATGACCCGGGGGCCGATCGTTATCTCGCCGATAGCGCCCCGTTTCATTGGGTGATCCCGCTCACCGACTTCGCTTCTCCAGTTCTGTATCTCCACACGTGCATCACGTTTGGTTGCAAGGCCCTCGCTGATCCCGGGCCCTGCGTCCCGCAACCGGCAGAACGAAACGGAATGTCCGCCGACACGCACTACCCCTTACACAGGTTCACACCGCTTTAGGCGACGAGACGCGAGCGCAAGCGCGTCACCTCTCCACACATACATCGGCTACGCAGAGGAAGATCACATGACAACAATGACAACACGAGCCGGACCCAGCCGCGAGGCCTTGAGTCGTAGTCCGGGCGCGATGGACGGCCCGGCTCCAAGGAACGGAAAGCACCAGGAGTCCGGCCCGGATGGCGAGCGTATGGCCAGAGGGCTCGGGTGGTTCAGCATCGGTCTTGGTCTTGCCGAGATCGTCGCGCCTTCGGCGATGGCGCGACTCATCGGCATTGACGAACGCGACAACGAGAATCGGCTTCAGGCGTTCGGGGTGCGCGAGATGGCGAACGGAGTCGGCATCCTCAGCCAGCCGAAGTCGGCTGCGTGGCTCTGGACTCGCGTTGCCGGTGACGTCATGGACCTGGCCGCCCTCGGCGCCGCGTACAACTCACCCCGTGCCCGCCGCGACCGGGTGGCCGTCGCGGCCCTCACTGTGGCCGGCGTGACATGCCTGGACATCCTTGCCGCCCGCCGTCTCAGCCAGCAGCCGGCACGGCGTGCCGCTGCCGACGGACACGATTCCCGAATTCACGTCGTCAAGGTGGTGACCATTGGCAGTTCCCCGCGGGAGGTCTACGACTTCTGGCGGAATCTCGAGAACCTGCCGCAGTTCATGGAACATCTCGAGTCGGTACAGGTTCTGGATGGGACGCGCTCACGCTGGAAGGCGAGGGCACCCGCAGGGTCGACTATCGAGTGGGAGTCGGAAATCGTGGAAGACCGCCCGGGTGAACTGATCTCCTGGCGATCCCTGCCAGCCTCGGAAGTTCTCAACTCCGGGCAGGTGTGGTTCACCGCCGCCCCGGGTAGTCGCGGGACAGAGGTCAAAGTCGAGCTTCGCTATGACCCGCCGGGCGGCAAGCTCGGCGTGGCGATCGCGAAGATGTTCGGCGAGGAGCCTGGTCAGCAGATAGGATCGGACCTCCGCCGGCTCAAGCAGGTGCTCGAGACCGGCGAAGTCGTTCATTCAGATGCGAGCATTCACCGCGGCATGCATCCGGCGCAGCCGTCGGCGGCCGGGCGAGGAGAGACGAGATGAAAGCGAACTGCTGGGAGGGGAAGAGGAAAGTGCGGGTCGAAGAGGTACCGGATCCCAAGATTTTGAATTCGCGCGACGCGATCGTCAAGATCACATCTACCGCGATCTGTGGCTCCGATCTCCATCTCTACAACGGGTTCATTCCCACGATGGAAAAGGGCGATATTCTCGGCCACGAGTTCATGGGCGAGGTCATGGAAGTGGGACGCGGTGTCAAGAATCTCAAGGTCGGAGACCGCGTCGTCGTGCCGTTCACCATCTCGTGCGGCAATTGCTCGATGTGCAAGCGCGAAATGTTCTCGCTCTGCGAGAACTCGAATCCCAACGCCTGGATCGCCGAGAAGCTGATGGGCCATTCGCCGGCTGGGCTGTTCGGCTATACGCACATGCTGGGCGGATACGCGGGCGGCCAGGCCGAGTACGCGCGGGTACCGTTTGCCGACGTCGGCCCGCTCAAGGTCCCGGCCGGCGTCCCCGACGACCAGGTGCTCTTCTTATCCGACATCTTTCCCACCGGATACATGGGCGCCGACATGTGCAACATCAAGCCCGGCGACATCATCGCCGTCTGGGGCTGCGGCCCGGTGGGGCTGTTCGCCATCGCGAGTGCCTATCTGCTTGGCGCCGAGCGGGTGATCGCCATCGACCGATTCCCCTATAGGCTCGAGATGGCCCGGAATCGCGCGCAGGCGTGGGAAACCATCAACTATGAAGAAGAGAGCGTGCTCGAGCGGCTCAAGGAGCTGACCGGCGGACGGGGCCCCGACGCCTGCATCGACGCCGTCGGCATGGAGGCCCATGGCCACGCGGCCATCTATGCGTACGACCGGGCCAAGCAGGCCGTGATGCTCGAGAGCGACCGGCCGATCGCATTGCGCGAGGCGATCCTTGCATGCCGGAGCGGCGGCACGGTCTCCGTCATCGGCGTGTACGGTGGATTCATCGACAAATTTCCGATGGGCACGGTCATGAATCGGTCGCTCACCATCAGGAGCGGCCAGACGCATATGCAGCGCTACATGAAGCCGTTACTCGAGCGGGTCGAGCAGGGCGAAATCGACCCCAGCTTCGTCATCACCCACCGACTGCCGCTCGACCAGGCTCCAGAAGGCTACGACATGTTTCTGCACAAGCGGGACAACTGCGAAAAGGTGGTGCTCTCGGCAAACTGAGCGAAGGCAGGGCGACGCCGGTTGATCCTGTGGACCAGGGCCAACCGTATCGGGTCGACCACGAGCCGGGGGTCGTCGAGCTTGTTGAGCATCGACAGCCCCCCGCTCGATTACCTCGAAGCCGCCGCGCTGCAAGAACTTGCGTAGGGACGTGAGTAGGCAGCCAAGCCATCGCCAGGGGTCAGTCTGCTCGCTTCTCCCAAAATTGACCCTGGGGACGGCATCGGGGTAGATTCCTTCTCCTATGAGTGAGATCACCGTCGAAAAGACCGCCGAAGACCCAGCCTCCAAGTCCCTGCGCGTCACCGTTCCGGTCGACCGCGTGCAGGAAGCGGAGGCCAAGGCGGTCAGGTACTATTCCCAGCGGGCCCGGCTCCCCGGATTCCGCCAGGGCAAGGCGCCCGAGGCCGTGGTTCGAAAGAGATTCGGTGATGCCATCCGGCAGTCCGTCCTCGAGGAAGTCATCCGCGAGAGCTGGGAAACGGCCAAGTCCACCGAATCGCTCAACCCCATTACCGATCCATCCATTCGCAATCTCAAGTTCGAAGTCGGCAGTCCCATCGAGTTCGAGCTTCTCGTCGAGGTCAGGCCCGAGATCACGCTCGGCCGCACTGGCGGGTTCCGCATCGAGCGCAGCGTTCCCGCCGTGCCCGATGCGGCGGTAAGCGAGCAGATTGCCCGCATTCAGGACCAGAAGGCGACGTGGATTCCCGTCGAAGGCGAGAAGCCCTCGCCAGGGCAGATGGTACGGGTCGAGGTGGCGCCGATCGAAGGCGGCAAGCTGGGTGAGTCGCAGCCGTACGATCTCGTCCTCGGCCAGAACCAGGCGATTCCGGACCTCGAGGAGCGGATCATGTCGCTGCTCCCCACCGAGAGCGCCGATGCCGAGGTCAAGTTCCCCGACGACCATCCGGACGAGTCACGCCGCGGACAAACCCGGCGGGTGCGCGTGACCCTGCACGACGTGAAGCGGCAGGAACTGCCCCTGCTCGACGACGCCTTCGCCCGCGAAGCGGGCGACTTCGAAAATCTCGACGCGCTCAAGGCTGCGGTGCGGCAGGACCTCGAGCGTGAAGCATCGCGCGAAGCCGATGCCCAGGTGCGCCAGGCGCTCCTCAACCAGATCATCGAAGCCAACAGCATTCCCGCCCCCGAGTCACTGGTGCACCGGCTGATGCACGGCTACGCCGAGATGTACCGGGTGCCCAAGGAGCAGCTCGAGCAGTTCGAGCAACAGTTCCATCCGGTGGCCGAGGCGCAGGTGCGCCGCGACCTGGTGCTTGACGCCGTGGTCGAATCCAATGGTCTTCGGGCTACCGAATCCGAGCTGGACGAGCGGATCGGCAAGCTCGCGGAGGCGCGCGGAGTGCCCGCCTCGCAGCTCTACGGCTCCCTGCAGAAAGCCAACCGACTACCCGAGCTCGAGCGGTCGATCACGGAAGAAAAGGCGTTCGCGTTTCTGTTGCAGCAGTCCACAGTCGACGAGGCAACCTCTTGACGATGGCCACTCTCTATCCGCCGTACATCATCGAGCGCTCCAGCAGGGGCGAGCGAACCTACGACATCTTCTCGCGCCTGCTGATGGACCGGATCGTCTTCATGGGCGCTCCGATCAACGACGACGTCGCCAACATCATCATCGCGCAGCTGCTCTTTCTCGAGGCCGACAACCCCGACAAGGACATCTACCTCTACATCAACTCGCCGGGCGGCGTGGTGTCGGCCGGAATGGCCATTTACGACACCATGCAACACCTCAGGGCGCCGGTGAACACCATCTGCATGGGCATGGCCGCCTCGATGGGCTCCTTCCTGCTCGCCGCCGGCACCAAGGGCAAGCGGAGTGCCCTGCCCCATTCCCGCATCATGATCCACCAGCCATCGGGCGGTGTGCAGGGTACCGCCGCCGACATCGAGATCCAGGCGCGGGAGATCCTCTACCTGCGCTCCAAGATGAACGCGCTCTACGCCAAGCATACGGGCCAGCCGATCGAGACCATCGAGCGCGACATGGACCGCGACCGCTTCATGAGCGCGGAGGAGGCGCAGACCTACGGACTGATCGACACCGTCTTTTCGCCACGCGCCGCCATCGTGCCGCCAACGGATGGCAAGCGGGAGACTTGACGCCCCGGGTGCCTCGATCCACCTTTCCGGCACCCATCACCTCCATCGCAACGTGGCGCCATGTCCAACGACAAGCATCTTCGCTGCTCCTTCTGCGGCAAATCGAAGGACTCCGTACGGAAGTTCATTTCCGGACCGTCGGTCTACATCTGCAACGAGTGCATCACACTCTGCAATGAGATCCTGGCGGAAGACGAGGAGCGCGACGTTGCGGACAGCATCACCCAGGTTCCCACACCGGCAGAGATCAAGGACGTCCTCGACCAGTACGTAATCGGCCAGGAGCGCGCCAAGCGCACACTCGCCGTCGCGGTGTACAACCATTACAAGCGCATCAACGCTTCCAACGGGCGAGACACCGATGTCGAGCTCGACAAGTCCAACATCCTGCTCCTCGGCCCCACCGGCGTCGGCAAAACGCTCCTCGCGCAAACGCTCGCCCGCATCCTCGACGTGCCGTTTACGATCGCCGACGCCACCACCCTGACCGAGGCGGGGTACGTCGGGGAGGACGTGGAAAACATCCTGGTGCGCCTGCTCCAAGCCGGTGAGTTCAACGTGGCGGAGTGCGAGCGCGGCATCGTGTACATCGACGAGATCGACAAGATCGCGCGCAAGTCGGAAAATCCCAGCATCACCCGCGACGTATCGGGCGAAGGCGTGCAGCAGGCACTGCTCAAGATTCTTGAGGGAACCATCGCCTCGGTGCCGCCGCAGGGCGGCCGAAAGCATCCGCAGCAGGAATACATCCAGATCAACACCAAGGACATTCTGTTCGTCTGCGGCGGGGCGTTCGACGGACTGGAAAAGATCATCGAGGCGCGCACCGGCCGCCAGCAAATCGGGTTCAGCGCCACGGCCAGGGCCCAGACGGAGGCCATAGACACGGGAAACCCCTACGCCGAAGTCGAGCCCGACGATCTGCTGCGCTTCGGGCTCATTCCCGAGTTGGTGGGCCGCCTTCCGGTGGTCGTCTCGCTCGAGGCGCTGGACGAAGATGCGCTCATGCGCATTCTGGTCGAGCCCAAGAACGCGCTCACCAAGCAGTACAAGAAGCTCTTCGAGCTCGAGGACGTAGGGCTCACCTTCGATGCGGAATCGCTTCGCGCCGTCGCGCAGCGGGCCCTCAAGCGGGGCACGGGCGCCCGCGGCCTCCGGTCGATCCTCGAGACGATGATGACCGACATCATGTACGACCTCCCCAACCGCGACGACGTCCGCGAAATCGTGATCACGAAGGAAGCGATTCTCGAGGGCAAGTCGCCGCTCATCGTTACCGAGCGGGCGCGCACCAAGCGCGAGGCCTAGACCCAGACCCCTCATGCGCACAATCGGACGACCCGCATCCCTCGAGGTCCGCGGGGCCGCTCCGGAGCGCCCATCGCCCATATCCGCGGAGTTTGTCGGCTCGTTTCCTGATCCCCTCGTCGTCCTTGAGCCCGCGCTGCCAGAAGTGGCGCTCGTGGGCAGGTCCAACGTGGGAAAGTCGAGCCTCCTGAACGCCATGACCGGCAAGCCGGGGCTGGCCCGCATCAGCTCCACTCCCGGCAAGACCACGCTCCTCAACGCCTACCGCCTTCCAGGCTTCTATCTGGTCGACTTGCCGGGGTATGGCTTTGCCAGGGCAGGAAAGGCGGCGCGGGAGAGTTACCGCCGGCTGGTCACCCGTTACCTCGCCGAGCGCCCCACGGTCGCCGGTGTAGTGTGGCTGCTCGATGTGAGACACGATCCGTCGCGAGACGATCTCGAGATGCAGCAGCTCCTGATCCGGAGCGGGCGCCCCGTGCTCGCGGCGCTCACCAAGGCCGACAAGCTGAGCCGGACGGCGGGGGAGTCGCGCGTGACGGCACTGGCCGCCGCGCTCGGCATCCCGCACGATCAAGTGCAACTCACCAGCTCGCGCTCGGGGCTCGGCATCGGAGACCTGGCTGCGAGCATCGTCGAGGCCTTCGGAGGGGATTCATGAGGAGTCTGCTGCTCGGGGTCGGGACTCTGCTCGCACTCGCCGGGGCGACGGAGGCGCAGGAACAGGCGCGAGGCCAGGGCGCTCCCACACGACTCCCTCAGCCCGGCTACGGCACGCTGACCCAGGACGACGTCTCGCTGCGCGTCCGCACCGGCGACCTCGAGGTCCGCTTCATCCCTCTCGACCGTGCGGTGTTGGTGCTCCTGGCGCCCGACGCGTGGGAGTCGCTCCGCTCGCTGATGGCCTCGCGGCGCCCCGCGATCGACTCGGTGGCGCGTGCCTCGGGCGTGTCGCGCCCCGGCCTCGCACTGGTCAGTTTCTTCGGTCAGCGCACCAATGCGCGGTTCGACCCGCAGAGTCTTACCCTCACCATCCGCAATCGGGTATTTCAGCCGCTGGGCATCGTCCCCTTCACTCCGCGCTTCACTTCCCAGCAGCTCAACGTGCGCGAGCAGGTGAGTGCCATCTTCCTCTTCGAGGAAGACCTGCCCGTGAGCGACTCGTTCTCCATCTCGTATGGGGGCGTGGCATCGGAAGACTGGCGGAACAAGCAGCCGGCGCTCGACCGCGAGCGCGTGCGCGTGGCGGTCAGATCACGCAACCCCAGCCGCGACACCGTCTCCGACACAGCCCGTTAGGTCTCCGCGGCGCTCAAGCGGTAAACGATCGCAGAACGCCGGGAAACGTCGTGCCGGCAACCAGCATAGCCGTCGAAAGCGCATCGGCCTGCAGGCCGGTCAGGGCCACGACCGTCGTCTGAACACGGGCGTCAGCCGGCCATCCCGTGGCCGGATTCATCACGTGGCCCCGCACCGCCCGGCCGTAGTGGATCACCGACACGGTGTTCGAGGAGGTCGCGATGGCCAGATCCCGAACGCGGGTGGACGCGATCTCGTTTCCCTTCACCGCCGGATCCGGCACCGTCACCAGCCAGCCCTGTTCGCCCGGCGGGGCGCCCAGCGCGAAGCAATCGCCGCTCACGTCGAGAAACGCGCGGCGGATGCCGGCCCGTTCGAGAAGCGCCACGGCACGGTCGAGCCCGTAGCCGACGCCGATTCCGCCCAGATCGAGTCTGGTACTTCGAATGGGCAGCGACGCCCGTCCGTGCCCGACGATGATCTGCGCCGCGAGCCCCGCCTCGCGTGCCTCGGCGATCTCGGCAGCACTCGGCTCACCCCGTCGGGGAACGTGGAAACCCCAGGCTCGCATGAGCGGCTCGATAGCGGGATTGAATGCGCCGGCGGTGAGTCGGCGAAACCCGAGTCCGGCGCGGAGAACCGCCTCGAGATCCGGGCCCACCCTGACCGAAGGCCGCCGCCCGGCCCGTCGGTTGATCTCGCACAGATCACTGGTCTCATCGAACAACGACAGAGCCCCCTCCACGCGCCGCAGCTCGGCCAGCGCGCCCTGAGCGGCATCGAGCCCCGCCGACTCGCTGGCGGCGTAGAGTTGCAGGTGCACCTGCTGACCCATTGCCCACGAAAACCGCTCCACGAACACGTCTCCATCGAGCGACCACCTGGGTCGGGCTCGCACGCCGAGCGTGGCGAGCCCCAGGGCGCCGACGAAGGCTCGCCGGTTCACGACCGCTGCCGCGGTAGAAGTTCGCGAAGGATGAGCCAGGTCTGAATGTAGAAAGTCAACGCCATGAGGGCGCTCGACGCCGAGAGAAGCCAGCTGAAGCCCGCGCCGACGTATCTCATCAGCCACATCGAGGCGAACGATACCAGCAGTGCCACGAACGGCTCGACGATCAGCGCCCTGCGCCACCGATCGGAGGGCCGCTCACAGAGGGCAAGAGCGAAGCCGCTGAAGGTGAAGATGGCCGCCATGGCGAGGAGGTGCGTGTGGGTGATCGTGAGCATCTCAGAATAGGTCTTGGGGAACTCCATGGCAGCGTCGGTGGCCGCCGTGTCCGCGCCTCGATAGTGCGCGGCCACGCCGACCGGCGTCATGCCGGTGGTGTGATGCACGAAGAGCAGCGAGGTGGTGTAGCCAACCGCCTGCACGATCGTGAGCCAGAGCGCGAGGGCGCGGAGTGTGGAGGGTACGCGGCGCCACGTCAGTGGGGGCGTCGCCGTCACCGGAGCCGGCCCGCGGCGCGCCATGCCGCCAACTGGTCAAGGGCTTGGCGGACACTTCGCGTGACAGCGTTCGAGCTGATCGTGGCGCCGGCGATGTTTCGAATGTCCTTCCCCACCACGAGGGGACTGGCGGCGGTCTTGCCCCGGAACTGTTTCCGCCATGCCTCGTCGGCGACTTCGCCACCCTGCGGCTCGCGGTACACCAGAATGTCTATGTCGCGCGTCGCACCCAGGGAATCGACCGCTACCAGGTAGGTGATCGGTCGCTCCTTTCCCTTCACGTTGCGGACTTGAGCGAACCCGAGAACGGAGCCCGCCCGGACGACCCGCATGACCTGCGTGCTGTCGACCCGAACGGGCTCGATCGTGGCGCCCGCCCCGAAAATTCTTTCGACTGATTCTGTGACGTGTTTCGCCGGAACCGACTGCGCTGCGAGCGGCATCGCGAACAGGCCGACGATGACCATCGCGGCCAATCTAGAACTGATAACCCACCCCCAGGTTGAGAGATTCCTGCTTGTTCGCTCCCGCCTTGGTGCGTCGCAGCTGGTAGTCGCCCTTGAACGCGACGTTGTACAGCGGCTTGTATGTCAGGCCGAAGGTGGTGACCCGCCGGGCCAGGGCATCGTCGCGGATCACTCCATCGGGCACCCCGCTCTGGGTGTTGTACCGCTCGTGGCGCAGGAAGGCATCGAGGCGCTGCGGCGACGAGGGCGCGACAGCCGAGAGAACGTCGTAAGACCCTTCGAGGTAACCACCGGCGATGCGGCTGCCGACCTGTCCGCCGTAGGCCGCGTTGATCGCCTCCGCGTCGGCGATGCTGATATTGGCCACGACGCCTCGGAAACTGAAGGGCCCGGTATCGTAGCGGGCATCGGCGGAAACCAGCGTGACCGCGTTGTCGAAAGTGCCGGTTCCGAGTGCCGGATCCTGATTGGCGGTGCCGCCGTACCAGAAGGAGCCGCCGATCCGGAGGCCTGGTCTGGTCCACTCGACGCGGCCGGTGACGGATGGATTGGCAAAGCTGGCGAGCTGACCCTCCTGCCGTCCATCCCGGATACCCTCCTCGGCGCTGAAGCCGCTCGCGAGCAGTCCGTTCACGAGATAGACACGGTAGCCGAGTCCAGCAGACCCCGGGATTCTTCCGACGACGCCGAGGCCGATGTCACGCCAGGTGGTGGGAATCACGTCGTTGTCGAAGGCCGGACGCTCGACGCCATTGAATGTCGTCGGCTCGTGGGTCTCGTTGACAATGCCGATGGGGGCCAGCAGGAGGCCGGCCCGAAGTGTCGCGGCCGGCGAGATGATGTAGTCGAGGTAGACCTGCTCGACCGATACCTCTCCCGCCTGGTCGTGACCCGCCTCGACCTTGGTGTCTTCCACTTCGACCTCGGACCGGAACGAGATTTTGTCGCTGAACTCGTGGGATAGAAAAACCACGAAACGAGCCACGTTCACGATGCCCGGTGAATCGGGGCCGCTGGGATTCTGGAAGTGCACCTCGCCATAGCCCCCGATCGTGGTGCGTTCCTCCTCGGACGCCCCGGTCTGTTGAGCGGCCAGCGTGGCCGTAGCGCTGATGAGGAGAGCGGCGCCGCGCACGAGGATTCGCATGGTGGATCCTTGTTGGAAGAGTACCGAACTAGTTGAGCTTGATTTTCAATTCCAATTGAAATCCCTCCTACACTACTCACCAGTTGGCACTGGTGTCAACGCCTCGCTCCACTCATCATTTGCTACCGCACCGACTGATCGCTCTTTCGCGCAGCATTTGAGGCCCGATGGCATACCTTCCCCTTCGCGCCGTCCAGGTTCCCGAATCCACCGAGCGGGTCTACACCGACTGGTTGGCGAGTGTGGAGGAGCGGCTCGCGGCGCCGACGGCCGACTGGCACCGGCTCACCCGCGACATCCTCTTCGAGCTCTGGTATCCCGGGTTCGGCGACTACGAGGAGCTGCTCGCCGACCGCCGCACTTCGCCGGGAGCCCGGAGCGCCCTCCTGGCGCTCGATCCTCGCAACGTCACGCTCGAGCCCGAGTACTACGCCGACGTCGACGGCGAGCGGTACGCCCGCGTCAAGCCGCTGCACTGGCTGTGGCAGAGCTTCGACCGCTCGCCTGCCGGCGCCGGGAACGTGCACCTCGGCGTCCGGTTCCGGCGGATTCTCGCGCCGCACCTGTTCAAGCGGTGTGGCGCGAACTTCAAGTGCTTTCAGTTCGTCGAGTTTTCCTACGGCTACAACCTCGAAGTGGGTGACGATGTCGTCGTCCACCGTCACGTTCTGCTCGACGACCGCGGCGGCATCGTGCTGGGCAATCGAGTGAGCATCTCGGACTATGCGAACATCTACAGCCACACCCACAGCATCGTGGATCAGAAGGAAGTGACCAACGCGCGGACCGTTCTCGAAGACGACGTGCGCATCACGTACCATGCGACGGTGCTCGCGGGCGTGAGAGTGGGCCGGAACGGGATGGTCGGCGCGAACGCGGTAGCCACCAAGAACGTGCGCCCGTTCCACGTGAACGTGGGAATTCCGGCCAAGTCGATCCGGGTCAAACCCAACGCACCGCCGGAGGCATACATCGCCGAGCGGGTCAGCCAGCACGACCTACCGGAGCCCTGACCTCTGCCTCGGCAACGCCACCACTGGTATCAGTCGCCCTCTTCCATCTCGGCCGGGGCGCTCCTGGCCACCACTTTGCTCGCGACCGCGCTGGGCGGCCTTCCGCGGGCGATCATCGTCGTGCTGGGAATCTCCGGTGCGCTCATCGTCATGCTCGCGGCGTGGCGCGAGCAGTGGGAGGTGCCGCTCCACGCCGTCGCTGCCTCCCTGCTCGGCATCGTGGCATGGCTTGCCGACCGGCGGGTGTGGTGGTTGGCTGCGTTCGCGGTGATGACCATCGCGGCCAGCTTCTGGGTGGCCATCCACAGGGGCCGGCGTCGTACTCGTGAAGCGGATGCGCGAAGCGAACAGCTCGCCACCCAACTCGACCGCCGCATCAGCGAGCTCTTCTCCCTGCAGGAGCTGAGCTACGTCCTGTCGGAATCCATCCAGCTCGACCGCATCGTCGATCAGGTGGCCAAGTATGCCGCCCGCTTTCTCGAGACCGACGGCGCCATCGTGGTGCTCGCCGACGACGATCTCGTGCAGCGCCTGCGCGTCGCCGGTGCCACTGGCACGCTCGAGCATTTGCTCGGGCGCGTCGCGGAGGAAGACGACAGCGTGCTCGTGCGTGCGGCCATCACCCGAGAGCGGATCGAGGTGGCGCAGGGCTCGGCGTCGGTGACGGTAGGCCTGATCGGTGACACGAAGGTGCGCTCCGCCGCGGTTGCACCCCTCCGCTCGCAAGGGGTCACCATGGGCGCTCTCGCGGTTGCCGACCGGCGTGGCGGGCCGTTCACCACCGAAGACCTCTGGTTGCTCTCCACGGTGGCCACGAATGCGTCGGTGGTGCTCGCGAACAGCCGGCTTTATGAGATCGTGCGACGGAGCAAGGAGGAGTGGGAGACCGCCTTCAACGCGCTGACCGAGGGAATCGCCGTGGTGGGGCCGGGCGACGCGATGCTCCGCGCCAATCGCGCGCTGGCCGTACTGGCGGGACTGCCCGAGACGACGCTGGTGGGAAGAGGATTCTGCCAGACGCTCTTCAGCGAAAACGAGGTGGTGGCGGAGCTCATCGAGGCGGCCCGCCGAGGCGAGCGCACGGCGCCGCTGGTGGTGCGCCCCGAGCGCAGCGGACGCGTGCTCCGGGTCACGGCCGCTCCCGTCGCCGACCGGGCCCAGCCTGGGCCGGTGGTGATCCTCGTCGAGGATGTAAC
>JBBRGF010000043.1:0-20217 GCA_038240975.1 Gemmatimonadales bacterium
GGCATGAGCAGCCGCTTCCACCCCCGATGAGCCGGACGCCCGTGCGCGTCTGGGCTCTCCGCACCGCCTTTCGGACCGTGGGCACCGTCGCGCCGGACGTGGCCGCCCGGTGGGCGGAGACCATCTTCTGCACTCCCCCTCGCCACGCTGTCCCGGAGGCCGACGACGAATTCATCGCGACCGGATCGCGGTTCGTCGTGAGGAGCGAAGGCCAGGACATCGCCGGCTGGGAGTGGGGCGAGGGGCCGACAGTCCTCCTGGCGCACGGATGGGGAAGCCGCGCAGGCCGGTTCCGCACGGTG
This sequence comes from Gemmatimonadales bacterium, assembly GCA_038240975.1. Lineage (GTDB taxonomy): Bacteria > Gemmatimonadota > Gemmatimonadetes > Gemmatimonadales > GWC2-71-9 > CAVVWJ01. The sequence continues at coordinate 303 of JBBRGF010000043.1, forward strand.
GCCACGACGCTCGTCGAGGAAGGCTTCCGGGTCGTGGCCCACGACGCGCCGGCGCACGGCCAATCTACCGGCCGCTTCGCGACGCTCCCGGAATTCGCCCGCGCGCTTCGTGCCGTCGCCGACCATATCGGGGGCGTCCACGGCATCGTGGGGCATTCGCTCGGAGGGGCCGCCGCCTGCGTGGCGGTGCGCGACGGTCTCGCGGCTCGCCGGCTCGTGCTCGTGGCCTCACCGGCCGACGTGCAGTCGTTCACCAAGGACTTCGGCGACTACCTGCGGATCCCGCCTCGAACCCGCCAGGCGATGCGCCGGAATCTCGAGGTGCGGCTCCGGGCGCGGTGGGAGGATCTGCACATCCCGACTTTTGCGCGGAGCATCGGGATCTCCACGCTGGTGATTCACGACCGCGAAGACGACGAAGTGCCGTTCACCAACGCCGAGGAGATTGTGAAGGCGTTTCCCCAGGCTCGACTGATCGCGACCGGCGGGCTCGGCCATCGTGCCCTGCTGCGCGACCCCGAAGTGATGCGCGAAGTGGTGGCCTTCCTGCGCGAGGATGCGGAAAGGTGATCGTCATGGATCGGGAGAACATGATGGCGCCCGGCTATTCCCACGTGCTCTCGGCGACCGGCGATCCGGCCGAGCTCGAGGAGTTCCGGAAGCGCGTGGGAGCGCCACGGCAGGCGCTTCACGTCGGCAGGCGGTGGACGCACCTCGACCTCAAGCTCGAGGCTCGCGACAGGGCCTTGGCCCTCCCCGGCGTGCGTGTCTTCGAGCGGACCGCCGAGATGCTGCGCTACGTCAAGTCGCTTCGCGCCGTTACTGGGAGCGAGCGGCCGGGTCGGCGATAGAGTCGTCGGGTGACGGCGGTGGGTTGAGCGAGTCGGCCGCCGGCTCGTAGTCGGAATCGAGCGGCGCCCCGATGTCGATCGTGTCGCTCGGCAGGCTGGGTGCCAACTCCGGCATCGGCGCCAGCTCGCTTCGCGGGCCGTAGTTGGCTTCGAGCGTGTCGCTCGGCAGCGTCGGAGCCTGCGCCACGGCAGTGGCGACGCTGGGACGGATGAACGGAACGGCGGCGAGCAGCAGGGCCGCGAGCGAGAGGCCGCGAGTGCTTGGTGACATTGGACCCTCCTAAAGGATCTTCTTCCCGAACGCCGACTGCACGAGCTCCACCGCGAACGCGGCGGAGGTATTGCCTTGATCGAGGATCGGATTCACCTCGACCATTTCGAGCGACGTCATCCGCTTGGAGTCGTGGAGCTGCTCCATGATCAGGTGCGCTTCACGGTAATCCAGCCCGCCCTTTACCGGGGTGCCCACTCCGGGCGCGACCGTTGGGTCCACGGCGTCGAGATCGAAGCTCACGTGCAGGTACCCGGTGCCGTCGGTAAGCCGGGCCAGCGCCTTCTTCATGATACGGTGAATTCCGTGTCTGTCGATATCGGACATGGTGTGCACCTGTACGCCTGTCCGCTTAAGAAGACGCTTTTCGCCCTCGTCCAGACTCCGGATGCCCAAGAGCACCACATTGGCCGGATCGACCTTCGGCCCGGCGCCCCCGATCCGCGTGAGCTCGGGGGGGCCATGCCCAAGCAGCGCGGCGATCGGCATCCCATGGATGTTGCCCGACGGAGAGGTTTCGGGTGTGTTGATGTCGCCATGGGCATCCACCCAGAGCACGCCGACCTTCTTTCCTTCCTTTCGGCCGGCGGCGGCGACCCCCGACACGCTTCCCGCGGCGATCGAGTGGTCGCCGCCCAGGATGAGGGGGAACTCTCCCCGGCCCATGATGCGCTCGACCTTCTTGCTGATCACTCCCGACGCGCGGGCGATCTCGGCGAGATACCTGGCCCGAGGGTCGCCCACCCTCAGCTCTTCCATGTTCTTGATGGAGACATCCCCGTCGTCCACCACCTTATGCCCCAGCTCACGCAGTCGCTCGGCCAGGCCGGCGATCCGGATGGCCGACGGACCCATGTCGACGCCCCGCCTTCCCGACCCCAGATCCATCGGCACGCCAAGAATGTGCACGATCATGGGCGCAGCGTTCCGGATTCGTCCTTGAGGCTCACGCCGGAAAGGCGGCGCCGCCGGCTCTCGGTCATCAGGTACAACAGCCGGTCGGCGGCCGGACCGTAGCCCAGACCTTCGGGGCGGATGTTCGACACGCAGTTTCGCTCCGCGTCGGTGCACTGCATTCTCGGGTTCCAGGTCAGGTAGGCGCCGAGACTGTCGGGCGCGCTGAGCCCCGGCCGCTCGCCGAGGAGCACCACCACGATCGCGGCTGCGAGACCGAGGCCGATCTCGTCGCCCAGGGCCACGCGTCCCTGCTCCGCGACGATGATCGGGGCGAGCCGCCAGCCCGCGTCACGGAGCCGGGGAACGAGGGCCGCGAGCAGCGGAGGCGCGTGGGTCTGGGCGGCGCGGGCGGAGAGACCGTCGGCGACCACGAAGACACCATCGAGGGTGCGGGCGGATCCGGCCAGGGTGGCGATGGCGTCGCGCGAGTCGGGGTCGAGATGTCGGCCGAGGTCGGGTCGCCTCAGGTAGTCGCCGCGGTGGGCGGCGGCGCTGTGGACGACGACCACATCGAGTCCCGTCCCGCGCAGCGCATCGGCCAGATGGGCGGCGTCGAGCGCATCGTGCACGGCGTCTCTGGCACGCGCGTGGGCCAGCTGAAAGTCGAGATGCGCGCCAGTAGGCAGGCTGGAGCCGGCGCGCCCGAGGGCGATCCGGGCGGGAGTGAGTGCCCTGAGGGAGTGCCACGGATCGGGAGTCGGGGAGTCGTTCGGTAAGCCGTCGGCCATGGTTCCGGTCCTCGAGTGGGACGACTACCGCGAATCTACCCCCAAATAGGAGGCATTGGGCTCTCGCTCCAGTGCCGGCCGATCCCACGCCGCTCGGTCGGCGGCCGCCGCGTAGGTGCTCTGCAGGAAATCGAGAAGCGCCGCGTCCGGCGAGCCGGCCCGCCGGACGTCGTCGTACGGAAGAACGAACTCTCCCAGCTCGGCCGTGTAGCGGGCGGTGGCAGGCTGCACCGGTGACGCCTTGAAGCCCTCGGGCTCTGGATACGCGTAGGCGTAGAACACCGGCTGCGGGATGGCCTCGCCCCCCGGCCAGAATCCACAGCTGCTCACTTCGTGCGAATACGCTTCCCGCGCCACCCAGTCGGGCAGGTTCGGCACGCCGCCCGGATGAGGTGGCGCGCGACGACCCGAGAACCGGGTCACGGCCAGGTCGAAGCTGCCCCAGAAGAAGTGCACCGGGCTGGCCTTGCCGATGAATCGCGAGCGAAACTCCTTCAACACCCGGTCGGCCTGAACGAGTGCCCGCCAGAACCGCGTGGCGTGCTCGGGGTTGTACGTGGCGTGCTCCCGGTCGCGGTCGAATGGAATGGCGTCCGGGATCTCGCACGGCAACGTTCGAATGCGGATGTCGAGGCCGAGCCCCTTGAGTCGCCCGAGCACGTCATGGTAGAAATCGGCGACCGTGCGTGGGGCGAGCTCGACCGTCTCGACGGCTCCTTCGCCGGTCTCAATCCGGAGCTGATGATCGAGAAAGTCGAATACCATCTCGAAGGTGCGGTTGCCGTAGGGAATCGGCGACGTCGTAAGTCCTCGCGCCGTGACGTAGAGGGTGACGTGCCAAGAGTGGTTGGTCCAGAGCGTCTGAGCGAGCCGGACCTTTCCCACGATCTGGGTCCACATGTGCAGTGTGGCCTGAGTGTCCTTCCACTCCTCGTAGATCAGCGGAGGCCAGCTGGACGCCTCGGCGGCGACACTCGGATTCGACATCGGGCAACCTCTGTGGTTGTGCGGACCCTAGGAGACTCAGCTTAGCCCGCCGCTTTCCCGGCCGCCAGATTCTCGGCAACCCTGACGCTTCTGTTATTCTGCGCGCCTTGCGGGGCGCATAATCTCTGACTAAGGTCAGATGATGAATGCGATCGCCCGAATCCGCAGCTTCAACCGAACGGTCACCCGCGAAATCGGGGCGCTCGACGGCCGCTACCTCGGACGCCGCCGATCGCTGGGGGCTTCCCGCCTGCTGTTCGAAATCGGCATCAACGGCATCGAGGTTCGAGAGCTTCGCGCCCGGCTGGAGCTCGACTCCGGGTATGCCAGCCGTCTGCTGAGGGCGCTGGAGGCCGAAGGCTTGACGCGCAGCGGACGTGCGCCCGCGGACGCTCGCATCCGCTACGTCGTCCCGACGGCGGCCGGCCGGAGGGAGCTTGCCGTGTTGAACCGTCTCTCCGATGCCGCCGCCGAGTCGCTGCTCGAGTCGCTTGGTGAGGCGGAGCGCGCGACGCTCACGTCGGCGATGGCAGCTGTCGAGAAGCTGCTGCTCGCCGGCTCGGTGCGCTTCGAGGTGACAGACCCGACGGGACGCACCGCGCGGTATTGTCTGGCCCGCTACTTCGAGGAGCTCGCGGAGCGATTCGATGCGGGTTTCGACCCGGCGCTCGGCATCCCGGCGACGGCCGAAGAGATGACTCCTCCTCGGGGGTTCTTCGTCGTGGCCCTGCGGAAGAGCGAACCGGTCGGGTGCGGCGGGCTCAAATGCCATGCGGACTTCGGCGAGATCAAGCGAATGTGGGTCGGCGCATCTGCCCGCGGCCTCGGTATCGGCAGACGCATGCTCGGCCGCCTCGAGGATCTTGCGCGGGAACGGCAACTTCCGGTGATCCGTCTCGAAACGAACAAGGCGCTGACCGAGGCGCAGTCACTCTACAGGAGCAGCGGGTACCGGGAAGTCGCCGCGTTCAACGACGAGCGGTATGCGCATCATTGGTTCGAGAAGGAGCTATAGCCTCGCCTTCCACCTCACCTTCCCCATCTGTACCCTCCCCCTCGCGTCGAACTTGACTCCCTCTTTCTCCAGCAATTGTCGTTGCGTCAGCTCCGCTCCCGGCACGCGCCGACGGCTCACCATTCCCGCCGCGTTGATCACCCGCTGCCACGGCACCGTCGTCCCGGACGGGAGCGCAGCCATCGCGTACCCCACCTGCCGCGCGTGGCCAGGCAGTCCGGCCAGCTCGGCGATCTGCCCGTATGTGGCGACCCGGCAGCGGGGGATGCGCCGGACAACCGCGTAGATCTTCTCGTGGGTCATCTGAAATCAACCTAACGCGAGAAGCACGGCCGTCGTAACGGTCGGATGCTGCTAAGCCAAGGGTCCCCAGACCAGTCCTATTGATATATTCCGATATGGGCATATATTTTGATATGGCTCGCGCCCCGACAACAACCGACTCGTTCAACGCCGTCGCCGAGGCAAGCCGTCGCCACTTACTCGACGCCATCGGCACCGGAGAGGCAACCGTCGGCGAGCTCGTCGACCAGCTCGGCCTCAGCCAGCCTCAGGTGTCCAAGCACCTCGGCGTCCTGCGGGCGGTTGGCCTGGTGCTGGTCCGTACCGACGGGCGCCATCGCTGGTACCGCGTCAATGGCCCGGGGCTGAAGCCGATCCACGACTGGGTGGGCTCGTTCGAGCGCACCTGGAATACCCGTCTCGACCGTCTCGACAATCTGCTCGCCGAGCTCAAATCCAAGGAGGAATCGTCATGATCACCAGCAACCGACACGGATCAGCCACCGTCACGCTCCCGTCCGATCGCGAGATCCTCATCACGCGCCGGTTCGACGCTCCTGCAGCCCTCGTCTTCAGGGCCTGGACTACCCCTGAGCTCGTCAAGCGCTGGTGGGGCTTCGAAACTTCGGAATGGCTCGTGTGCGACATCGACCTGCGGGTGGGCGGCAGGTGGCGCTACGTCACCCGCGAGACCGGTGAAACGGACAGCTTTGAGGTGGGATTCCACGGTGAGTTCCGCCTGATCGAGGCACCGCATCGCATTGTCTCGACCGAGGTGTTCGAAGGTTTTCCGGGCGGCGATGACGCGGGGGCCCTCAATACCGTCGTGTTCGAGGAACGCGCCGGGGTGACGACGATGACCATCACGGTCTTACACACCAAGCCGGAGCATCGTGACGCTCACATCGCCTCGGGCATGGAAGGTGGCATGCAGATCTCGATGAACCGTCTCGAGGACGTGGTCGGCGAGCTCAACCGTGCGGCCCAGTAGACCTCGGGACACCCAGCACCTGAAGCACGCGGTCGCGCGGCCGAAGGAGCCGGGTGCCTTTGTCCATCACTCCCATGGCCTGCAGCCACTCCTCGAACTCCGGAGCCGGCCTGAGCCCGAGCAATTGGCGCAGGTACATGGCGTCGTGGAAGGACGTGCTCTGGTAGCCGAGCATCACGTCGTCGGCGCCGGGCACGCCCATGACGTAGGTGACACCTGCCGCGGCCAGCACCGTCAGCAGGGTGTCCATGTCATCCTGGTCGGCCTCCGCGTGATTGGTATAACAGACATCGCAGCCCATCGGCAAGCCCATCAACTTGCCACAGAAGTGATCCTCGAGCCCCGCACGGATGATCTGCTTCCCGTCGTACAGATACTCGGGCCCGATGAAGCCGACGACGGTGTTGACCAGGAGCGGAGAGTAGCGGCGGGCCACAGCGTAGGCTCGCGCCTCGCAGGTCTGCTGGTCCACTCCCTCATTCGCCTTGGCGGACAGGGCGCTTCCCTGTCCGGTTTCGAAGTACATCACGTTCCTGCCGATGGTGCCCCGGTTCAGCGAGAGGGCCGCATCGTGCCCCTCCGCCAGCAATGCGAGGTCGACGCCGAAGCTCCGGTTTGCGGCCTCGGTGCCCGCGACCGACTGGAAGGCCAGGTCGACGGGCGCCCCACGGCGAATGGCCTCGATCGTCGTGGTGAGGTGGGCGAGCACACAGCTTTGGGTGGGAATGGAGAACCGTTCCCTCAGCGCATTCACCATCTCCAGCAGCGTGACGACCCCCGCGGGGCTGTCGGTGGCGGGATTGATGCCGATGACCGCGTCGCCGCTGCCGTAGAGAAGGCCGTCGACGATGGCCGCGCCGATGCCGGCGGGATCGTCGGTGGGATGGTTGGGCTGGAGGCGAACGGAGAGACGGCCCGGAAGACCGATGGTGTCGCGAAACCGGGTGACCACCCGGCACTTCCGCGCGACGAGCACGAGATCCTGCAGTCGCATGACTTTCGAAACGGCGGCGGCCATCTCGGGCGTGACGCCCGGGGCGAGAGAGGCGAGAGCCTCGCCGGTTGCGGGATACGAGAGCAGCCATTCGCGGAAGCCCCCGACGGTGAGGTGCGCCACCGGCCGGAACGCCGCCGCGTCGTGCGTATCGAGGATGAGGCGCGTGACCTCGTCGCGCTCGTAGGGGACGACGGCCTCGGTGAGGAACACGGCGAGCGGCAGGTCGGCCAGCGCCATCTGCGCCGCGACCCGCTCCTCCGCACTGGCCGCCGCGAGTCCGGCGAGCGTGTCTCCCGACCGCGCCGGCGTCGCTTTCGCGAGCAGCGTCCGCAGATCGGGAAACCGGTAGCGGACCGCGCCCACCGCATGACTGTACACCGCGCGCCTCCTCACCTGGAATCTCGCGATTATACTTGGTCCCGCAATGTCCGGACTGCTGCGGCCAACCCCCGCCCCGCGCGCCGCGCTGGTGGTGATTCAGATCGCCGCGGCGTTGGTAGTAATCGCCGCGCTTCCCTACCCGCTCTTCGAGCTCGACCGCTACACCATCCCCAAGGAGCTGGTCCTCGAAACCGCCGCGTTGGCCGCCGGCCTGCTCTGCCTGGCCAAGGCGCGCCGTCTCAGCATTCTCCTGGTCGACGTCCCGATCACCGCATTTCTTCTGCTCTCAGCGCTCTCGGCGCTGCTGGCCGCTAACGGCTGGCTGGCGTTTCGTGCGGCGGGCGTGAGTCTCGCGGGCGCGACACTCTTCTGGTGCGCGCGCACCCTCGCCCGCGCGGGAATGAGCCCACCGCTCCTGGCCGCGCTGGCCTTTGCCATCGTGCTCGGAGCCGGCACCGGGCTGGCGCAGGCATACGGATTGATCGACATGAGCCTCGCGAGCCTCAACCGGGCACCGGGTGGTACGTTCGGCAATCGGAACTTCATGGCCCACCTCGTGGCACTGGGACTTCCACTGCTGCTCCTTCTCGCGCTCGAGGCGCGCAGCCGCGTCCGCTTCACCCTCGCGGCAGCGGGGGTCGCGATTGCGGCGGCAGCATTGGTGCTCTCTCGGTCGCGCGCCGCCTGGGTCGGCGTCGCTCTGGCCGGGGTATTCCTCGCACTGGAAGGGCTCTGGGTCGGCCGGCTCTGGTCCGACGATCGCCTCCGGCGGCGAGTGCTGTGGCTCTCAGGGGTGGCGGTGGCCGGACTTGCCCTCGCCATCGTCCTCCCCAACCGGCTCAACTGGCGCTCCGAATCTCCCTACCTGGATTCCCTCACCGGTGTCACCAACTACAAGGAGGGCAGCGGGCGCGGACGGCTCATCCAGTATGGCAACACCCTCGCGATGGCGATGCGGTATCCGCTCCTGGGGGTCGGGCCGGGCAACTGGCCGGTCTTCTATCCGCGGTTCATGTCGCCCGGCGATCCGTCGTTCGATGCGGGGGACATCATTCCCACCAATCCATGGCCGAGCAGCGACTGGATGGCCACGGCATCGGAGCGCGGCTTCCCGGCCCTGATACTCCTCGCCTTCGCGGGCCTCTCGACCGCGCTTGGCGCGTGGGTGCGCGTGCGTCGCAGCACCGCGCAGCCGCCCGCGCTCGCCGACCTGACCATCGTGGCCACCCTGATCGCGGTGCTGGTGGTCGGCTCCTTCGATGCCTTGCTGTTACTGCCGATTCCTACCCTCTTCGTGTGTACGATCGTGGGCGCACTCGCCGCCTCCGCCCGTCCGATCGGGGAGGTCATCCTTACCTCGAGATCCCGGCGTTGGGTGCTCGCCGCGGCCGCGGCCGCGGGACTTCTCTTCGTGGGGAGAGGTACGGCTCAGGCGATGGCCATGAGCCTTTACGAGAGCGGGAAGATCGGCACGATGGAGCTGGCTTCGAAGATCGATCCGGGAAATTACCGGATCCACATGCTGCTGGGGGCAGCCTTGCTGAGGTCGGGACAGTGCGATCCCGGTCGGAAGCACGCCGCGGCCGCTGCTGCACTGTTCCCGAATCACCCTGCGCCTCGAAGACTCATGCGAGCCTGCTCCGAGACGGCGAAGCCCGCGTTGAGAGTCGGACGGCGCTGGAGGAACAGCTCATGATCGTACCCGATGCGCTGGATCGTGCCCGTGCGAGCTTCGGGCGGCAGGCGTGGCACGATGCGTACACGCAGCTCAAGGCCGCCGATCAGGAGCGGCCGCTCGAGCCGGACGACCTCGAGCGACTTGCGACCGCGGCTTTCCTGATGGGCAAGGACGCCGAGTGCGGCGACGTCTGGGCCCGGGCCTATCACGAGCTCCTCAGCCGACGAGACGCGCAGCGTGCCGCGCGATGCGCCTTCTGGCTCGCCTTCGGCCTGCTCATGAAAGGCGAGCGGTCCCGCAGCGGCGGCTGGTTCGCCCGGGCCCAGCGGGTCCTCGACGAAGGCCAGCACGACTGCGTGGAGCGGGGGTATCTGCTTCTGCCGGTCGCCCTGCAATCTGTGGGGGGGGCCGAGGCCGCGACTGCATATGCCACGTTCGGCCAGGCCGCCACTATCGGCGACCGCTTTCACGACCCCGACCTGATGACGCTCGGCCGGCTCGGCCGCGGTCAGGCGCTGATCCTGATGGGTGAGATCGCCGACGGCGTGGCACTGCTCGACGAGGTCATGGTCGCCGTCACGGCTAGCGAGGTCTCGCCCATCGTGGTCGGACTGATCTACTGCGCGGTGATCGAGGCCTGCCAGGAGATTTTCGATCTGCGCCGGGCGAAGGAGTGGACCGCGGCGCTGAGCTACTGGTGTGAATCTCAGCCGGACCTGGTCCCCTACCGCGGGCAATGTCTGGTGCGCCGCGCGCAGATCATGCAGCTGCATGGCGCGTGGCCGGATGCCCTGCACGAAATACAGCGGGCCTGCGAGCGGCTCTCCCAGCCGCCGGGCGAGCCGGCGGCCGGTGAGGCCTTCTATCAACAGGGCGAGCTTCACCGGCTACGGGGCGAGTTCGCCAGGGCAGAGGAAGCTTATCGCCAGGCGAGCCAGTGGGGGCGGCAGCCACAGCCGGGCCTGGCCCAGTTACGGGAGGCCCGGGGACAGGTCGACGCGGCAGCGATCATGATCCGTCGCGTGGTAGAAGAAACCAGGGCACGCCGGTCTCGAGCCAGGGTGCTACCCGCGTACGTCGAGATCATGCTTGCGGCGAACGATGTCCCCGCGGCACGCGCCGCCGCGGCCGAATTGTCGGAGATCGGCGCTGACTTCGATGCGCCGCTCCTCCGGGCGGTTGCCGCCTACGCGCAGGGAGCAGTGCTCCTGGCCGAGGGCGACGCCCGGATCGCGCTCGATGCGCTGCGCCATTCGTGGGCCTCGTGGCGCGAGCTCGAGGCGCCATACGAAGCCGCGCGCACCCGGGTTCTCATCGGACTCGCCTGCCGCCAGGTCGGAGACGACGACACCGCGGAGATGGAGCTGGACGCGGCGCGCCGAGTCTTCCAACAATTGGGTGCGGCGCCAGATCTGGCTCGGCTCGAGGAACGCTCCGGTAATGCGGTACCCAAGGCCGCGGGCGGGCTGACCGTGCGCGAGATACAGGTGCTCGCGCTCGTGGCGACCGGGAAAACCAACCGGGCGATCGCCCACGACCTTGCCATCAGCGAGAAGACGGTGGCCCGCCACGTGAGCAACATTTTTACCAAGCTGCGTCTGTCGAGCCGGGCGGCGGCCACCGCGTACGCCTACCAGCACGACCTCCTCCAGGTGCCCGTACACAGAATTACCCACCTTCCGTGAACCCGCCGCCTGGGTCTTTCTCCCGACGCGGCGGCAGCAGCCCCCGTGGCATCTTGGTCCAAGAGATCAGTGGACACTCCTCTCGACCACACGGAAAGAAAAGCCATGCCCGCTCCCGGTACTATCTCGTCCGGCCGATCGCTCGCCCACCGGCTTGCCCTGCCCCTCATGCTGCTTGCGGCGGCCGGGTGCGACCGTGACCCCGCCGAAGCATCGCTCGGCCGCACCGCACCCGTCACTACCCAGGAAACGCGCAGAGACGGGAACGCCGTCATACACTGGAGTACGATTGCCGGCAAACTGATGGTCGATCCAGGGCCGGTCATCGACTCACGAGCCTTCGCGATACTGCACGCCGCCATTCATGACGCCGTCAACGGCATCGAACGCCGCTACGAGCCGTACACAGCCGACCTCTCACTTCCGGGGGCCTCGCTCGATGCCGCGGTGGCGACCGCCGCTCGCGATGTCCTCGTCGCACTGTCGCCGAGTCAACTCGAGAAGATCGAGGCTGAGTACGTCGCGGCCCTGGCTGTGGTCCCGGACGGCCCAGCCGAGAACCGGGGCGTGATCTTGGGCCGGAAGTCCGCACAAGCGAATCTGAGGAGGCGGGCCGGCGATGGAATTCCCGTAGGCCCCTGGCCTCCTCAGGATGGACCGGTAACGGAGCCGATCTATGTTCCGACCGGCAAACCCGGTGACTACGACTTCACACCGCCCTTCGATGCGCCGCCGCTCGGGCCGGTTGCGCTCTTCCCCGGGTTGGGGCGCCTCGCGCCGTTCGGCGTCGACCTGGCGAAGCATCGCCTCCGAGGCCCGCTCCCGCTTCGGAGCCGGGACTACGCCCGCGATCTCCACACCGTCAAATCCCTTGGCAGCCTTCACAGCCGGACACGGACGGCCGATCAGGCCGAGACCGCGTTCTTCTGGTTCGAGGAGTTCCTCGTTTGGCGTGGCATCGCCAACAGCGTCATTCGCCGAAACAACGTCGACCCCTGGCGCGCAGCCCGCATCCTGGCGCTTACGCACTTCGCGGTCGCCGACGCTGGTATCGCCTGCTTCGAGGCCAAGTATCACTTCCGCTCCTGGCGGCCGTTCACCGCGATCCGCAGGGCCGGCCACGACGGCAATCCCTCCACTCGGAGGGACGAGGATTGGCTGCCGCTCCTCTGGACGGAACCCGGCGTCACCCCGCCGGCGTTCTTCATTCCACCGATTCCCGAGTACCCGTCGGCTGCCGCCACCATCTCGGCGGCAGCGGCAGAGGTGCTGATCCGCAACTTCGGCGATCACCAGCGCTTCGAGGCCACCAGCCCTTCGCTGCCGGGCGTGACTCGCCGATTCGACAGCTTCACCGAGGCGGCGGAAGAGAACGGGATGTCTCGCGTGTACGGCGGGATTCACTTCCTGCACGCGGTCAGAGACGGCTACCGGCAGGGGAAGGGTGTCGGCCGCGCTGTCAGCCAGCTGCTTCCTCGGGTTCAACAATAGATGAACAATCGAGCGCCTTCTTCACTACCGTGGCCAGCCACTCGGCTTCGCGCTTGTCGCGCACGCCGGTTCCGGCGGCGACGGTCTTCCCGTCTTTCAGGACGATCGACACGTCGTAATACGGCGTGGCTCCAGCCTGCATGCCGATCTTCGGCTTCACGTCGGCCACCTCCCCTGCGCCAATGGTCCGGCCTGCTCCGGTGACCAGATAGCCCTTTGCCACAGTCACACCGCCGGAGTCGACCGTCACACGCGTGACCTTGAACCACAATTCGATCACACCCGCCAACAGCAGGATGCCGAACAATCCAAAGATGATAGAGAAGATTGCCGGCGCCCCGAAGTGAAGGCAGGCCCAGATCGCGGCGCACCACACGAGGAAGAAGGCCGTCAGGCCCATAGCGGCTCCGGGATTGCGCGCCGGAGGATAGAGAATCTCGGTACCGCGCCGGTTGCTCATCACCCGGATCTCCGAAGTCGCGGGCTGGCGATACGCGGCCGGAATGGCGGGGTCGCGAGCGGACTTTTCCTCCTCCTCGCTGCGCGGCTGATCGCTCAGCGCGGTACGGAAGACGGGGACTTCGAACGACGACCCGTAGTCTACTCCGGGAACATTCGCGGTCATTTCCAGGCGCCAGATCAGGCGGTCATTGGGATTGCGATCGTCCGAAGGGAGCGCGTCGGGCGGGATGGCAAAGGCCACCGGTATCGAAACACCCCCACCGGATACACTCCGATCTTCCCGCCAGAGCGTTGTCTCCGAAGTCGATTGGCTCTTCCCGGTCCTCGTCGTCCGCCTGCGCAGGCAGACCAGGGCCATCCGGATGCCTTCTTCGGGTCGCAACGGCTCCGAGACCCTGACCGTTCCCTCGAGTGAATGCCCGATGACGCCCGGAATGGTGGTCAGCTCGAAGCGCGAGACGCCGTATCTGCGGTAGCGCAAGGTCGAGCGCACGGCCCAGACGAGAAGGCCGAACCCGACGACCGGAAAGAGAAGGGCGAGGAACGCCGCGTGATTGCCCTTCTCCAGCGCGTCTCGCATGCCGAAATATGCCGCCGGAAGGCTGACCAGGTTCCAGAAGATCGCGAAGACCCACGCGAACCGCGCCGTCGTCCGCGTGCCGTCGTCCACCACTCCAGCAGCCCAGTCGGGACGCCATAGCCAGGGCGTACCCGCGTGTGAGTCACGGAGCGCCTTCGTCGCGGCGAGACGGCGCCCTCCCTTCAGGAAGCCGACGATTCCACCGAAGCCCAGGCCCCCGAACGTCAGCGCGAAGAAGCAGAGGAGGACGGCCTGCGTCCACTCGCGCATCAACGCCGCGCGAACCGCCAGTACACCGGTGAAGACGCCTGCGCCCGCGAATGGCAGCATGAGGAGCACCATGCAGCCGGTCGAGCCCATCAGGCGGGCCCGGTGCTCACGGGAGTGTCACGGCGTCCGCCCCACTCCGTCCACGCGCCGTCGTACAGCGACGCCCGATCGTGGCCGAGTACGTGGAGCGCGTGGATGAGGGTGCAGGCGGAGGTTCCGGATCCGCAGGTGGCCACGACGGCCCGCCCGAGATCGATGCCGGCCGTCTCGATCCGCCGCCGCAGCAGCGGTGGAGGCAGCATGGTGCCATCCAGCCCGACCAGCTCCTGAAACGGAAGGTTGACGCTGCCGGGGATATGGCCTCCGCGCAGGCCGCTGCGTGGCTCGGGCTCTGCCCCCGTGAAACGCCCAGCCGGGCGAAGATCGACGACCTGCTCGGAGCCGTGCTCGATCGCGTCGCGCACTGCGGCCAGGTCGCGCACGCTCCCGGAATCGAGCCTCGCGCTGAATCGGCCTCGTACAAGTCGCACCTCGCCGGTCTCGAGCGGACGGCTCTCTCGGCGCCACTTGCCGATTCCGCCGTCGAGAAGCGCCACGCGCTCGTGGCCGAAGACACGAAACATCCACCAGGCGCGGGCTGCGCTCATGTTGGTGCCGGTTCCGTCGTAGACGACGAGATCGTCGGCATCGTCGAGGCCGAGCGCGGACACGTCATCGGCAAAGGTATCCGAGGAGGGGAGCATGTGCGGAAGCGGGGATTCACGGTCGCTCACCGCATCGAGGTCGAAGAAGACCGCTCCCGGCAGGTGTCCGGCCTCGTATTCCGCTCTGGGGTCGCGCCCCGCGGTGGGCAGATACCACGAGCCGTCGATGACTCGAAGCCCCCGGCGCCCGAGGCGAGCGGCCAGCCACTCCGTGGACACGAGTGCGGGGAACGGCTCGGTCACGTAAGGAGAAGGACCTTGCCTGTCGTCTTGCGTCCCTCGAGCGCGCGGTGCGCATCGGCGGCACGTGCAAGCGGAAACTCCGCGCCGATTCGAACCTCGAGCGAGCCGTCGGCGACCCAGCCCAGCAGCTCATTCGAGCGCCGAACCAGTTCCTCGCCGGCGGAATAGTGCACGAGCGTCGGGCGCGTGAGGAAGAGCGAGCCGCGCTGGTTGAGGATCTGGGGGTCGATCGGTTCGACCGGTCCGCTCGACTGGCCGTAGAGCACCATCATGCCGCGCGGGGCCAGACACCCGAGCCCCGCGAGAAAGGTGGTGTGCCCGACGGAGTCGTACACGACCTGCACTCCCGCGCCGCCGGTGAGACGCTTCACCTCGGCCGCGAAGTCGGTCCGGGTGTAGAGAATCACATCCGAAGCGCCGGCCTCGCGGGCGAGCGCCGCCTTTCCCTCAGTGGACGTCGTCCCGATGACCCGCGCCCCCCGCCGCTTTCCCATCTGGCAGAGCAGCAGTCCCACGCCACCGGCGGCGGCATGCACCAGACAGGTGTTTCCACTGGCGAGCGGATAGGTGCTGGTGGTGAGGTAGTGAGCGGTGAGCCCCTGGAGCATCACGGCCGCGGCCTGGCGCGTGGTCACACCGGGGGAAAGAGTCACGACGCGCTCGGCGGGAACGAGCGCGTACTCTGCGTACGAGCCGATGGCGTTGACGGTGGCCACCCGGTCGCCCGCGCCGAGGCCGGAGACGCCGGGGCCGACCGATTCGATGGTGCCCGCCGCTTCGACTCCGGGAACGGCTGGGAGCGACACCTTGTACAGGCCGGTGCGCTGATAGATCTCGATGAAGTTGACGCCGGCCGCTTCCACGCGGATGAGCACCTGACCCGGCCCCGGCTGGGGGATCGGCAGGTCCTCGTAACCGAGGACGTCGGGCCCCCCGGTGGTATGAATGCGGATCGCCTTCAGAGCTGCTCCTCGAGATGGTGAACTATGCCGCGATGTCCGCCGCGCCGATGTCGTCCGCGGGCGAGCGCCCGCGGCGGGTGTACCGATCGAAGAATCCTTGCGCCTGCTCCAGGTCGCCGGGAGGAAAGTACGCCGGGCCGAGGTTCTCACATCCGCGCAGAGCGATGTCCACCAGATCGGCCGCCGTGCGGCGCACCGCCGCATCACCGAGGCCCTGGCGGCCGGCGCGCTGAAGCAATCCCAGGTCGGGGGTGCCGAGCAGGTCGACCGCCGCCCTGAGCGCCTCCGCCTCGTAGGTAATACCCACGGCCAGCGCGAGGGGCGCCGCGTAGTGGTGCGGGTCCACCGCATCGGCCGACCGAAGCTCCATGTGCCCGCGAGGCCTCACCTCGGGAAACAACGTACTCAGGTGGTCGTGCCATTCCTCGGGTAGTGGCTCCGCGAGGGCGAGCCAATCCCGGAACGGCCGGTGCTCGCCGTCGATGGCGGGCATCAGCATCGCAGGAGCATCGAGAGCGAATTCGAGATACGCATCGACGGGCCGGCGGGCATCGTATGGCAGCCCGGTCCGGGCCGGGTCGAGCTCCCTCCACACCTGCGACCGGACGCTCTTGAAGCCCGTGGATCGTCCGTCATATACCGGTGAGTTCGCGAAGATTGCCACGACGTAGGGCGCCGCGGCATTCAGCACTCGCCACCGCAGCCACGGCTGATCGTCGAAATCGAGATTCATCTGGAACGAAGCAGTCTGCCGCATCATGCGGGCGCCGGCGGGACCCCGGAGGGCGAGATACTCCGCCATCCGTCCATACCGCTTTCCATCGAGCAGCAGCGGCGCACGTTCCAGCGGATTGCACGGATCGATCCCAACCGAGAGCAGGGTGATCCCGTCGTTGGCGGCGGCGGCGCGAAGCGGGACGATCACCGATCGCAGCAGGCCGAGCAG
The DNA here is from genome assembly GCA_038240975.1 of Gemmatimonadales bacterium. Classification (GTDB taxonomy): domain Bacteria; phylum Gemmatimonadota; class Gemmatimonadetes; order Gemmatimonadales; family GWC2-71-9; genus CAVVWJ01. Next base: position 16,784 of record JBBRGF010000043.1, read on the forward strand.
CGCGCCGGGCGTCCGGCACGGAGGTGAGCTGTACTCGATCTGGCCGCCCGGCTCGAAGGTGAACGTGCCACCCGTCGGGAGCCGGAAGCACGGCGTGCCCTTGGAGGTTTCTGTTTCGAGCCAGCCCCGTCGCGTGCCGTATTGGCGCAGGAACGGCAGCGTCGACACGCCCAGCTCGTCCGAGATGGGACATCGCCTCCCCGTTGAAGTCTCGATGGGAATGAGCTCCGTCTCGGCGCCGATGCGGCGCGGCGTGAGCGAGGCACCCGTGGGCGCGCCGAATACGTGCTCCTCGAGGTCGGCTCGGAGCGACCCGCGAGTCAGCATCTTCATACCGGTGCTCCCACCACCAGTCCGAATGGAGTGTCGGGATCGGTCGGCCACGCCTCGATACGAAACCCGGCCGCGTCGAACAGCTCAGCGACACTGGCCCGGTCATACTTCGCGCTGATCTCCGTTCGAATCGACTCGCCCTTCGCGAAGCTGACGTCGCCCAGACCGGGAATGCTGACCCGCTGGTCGCACTTCGAGACGAGATGCATCTCGACTCGGTGCGCGACGTCCTCGTAGAAGGCCCGGTGCTCGAACGCCAGCGGGTCGAAGTCGGCGCCGAGCTCGTGATTGAGCACGCGAAGCATGTTCCGGTTGAACTCGGCCGTGAGGCCCGCGGAATCGTTGTACGCCGCTTCGATTCTCTTCACGTCCTTTCGCAGATCCACGCCCATGAGAAAGCGATCGGAGGGGGCCATCGCCGCACGCACACGGCCGAGCAGGCGGATTGCGGCCGGCGGGTAGAAGTTGCCGATGGTGCTGCCGAGGAAGGCGAAGAGAGCGGGATGAGGCATTCGGCGCGGCAGATTGAGCTCCTCCGAGATGTCGGCGATCGCCGGCTCCACGGTGAGGCCGGGATATTCACGCCGCAGCGTTGCCGCCGTGAGGCTCAGAAAGGTGGCGCTCACGTCGATGGGCACGTACAGCTCGGCGTGACCGGCGCTGCGCATCGCGTCGAGGATGATCCTGCTCTTCTCCGCGCTGCCCGCGCCCAGCTCGACCAGCGTGCGGGTGCCGAGCTGCCTGACCAGGTCCGGCATCCAGCCCTCGAGGAGTGCGCGCTCGGTACGGGTCGGATAGTACTCGGGCAGTCTCGTGATCTCCTCGAAGAGCTCCGAGCCTCGCTGGTCGTAGAAATACTTCGGGGGCAGCTCCTTCTGAGGCGCCGAGAGGCCGGCCGCGACTTCCGCGAGCATCTGCGAATTGGCCCGGCGGGCGGTCTGAGCCGATACGGCGGCGCCGATCGTGGGGTCATGCATCGCGAGCGCACCTGAAGCCGCTGAAGATCTGGCGGCGAATGGGATAGTCCCAGTTGCGGAAGCTGTTGCGCACCGCTCCGGGGCGGGTGGCCCACGAGCCCCCGCGAAGGACTTTGTACTCGGCTCCGAAGAACACCTCGGAGTATTCCTTGTACGGAAAGCTGTGGAAGCCGGGCCACGGAGCGAAGTCGCTCGAGGTCCACTCCCACACGTCGCCGATCATTCCATGGCAGCCGATTGGCGACACACCGAGGGGGTACGCGCCGATCGGCGCGGTGCCGAATGCAAGCTGGTCGACGTTGGCGAGCGCCCGGTCGGGCGGCGTCTCACCCCAGGGATAGGTGCGGCGAATGCGGGTGGCCGGATCCCAGGATGCCGCGGCCTCCCACTCCACTTCGGTAGGCAAGCGTTTCCCCGCAAATCGGGCAAAGGCCTCGGCTTCGTGATACGACACATGACAAACGGGGTGGTCTGGGTCGACGGGCCCGATTTGATCCATAGACCGCGTCGTCCAGCCGCCGTCCACCCTGGCCCAGTACTTCGGGGCCATGGCGCCGGACTCGGTCTTCCACTGCCACCCTGATTCCGACCAGAACTCACGGGTGTCGTACCCGCCCGCCGCCACAAACTGCAGGAAATCGCGGTTCGTAACCGGATGCACGTCGATCCAGAACGGGGCAAGCACCACGACATGGCATGGGCGCTCATTGTCGTAGGCCGCGGAGCGGTCGTCCGTGCCGATCTCCACAGCTCCGCCGGGACAGCGCACCATCTCGCCATACTCTCCCTTGCCGGTAGTCAGAGAGGGCCGGGGAGTGGCTATCCGCGCCACGGGCGCGTACGGCACGCCCTGCTTGAGCTGAAGGGTCTGGAGGATGGTCTCATTGTGCTGGTACTCGTGCTGAAGCACCATGTTGTAGACGAAGCCGTCATGGAGGAGAGGCTGATCGCGGTCGAAATCCGTGGTGGCGAGCCGTCCGAGAACCCGGCCTCTGATCTGGTCCATGACCGTTTGGCAGTGCGCCAGCCCCGGAAGCGGCAGCGACCCGCGCTCGCTTCGCGGATGCTCGAGCGGATTGTAGAGACCCGGCATTTCGACGAACTCGATCGGCCCGTCGAGATTCTGGGTCAGCCAGAGCTCCTCGAAATGCGCGATGTGCCCCAAGTCCCAGAGAACGGGACTCATGAGCGGATCGTGCTGTCGACGAAGGTCTTCGTCGGTGAGCGGTGCAACCAGGAGATAGGTTCGCTCTCGCGCATCCTGCAGTTGCGCGGCGATGACCCCGGGGTCCACCCGGCTTGTAACTGCGGTGCCCGTCATGCAAACGCTCCTCGCCCCGTCCGGAGGGACCGGACCATGGAATGCCGGAATCGATGTCTTGCCACTGTCTCATGATACGGCACGATTCTGCATCTGGCGAGCCGAATGGACCACAGTTTTTTGGTGATATTTGGACTAGGCCATTTCCCGCGTGCCGAAAAGGAAACGCGCCCACCGCGCTCGAGGTTCCATTCTCAGGCGACCGGCCGGAGGAGAGCCAGCTCGAGCCCGTCACACAGCGCCAGCCAGCTCGCCTCGATGATGTTCTCCGAGCAGCCCACGGTGCTCCAGCGCTCGGGGCCCCGAGCGTTCTCGATGATCACTCGGGTCCGGGCATTGGTGCCCAGGTGCTCGTCCACGATCCGGACCTTGTAGTCCACGAGCTGCACGTCGGCCAGCTCGGGATAATGCGGCAGCAGCGCCTTCCGCACGGCGCGGTCGAGCGCGTTGACCGGCCCGTCGCCCTCGGCGGCGGTATGCATCATCTCGTCGCCCACACGGACCCGGACCGTCGCCTGAGCCCGGCTGCCGCCCCCGCCCCGCTTCTCGATGATGACGGTGAACTCCTCGAGCACGAACGGCGCCCGGTAGGTTGGCGCCTCGCGGCGGAGCAGCATTTCGAACGAGCCCTCGGCCGCCTCGAACTGGAAACCCCGATGCTCGAGCTCCTTGATGCGCTGGAGCACTGCGCCCTCGCGTGAGCCGGCGTCGACACCCAGTGCCTCGGCGCGCATCCGCACGTTCCGCCGCCCGGCCACCTCGCTCACCACGACCCGCATCTCGTTGCCGACGGCGGCCGGGTC